>JBALWA010000004.1:3624-60413 GCA_036960305.1 Halioglobus sp. | reverse complement strand
CCCGCAGCAGGTACGGCCCAGTGCTTCCCGAGACACGCTACAAGCACATCCATGTGGGCTCGGCTGAGGCCATCCTTGGCCTCAGACGGTCCCGGGAAGCACTGGGCCGCACCCGCCGCTCGATTCACTGCGATACTGAAACTCTGAGGCTATCGGCCTGTAAACACACCGACCATCGAAGCTTGATCTGCGAATTACGCATAGCAGGAGAGTTCTGACTGTGTGCCCTGGCCTGCTGGGACCGTTGAGCACATGGATGTGCGATACGAGCCTACATGGATGTATTCACGGCGAGTCCCGGCAGGCCAGGGCACACAGTCAGGACTCGGCCAGATACCGACACCCAAGACACACAGCAGGACTCAGCCAGATACCGACTCCGACAACCAAGCCAGCCAGCAGTTTCCCCGAATCCCGAGCCAAAAAAAACGCGAGACCAGAGCCCCGCGTTCGCGTCACTACCCAGAGATCCGGCGCTTATAAAGCTTCGGCATTCTCTGACAAGTACGCGGCGACACCGTCGGGTGAAGCGTCCATGCCCTTGTCGCCTTTGTTCCAGCCGGCAGGGCAGACTTCGCCGTGCTCGTCGGTGAACTGCAGGGCTTCAACGAGGCGGATCAGTTCGTCGATGTTGCGACCCAGAGGCAGGTCATTGACCAACTGGGAGCGCACATCGCCAGCCTTGTCGATGATGAAAGCACCACGGAACGCTACACCACCGTCGGTTTCAACGTCGTAAGAACGGCAGATGTCGTGATTAACGTCAGCGGCCATGGTGTAGGTGACGGGGCCGATACCGCCGTCATTGACGGCCGTGTTACGCCAGGCATTGTGCGTAAACTGGGAATCAATGGATACAGCAACAACTTCAACACCCAACTCGCGGAACTTGTCCATACGGTGATCGAGTGCGATCAACTCCGAGGGGCAAACGAATGTAAAATCCAGCGGGTAGAAGAAAATCAGGCCGTACTTGCCAGCCATCGCCTCAGATCGCTTGTAGGAATCAACAATTTCACCATTTCCCAGAACCGCCGCTACATCAAAGTCCGGTGCAGATTTACCAACTAAAACGCCCATGTTTTCATACTCCAAATTCGAAAGGTAAAAGATCTCAGACCACGCAATTCAGCCGCCAGATCTCGAGCAGGTGATGATACACAGGCTGGGACTATCAGCCCATTGAATTTTGTGAATTATCTTCATAGCGAAAACCTATAGACCGAGTTTCATGCGCCCTGCTGCACCTGTGCAGGTGAACCATGCCCGGTAATGAGCAGCAATCGCATTTCGTGTTGACAATCATTCTCATTAAGATTAAGGTGGTCTCAACCTCATTAAAAGGCACGTTCAGGCGGAACACCCCACTATGTACGTATGTATCTGCAAAGGCATTACCGATACCCAGATCAGAGCCGCTGTCGAAGATGGCGCCAGCTCCATGCGCGATGTTCGCAACACCCTGGGTGTTGCCAGCCAATGTGGTAAGTGCGGTATTCTCACCCGGGAAATCGTGCGTGAATCATTGAACGACCTCGCCGACAACGAACAGCTCTTCTACGCCGTCAGTTAAGCCCTCCGATACGTCCAGCCCTACTCTCACCGAGAAACGGGTTGATAATCACTTCGATTATCATTAGAAATAACTAACAAAATCAAGACCTTACGTTGACATTCCTTGATGGCAGGCGCATCATGCCGCTTTCCCAACTGTAGGAGATAGACAATGAAAGGCGACGCGAAAGTCATTGAACACCTGAACACGGTCCTCGGTAACGAAATGGTAGCAATCAACCAGTACTTTTTGCATGCGCGCATGTACAAGGACTGGGGCCTGCAGGAACTTGCCGACCACGAGTACCACGAGTCCATCGATGAAATGAAACATGCGGACAAGCTGATCGAACGCATACTATTTTTGGAGGGCCTACCCAACCTGCAAGACCTGGGCAAACTGAGCATCGGCGAAAACACGGAAGAAATGCTTGCCAGTGACCTCAGGCTTGAGCACGTTGCCCATGCAGACCTGAAGGCGGCCGTCGCCTACTGCGAGTCAATCGCTGACTATGTCTCCCGGGATCTCTTCGTTGAAATCATGGAAGCCGAGGAAGAACATATTGACTGGCTGGAGACCCAAATCAGCCTGATTGGCAAGGTCGGTCTGCAAAACTACCTTCAAACGGCCATGCACACCGTTAAACCTGCCTGAAGCCTGGTCTCTCCAGATACAAAAATGGCGGCTCAGGGCCGCCATTATTATCTGCGTAAAGACCTTACTCCGCTGCAGCTGAAACGCCCGCTTCCTTGATCAAGGTTTGCAGCTCACCGCTCTCAAACATCTCTTCCACAATATCGCAGCCGCCGATCAACTCGCCCTTTACCCACAACTGAGGGAATGTTGGCCAGTTGGCGTACTGCGGCAGGTTGGTGCGAATGTCCGGGTTTGACAGGATATCCACGTAGGCAAAGCGTTCACCGCACGCCATAACAGCCTGTGTTGTACGTGCGGAAAAACCGCACTGGGGCTGATTGGGGGAACCCTTCATGTAGAGCAGTATGTCATTGCTCTCAATCTGTTCTTTAATCGTTTCAATAATATCCATCTTTTATCCTGTGTGTTTGACCCGCGGGACGGGAAGACCGAATTAAGCCGAGTATTCTACCCTTTTTGTTCGTAAATTTCTCCCCGTTGTCACGGGTATTTGCCAAGCCCCTAGAACAGCGATATAGTTCGCCTAATTGAGGCAGCAACCGCTGCCTTTTTGCGTTTTTGAGAGGAAAGCAATTATGTCTGCGCTAATGCCAACTTACGCCAGGCTACCCATTTCATTCAGCCACGGCGAGGGGGTCTACCTCATCGATACCGAGGGCCGCCGCTACCTGGATGGTATTGCCGGCATTGGCGTCAATGCGCTTGGCCACGCTCACCCGGCCGTCACCGCTGCCATTAATGAGCAGGCAGCGCGATTAATCCACACCTCCAATCTGTACCGTGTAGAGGCCCAGGAGCAATTGGCTGAACAACTGACGGCCATTGCCGGCATGGATGCCTGCTTTTTCGGCAACTCCGGTGCCGAGGCCAACGAGGCGGCCATCAAGCTGGCACGGCTGTATGGCCACCAGAAGGGCATCAAGAAACCCACTATTGTCGTACTCGAGGGGGCCTTCCATGGTCGCACCCTGGCCACATTGACCGCCACCGGCAATCGAAAAATTCAGGCCGGGTTCGAGCCCCTGGTTGCGGGCTTTACCCGCGCGCCCTTAAATGACATAGACGCCCTGCGACAAATCGCCAGCAACAATCCCGATGTGGTCGCCGTATTAGCCGAGCCCATACAGGGCGAGGGCGGGGTGTACCCGGCCGACGCCCAGTACCTGCGAGAGATGCGTGAACTGTGCAATGAGCAGGGCTGGTTATTGATGTTGGATGAGGTGCAAACCGGCAACGGCCGCACCGGTACCTACTTTGCCTATCAGGACCTGGGCATTACGCCCGACGTGGTCACCACGGCCAAGGGTCTGGGCAACGGTGTTCCCATTGGCGTCTGCCTCGCGCGCGGCGCTGCTGCGCAGGTCTTTACCGCGGGCAATCACGGCTCGACCTATGGCGGCAACCCGCTGGCCTGCGCCACGGCGCTGGCAGTCATCAAGACCATAATCGAGCAGGACCTGCCCGCCCACGCCACGGCCATGGGCCAGGTTATCAGGGACGAAATCGAGAATGGCCTGGGCGACAATCCTATCCTGAAAGAAATCAGGGGCAAGGGCCTGATGCTCGGCATTCAACTGGATCGGGATTGCACCGAACTGGTCAGCGAGGCGCTGACCCGGGGCCTGCTGATCAACGTCACCGCAGGCAGCACCGTTCGCCTGCTACCCCCCTTAATCATTACCGAAGATGAAGCCCGCCTGTTGGGGCGGGGCGTCGCCGAGCTGATCGCCAATTTCAGCTGAATACGGCCTAAAAAACAGAGGATTACACCATGTCTGCCACCAGGCACTTCCTGACACTGCTTGACTTCAGTCCAGCCGAATTGCTGACCATGATTCAGCGCGCTTCGGAAATGAAGCGCGAGCACCATGCCGGTATCGACCAGCGCACGTTTCCGGGCAAAGTCCTGGCGATGGTATTTGCCAAATCCTCCACCCGAACACGGGTTTCATTTGAAGCCGGTATGGCACAACTGGGAGGGCACGCCATGTTCCTGTCTCCCCAGGATACCCAACTGGGCCGGGGTGAACCCATAGAGGACAGCGCACGCGTTATCTCCTCCATGGTGGACATCGTAATGATACGCACCTTCGGTCACGATATCGTTGAGCGTTTTGCCAGCCATTCGTCAGTACCGGTGATCAACGCACTCACCGATGACTACCACCCCTGCCAGCTGCTGGCAGACATGCAGGCCTGGACGGAGCACCGCGGTACCATCGCCGGTAAAACCGCCTGCTGGGTGGGCGATGGCAACAATATGTGCCAGTCCTACATCAATGCTGCCAGGCAATTCGACTTCGAGCTGCGCATCAGTTGTCCACCGGGATTTGAACCCGACCAGGCCCTGCTGGAGGCGAACCGCGACAGGGTCATTATTGAGCATGATCCCGCTGTTGCGGCCAGGGGCGCCGACCTGCTGGTCACCGACGTCTGGGCTTCCATGGGACAGGAGAGCGAGCAACAGGAGCGCGCCAAGCTTTTCGCGCCCTACCAGGTCAATGAAGAGTTGATGACAATAGCCAACAGCGACGCCCTCTATATGCACTGCCTGCCCGCGCATCGCGGAGAAGAAATCAGCGCCGGCCTCATGGACGCCGCCGATACCATTATCTGGGATGAGGCAGAGAACCGACTGCACGCACAAAAGGCCTTGATGGAAACCCTGTTGAACGCCAACGCCTGAAATGTACGCTCGCCTGCAGTGTCCATCTGCAGGCGAATCTCCCCCGACCATCAGTTACTCCGCATCTAAATAGCCAAACCGTATATCCACCATATTTTTTATAAAAAAATAAATTTAAAAACGAAAATCCCATCCGACGGCCCGCCTTTTCCGTCCCAGCCACGCCGTGTCTGGCCTGTCGCGTTAGTAAGCACAGACCGTGACAACTGTGCACACCTTATCCACAACTTAAACCCAACCTAAGCCTATTGCAAAATACCCAATTGCGCTTTATCTTGTATTCAAGTCAGCCAAACACCCCCATATGTAGGGTGTACCGATTAAAAAACCACCACTTTTGGTAACACTTGTGGTGATAACAGTAAAAACCGGTAATGGGCTAATTCAGATTTAGGAATACAGGACTACTGAGCCCAGCTCTCGACCAGGAGCCTGCAGCGAATGCCTAACCGGCACAGTGGAGTGAACAGACAGGGGATATTCGAAGAGGCAAGCTACCCGCAGCTCGCCACCAGAGTCGGTGGCAGAGTCAGCGGTATTGTCATCCTGTAATAAACCCAAAGAAAATCCTGCTGCGGTGGCTGAGCCACCGGGGCGGACTACAGTAAAAAATGCAGTAACCAAACAGTCACGCGGTAGCCAAAACAATAAGGCCGAAGCGCCAAAACGTCGGAGTAGACATGCAGACAGAGACCAACCAGCCAGGCACAGCCCCACAAACCCCCAGCAGCACCCAACAGAGCTCGGCAAGCAGTGCCGAACTTGGCGCAACCGCTCCGGGGCAGATACGACTGATCAAGCGCAATGGCACCGTTGTCCCTTTTGAGACCAGTAAAATATCCGTAGCCATCACCAAGGCCTTCCTTGCAGTCGAGGGCGGTACAGCCGCAGCTTCCAGTCGTATTCACGAGACAGTGGCGAAGTTAACCGATCTGGTGACCGCGACCTTCCAGCGACGTATGCCCTCCGGCGGCACCATTCACATTGAAGATGTGCAGGACCAGGTTGAACTGTCCCTGATGCGGTCCGGCGAACACAAAATCGCCCGGGAGTACGTCATCTACCGCGAGGAGCAATCCCGCAAACGTGCGGCCCGCCAGGAACTGTCCCCGGCCACCCAGGCAGCCGCCGGCAGTATCAATGTCGTACAGCCCGACGGCAGCCGGGCACCTCTGGACCTGGACCGAATACACACTATCGTCAGCGAAGCCTGCACCGACCTGGCGGACGTCAGCGAAGCCGATATCCTCAACGAGGCCCTGAAGAATTTGTACGACGGCTTGACCGCCGCAGAACTGAGTACCTCACTGGTCATTACCGCCCGTACCATGATTGAGCAGGAGCCCAATTATTCCTACGCGGCGGCCCGTCTGTTATGCGATAACCTGCGCGCAGAAGGCCTGAACTTTCTGGGCGTTGCCACCAGCGCCACCCAGGCCGATATGGATACGCTGTACCCCAAGGCCCTGAACGCCTATATAGAGAAGGGCATTGAACTGGAACTCTTGTCCCCACAACTGAGGGACTTCGATCTCGCCAGGCTGGGTGACGCCATACTGCCGCAAAGAGACCTGCAATTTACCTACCTGGGCTTGCAAACGCTCTACGACCGCTATTTCATTCACAGCGACGAAGTGCGCTTTGAATTGCCACAAATATTCTTTATGCGCGTCGCAATGGGGCTGTCCAGCGAAGAAGATGACAAAAATGCCCGTGCCATCGAATTTTACGAGCTGCTCTCCTCCTTCGATTACATGAGCTCAACACCCACGCTGTTTAATGCTGGCACCCTGCGTCCGCAGCTGTCTTCGTGCTACCTGACTACCGTGCCAGATGACTTGCACGGCATCTACGGCGCCATTCGCGACAACGCCATGTTGTCCAAATTCGCCGGCGGGCTGGGCAACGACTGGACCCCCGTGCGCGCACTGGGCGCTTACATCAAGGGCACCAATGGCAAATCACAGGGCGTCGTTCCCTTCCTCAAAGTGGTCAATGACACGGCTGTCGCGGTAAACCAGGGCGGAAAACGCAAAGGGGCTGTCTGTGCCTACCTGGAGACCTGGCACCTGGATATCGAAGAGTTTGTCGAGCTGCGTAAAAATACCGGCGATGACCGCCGTCGCACCCACGATATGAACAGCGCAAACTGGATTCCCGACCTGTTTATGAAACGCGTATTCGATGGCGGCGACTGGACCCTGTTCTCGCCCAACGATGCACCGGACCTGCACGACCTTTACGGCAAGGCCTTCGAAACACGCTACGAAGAATACGAGGCCATGACCCGCAACGGCGAACTGAAGCTGTTCAAGACCCTCAAGGCGGAAAACCTTTGGCGGAAAATGCTGGGCATGCTGTTCGAGACAGGCCACCCCTGGGTAACCTTCAAGGACCCCTGCAACCTGCGCTCTCCACAGCAGCACGTTGGTGTTGTCCACTCATCCAACCTGTGCACCGAAATCACTTTGAACACCAGCGAAGAAGAAATCGCCGTGTGCAACCTGGGCTCCATCAACCTGCCCCAACACATCGATGAGAACGGCCTGAATACCGAAAAGCTGGCCAAGACGGTACGTACTGCGGTGCGCATGCTCGATAACGTGATCGATATAAACTACTACTCTGTGCCACAGGCCCGCACCTCCAATATGCGCCACCGCCCCGTAGGGCTTGGTCTGATGGGTTTTCAGGATGCGCTGTACAAGCAGCACCTGGCGTACGGTTCGGAGCAGGCAATAGAATTTGCCGACCGCTCAATGGAAGCCATCAGCTACTACGCCATAGAAGCGTCCAGCGCACTGGCCGCTGAGCGCGGCAGCTACGGCAGCTACGAGGGCTCACTCTGGAGCCAGGGTGTCTTCCCCATCGATTCACTGGATCTATTGATCGAAAACCGTGGCGCTGACTATATCCAGGTCGACAAGAGTCAAACCCTGGACTGGGACGGCCTGCGTGCAACGATCAAAAGCCAGGGCATGCGTAACTCCAATGTCATGGCCATCGCGCCTACAGCCACCATCGCCAATATTACCGGCGTCTCCCAGTCAATTGAGCCCACCTACCAGAACCTGTATGTGAAATCGAACCTGTCTGGCGAATTCACGGTGGTAAACCCTTACCTGGTCAGAGACCTGAAAGAACGCGGCCTCTGGGATCAGGTGATGGTCAACGACCTCAAATACTACGATGGCAGTGTGCACGCTGTTGAACGGGTGCCGGCAGATCTGAAAGCCATTTACTCAACCGCCTTCGAAGTCGAGCCACGCTGGCTTGTTGAAGCGGCCAGCAGGCGCCAGAAGTGGATCGATCAGGCCCAGTCACTCAACCTCTACATCAACAATGCAAACGGTAAGAAACTGGATATCACCTATCGCATGGCCTGGTATAGCGGCTTGAAGACAACCTACTACCTGCGCTCATTGGCTGCCACCGGTACTGAGAAATCCACCATTGATACCGGCTCGCTGAACGCTGTGTCTTCCGGCAACGACCAGCCCGCACAACCTGCGCCCGTGCCACAGGCTTGCTCACTGGACGACCCGGACTGTGAGGCCTGCCAGTAGGCGGGTCAGAAAAAAACAACATACAAAACGATAGAAACACCCCAGGGGACCAGAATACATGTTGAATTGGGAAGATTATCACGAGGACGACACTGCACCGGCGGCGACACCCGCCCCGGCCAAGGCTGAACCCGCTGTTGCAAAGGCGGCACTTGATGCCATTGAAGAAGCGATTGAAGCAACGACAGAAACGACCACGACAGCTGCCAACGGCAGCGCGATCGACCCGGTTACCCAGGCCGCTCTCGCCATAGAAAACCTCGATATAACAGCGGGTGTCGAAGAACTGAAAATGGGTGCTGCCCGGGTATCGGTAGACGAAAAGGCCATGATCAACTGTCGCGCCGACCTGAATCAACTGGTGCCCTTCAAGTACGACTGGGCCTGGCAGAAGTATCTCGATGGCTGCGCCAACCACTGGATGCCGCAAGAAATCAACATGACCGCCGATGTGGCAACCTGGAAAAGCGCCGATGGTCTGTCTGACGACGAGCGCCGTATCATCATGCGCAGCCTGGGGTATTTCTCGACCGCAGACTCACTGGTCGCCAACAACCTGGTACTGGCCTTATACCGCCTGATTACCAACCCGGAATGTCGTCAGTATCTGCTGCGACAGGCGTTCGAAGAAGCGATCCACACCCACGCCTACCAGTACTGTATTGAATCCCTGGGCATGGATGAAGGCGAAGTCTTCAACATGTACCGCGAAGTGCCCACGGTTGCCAAGAAAGCCGCCTGGAGCCTACGCCATACGCACGACCTGAGCGACCCCACCTTCACCACCGGCACCGTGGAAACCGACCAGACCCTGCTGCGCAACCTGATCGGCTTTTATGCGGTCACCGAAGGCATTTTCTTTTACTGCGGCTTTACGCAAATCCTGTCCATGGGCAGACGCAACAAAATGACGGGTGTGGCAGAGCAATTCCAGTACATTTTGCGCGACGAATCCATGCACCTGAATTTCGGTATCGATGTCATCAACCAGATCAAGCTGGAGAACCCCCACCTGTGGACGGAGCAATTCAAGCAGGAAGCCATCCAGATGATTTTGGAAGGTACCCAGCTGGAAATTGAATACGCCAGAGACACCATGCCCCGGGGTGTACTGGGTATGAATGCAGCCATGATGGAAGAGTACCTGCAGTTCATTGCCAACCGACGTCTGTCGCAGCTGGGCTTGCCCGAGCAGTTCCCCAATGTGCAGAACCCCTTCCCCTGGATGTCGGAGATCATGGATTTGCGCAAAGAGAAGAACTTTTTCGAAACGCGCGTTATTGAATACCAGACAGGCGGCGCCCTGACCTGGGAATAGGCACTACCCCGGCCGCCTCGCAGCGGTCGGGCAATACGTCAAGGCAACAAAACGCCGGTAAACGGCACTACCAAGGGATCTACAATGGACAACAGCGATAAGACTCCCAAAGATACCGAGACCATACTCATGGCCCTGGATCAGATCAGCCAGACGATAGACGTAATGACCAGTGTAGTGGGTCGCTTGCGTACCTACATGCAACAGCAGGAGGCCTCTGCGGCCAGAGATAAAACCCAGGAGCTGCGCGCAGAAATGCAGTCAGACCGGGTCCTGCACTAAAAAAATAAATGGGGTCAGACCCCATTTATTTACATTAGGGGCTCTCACCCCTTAAAACGACACTCTGCCTTCACTGGCAGGGTTATACGACCCCCGCTAAAAAGCCCCCTTTAAGCCTCGTCCGTCAATAACTCGTCCATGCGTAACAGGGCAGCTTCCAGCGCGCTGCTCGCCAAGCCGCCCCCCCTGAAATACTCTTCAGCCATCGGAGCAATCCCGCAGCGCAGGGGCAGCGGTTCACCGGATTCCAACAGCTGATAGAGTGTCGGCAGAAAAATGTACTGTAACCACTGCGGCAGGGTCAGCGTATCAACACAAAACGGCTGATCACTGGCCAGGGCTTCAGTGGACGGTGGAATACGCCCCCACAAACTGAGTTGACGCATCTCGGACTCTATGTCGATCAATACTTCTGCTACATCTGTTCGCATAACGAATCGTTCCTAGGCGAGGTTGCGCTGAAAGGGGGGTAGCGAGTCGAGAATGGCACGACCGTAGCGCCGTGTCACTATACGCCTATCCATGAGCGTGACCCGGCCGGTATCGCTCTCTGTACGCAGTAACCTGCCACTGGCCTGAATCAGGCGCAGCGCCGCATCGGGTACGCTGATTTCCATGAAGGCATTGCGCCCTTCGGCTTCCACCCACTCTGCCAGCGCGGCTTCCAGCGGGCTGTTGGGCGGCGCGAAGGGTATTTTGGCTATCACCACGTGGCGACAGTAATCGCCGGGCAAATCCACCCCCTCGGCAAAACTGGCGAGGCCAAATATGACGCTGCCCGTCTCCTTATCGATCGCCTCCCGGTGGCGGCGCAGGGTCTCCTGTTTGCTGTAGTCACCCTGCAGTAAAATCATCTCCCCCAGTGAACCCGCCAGCCCGTTGTACACGTCCAGCATCTGCCGACGGGAGGAAAACAGCACCAGGGAACCTTCACGCTTATCCAGTAAGTCGGGCAACTGCGCTATCAGGGCCTGTGTATGCGCCTTGGCATCACCGGGATCACAATCCATTGCGGGCACACTGAAGGTGGCATTGGCATAGTCAAAGGGGCTGGCTACCACCTTGAATACCGAGCCAGCCGGCACGCCTGAGTGCAGTACAAAGCTGTCGAATGTATTGAGCGAGGTGATAGTCGCGGAGGTCACCACCACCCCCGCCGCCCTGGACCACAGGTACTCCTGCAAAATATCCGCAGCCAGAATGGGGCTGCAGCGCAGGTCAAACCCAAACTGCCCCCCACTGTTGAGCAGCGTAATCCAGCGGGCTTTAGGCGGCATATCATTCTCACCGCTCACCGCGTATTCCTGGAACAGAGCGACCACGCCTTCCGCCCGCCCCAACATACCGCCCACATTGAGATGCCAGGTTTCCAGCTCCGCCTTGTCGAGCCCGCCCGCGTCCTCATCCATGGCATCTTCAAGAATAGCCTCTACCCGGGCCAGCCCCGTGGACAACTTGCCAAACAGTGCCGCCAAGGTGGCAGAGATCGGCATCAGTGCAGCGGGCACCAGGCCGTGTTCAAATCGCAGCTGTTGGTCCTCACCCCGATTATCTTCCACCGGCATCTCTTCAAACAAAGTGGCCACGACCTGCTCAACGTTCTGCAGCCCGGCAACCGCATCATCCATCACTGTCGGTAATTCCTGCAGGTGCCGCTGTAGGGACTCCAGTGTAGGCAGTACGGCCTGGGCCAACTGCACCAACGCCTTGTGGCTGTCCTGAAGCCACTGGATCGTGGTATGCAAGCGACAGTAGCCGGAAAAATGTGACAGCGCTTTATCGGGCAGATGGTGCCCCTCATCAAAAATATAAATACTGTCCTCCGGCGCGGACAGGATAGCGCCGCCGCCAAGCGCCAAATCAGACAACGCCAGGTCGTGATTGGTCACAATGACATCGGCACTTTGCAACTCATCCCTGGCGCGATAAAAACTGCACTGGCTGATGTTGGGACAGCGTCTACCACTGCACTGGCTGTGATCGGTGGTCACGCCGTACCACACATCCTCACGCACCGTGTCTGGCCAATTATCCCTGTCGCCATCCCACTCACCGCGCGCCAGGGCATTGAGCATGGAGGAGTAGACAGGCAGGGCATCCGTCGCCAGTGGGGTCGCCATCTCATCGGGGTACAGTGGCAATAACTGGCTGTCACCCTGCCCCTCCGCCATCACACGATCCAGTTTGGAAAGACACACGTAGCGACGGCGTCCCTTGGCCAGGGTATAACTGAAATCCAGGCCACTGTGGCGCCTGATATCCGGTAGATCCTTGTTAACAAACTGTTCCTGCAGGGCGATGGTAGCAGTAGCGACAATCAGCCGTTTGCCCAGGGCCTGGGCGAGGGGAATACAGGAAACGGCATAGGCAATCGTCTTGCCGGTTCCGGTGCCCGCCTCTATGACACACACCGCCGGCTCCCGGGCTGCCGGCTCACCCGGGGAGGGAATACGCGACAGGGTGTTGGCAATCTCGGCGATCATCTGGCGCTGGCCCCAACGCGGATTCAGCGACTTGCTCGCCATCAGGGCGCCATAGGCCTCGCGTATGGTGTCCTTGGTTTCCTCAGTCAGCAAGAGCGGCAGCGCCCGGATCCAGTGCCAGCTTACTACTCACCGCATTGGCGTAAATGGCCAGTGCATAGGGCCTGTGAGCAGCGGGCAGGGCCTGTATACGCGCCTCAAATTCCGCGCGACTGCAATCGCCCTCCTCCAGGTAGATATCATCGGGCAGCTCAACATCCTCGCCGTGCAGCATGCGGTAGGCATAAACATTGGTTGGGTGCAGGCAATACAGTGATCGCACTTGTCGGTCGACTTCGTCAGCCACCGCGCCCGGGGTCTCCAGGTTCGCCGCCAGTGGCGTGCCAAAGGACACGTGGACTCTGCCCTTATTACCGGCAATCCCCTGGCCAATGGAGGCAACATCCTCCTGCTCGCCTTTTTCATAGCTGCCCTGCGTATCGACCTGCCAGAGCTCCGCAGCCTTCATGGCATCACAGGGGTCAAGTTCATAGGAGATCGCCACCGGCACGATACCGAGGTTGCCAATGTGCGCGGCAAATTCCTCGCTGCGTTTGTCGCGGCTCATCGCCAACATTTTGATGATCGCCGGCTCAGTTTGGTCTACACCATCTTTGGCCCGCCCTTCGCGTTGGGCAATCCAGATGGGCGAGTTCTCTTCGCGCAATGAGTGCCTGATATAGCCAGACAGTATTTTCGTTGCAGCCAGTAACTGCCTGGGCCCACTCAGTGCGCGCTTGACGATAAAACTTTTGTTCAGGCGCATCGAGTCCGACACCCAGGGCTTGGTCAACAGGTTGTCGCCAATGGCAATGCGCACAGTATCGCGGCCTTCTCGATACAGAGCGTAATTAGTAAACGCGGGATCCATGGCGATGTCCCGGTGATTGCTCATGAACAGGTAGGCCTGATCTGTGGGCAGCTGTTCCAGCCCCGAGACGGAGAAACCGCCGGTACTGGCGCCAATCATCCTATCCATATAGCGTTTGATCACGTCCTGCAGGCTTTGGACATCCTTCACATTGCGCAACTCCCAGCGCAGGAATAAAGCCACCAGCGGCCTCACCAACCAGGGCACCAGACTCACAGCGCGCCCAAACCTGAGACTGGCGATCGCACCCAGGAATTCCGGGTCCCGCACCAATCGGCGCAATACAGGCAGCACCTCTTCATCCCGGTAGGGGCGAATCTCGGCAAATGGATCACTCAATAGGAAAACTCTCTTAACAGGAAGCGCCACACCATACCCAATATAGGCCTTTGAGTCATCCGCTCAATGTGTTCAGCCCTCTGGTTTTGGCCCTATTATGGGCAGATAGAATACAGTCTTATACCGCGCATTACTGGCTATGCGGGGTCGATTTCTGCTACCCTTCTGGCGCTTAAAACTGATCGTATACTGGAGGAAACATGGAAGCGACTACTGCCGCAATGGTAACTTTTGGCATCGCAGCGCTGCTGGCAAGCTGGGTCTTATTATTAATTGCGTCCTGGAAGGACGATTACGCCTGGGGCCTGTGCAGCCTGTTGCTGCCGCCGCTGTCCTATTGCTACGCGGTTTTTCGGCCTGACAAAGCCGGAGAGGCCATACTGCTCGCCATACTGGGCGTGGCTTTGATCTTTTTGGCCTAAAGGGCCCAACACCGCCTGAATATGTTACCCAGACAGCGAAAAGGGAATATTAAATATTTTTAATATTCCCTTTTCTTTTTATGACGAAAATAAAATCCTTATAGATCAAATAGTTAAAATACAAAACCTGCGCTGAGCCTTTTTGTTACGTTATTTCCCACAAGGTTACATTTTAGTAACTAATCCAAACCCAAGACCTCCCCGTATAATCACTTCATTCCGCCCAGTAGCGATACTAGTCAAAAACAGTGCGACTACCGGGCCCCCGAAACAAGAGGCACTATGATGAAGCTTTTAAAAATTGCAGTAACAGCCGCACTGCTGGTAAGCGCCAGCGCCACCTTCGCCGCCAAGCCCACCAGCATTGTCTTCGAAGCGAATGGAGAGACGACTGAAGGTACGGCTTTTGCTCAGTACGCGGTCAAGTGCTCCAACGGCAAGAAAGTACAGCTGACGGCCTGGGATAACCGCCACAAATGGTGTGTCGGCGCAGAATCCACCGAGCTGTGTGAGAAAAAGCAGATCAAAGCAGCAAAAACAGCCTGCAAATCAGTCTGACCCTTATTCCCGGACTGAAGAGCTCCTCTTCCGTCCGGGAATAAGCATCACATCAGGTAACGCCCCTTGAGCTCTGCCAGTTCGGCAGGCCCTACCCCCAATTCTTCCGCAAGATACGCTTCAATCGAGGGGTAACGCTCGTCTATTGCCGCCAGCGCTGCACTGAGATAGTCGCTGTGCACTTCCAGCATGGGCAAAATAGCATCCGCCTCGAGATCCATCTGGTATTTCTGCCTGATTCGGTCGAGTTCCAGACTGGGGTTAAAATAGCGGGCTGTCATCAGGTAGTCGCGCAACACCACCTCCCGCGGCACCCCCAGCGCCAGCAACACGATCGCCGCAGCAAAGCCCGTACGATCCTTACCGGCCGCACAGTGCACCAGAAAACGCGCATCACTTACCGACAGTACTTCCCGAAACATGCGGGCATAAGTCTCAGTCTGGGCGAGCGCAAAATCCCGGTTAATCTCCACCATAAAATCGAACATGGTCTGCCGGCCACCAAAGCCTTCACCGGCTTGCTCAAAAAAGTTGGCATTGCTGCCGGGCGTAATCGGCAGGCTCAGCACGCGAGGGGAGCGCTCCGCAGGTAAACGACTGGGGTCCCCCTCCTGCTCTTGCACTTGCCGAAAATCACAGATCAGGTCCAGTTCCAGGTTCCCAAGCAAAGCAACATCCTGCTCTGTCAGCCGCGATAGCTGGCCCGAGCGAAACAGATAGCCCCATTTCAGCTGCTGTCCCCCGGCCGTTTTATAGCCGCCGAAATCCCGGAAATTGGGCGTACCCTGCATACCGAGTTTACGTTCAGCCGCCACCGCTTCATTGCCGTGTTGATCACGCAGCCTAAAAAAATGGGTGTTGGTTGCGGGCAGGCCACTAACGCGCGCGCCGGCGGTCAGGCCATCGGGGTAGTGCGCGCGGCCGGCAGAATCCAGCGACTCGACCGTGACACGGGTATCGGGCTGACTGGCCTCCCACTCCAGGTGGTACTCGCCATCGGCGTCGCGCCATATGTGTATGGCATCAGCAATTAACATGTTCTATAGAATCCTGAAAGAAGTGGGGCTGAATTTACGGGCCGCGGTACTCAAAAACGGCCCGTAACAGGGTCTTGATCAGATTGAGTTGGTTTTCCAGGGCCTCTTCACTGAAAGGGTCCTGACCCAAAAGATCACTGTACATGGGTGCCATCGTAACATAGGACATCACCAGATTATTCAGTGCCATCACCGCCCAGGGCTGTAAACCCGAATCGCTCAGGAGAGGGATATTTTCGCCGCCAATACTGCTGGTAGGCTCGAACATGGGACGGAACAGGCGATCAATCAACTCATTGGTGTGAGGCCCCCCGGAGAGCGCTGCATGCTGCAGCAACCGCGCGAGGTTGGGGTTGGCGTGGTGTAACCTTACGATGGTATCCAGCCATTCCAACACCCGTTCCTGGGTCACCTGGGAGTCCTTGAGTTCCTGCAGAGGGCTGGTAAAAGCGTCCAACAGGCGGTTCAGCACGGCCAGGTAGAGCGCCTCTTTGTTCTTGAAGTGGTTGTATAAGCTGGGCGAGCGTATGCCCACCTTGTCAGCCACATCGCCCAGTGAGGTGGCGCTGTAGCCTTTCTGTGCGAACAGGTCTTCCGCCGCATCCAGAATTCTCTCCGGAGTTGATTTGGTCGATTTGGTCTCAATAACTTCGGCTTCATTCACGACGGACGGGGACCCTCTACAGGCATGCAATAATGACTAATAGCCGTTAGTATACCTCAGCTGGCCGTCTATACTAAACTATCTTTGCCTGCCCCGGCCTGCATTACCACACCAGGAATAGATATCGCCATGTCCCGCAAAATGATAGAAGACCTCATATTCAGCTACGCCCGACGCATAGACACCGGTGACTTCCCCGGGGTCGCTGAACTGTTCCGCCACGGCCGCATCTGTTCGCCTCATGGCGAGCCCAACATCGGCTACGACGCGGTACTGGCACTGTACCAGTCCTCTACACGCCTGTACCCCAACGGCACGCCCTGCACTCGCCATCTGACCACTAACCTGTCCATCGACATCCAGGGGGACCAGGCGAGCTCCCACTGCTATTTCACGGTCATGCAGGCCCTGCCGGACTTTCCCCTGCAGGCGATCATCAGTGGCCACTATGAAGACCAGTTTGAGAAAGCAGGCGATCAGTGGCGTTTCAGCTGTCGCAGTATGTATCCCGAGCTGCTGGGCGACCTCAGCCGCCACCTGCTGTTTGACATCGCAACCCTCGCCACCTGACCGGCTACTTTCCGGTAATATTCCGCCCCCGCACCCAATTTGTGTGCCGTTCCCGCTTGAGGCCAGAGATTCCGCGGCCTCAAGCCCTTAAAATCGGTTGACAAGTGCCGGTGAAATGTGAATAATCGCGCCTCTGAAATTTTGACTCCCAACGAGGTAGTACAACGTGGCAAATTCTCCACAAGCTAAGAAGCGCGCCCGCCAGTCCGAAAAGCGTCGCACGCACAACGCCAGCCTGCGCTCTCTGGTACGTACTGTTATCAAGAAAGTAAATGCTGCTGTCAGCACCGGTGATATTGAACAGGCGAAAGCGGCCTACAACACAGCCGTACCTGTTATCGACCGTATGGCCGACAAGGGCATTCTGCACAAGAACAAGGCTGCGCGTCATAAAAGCCGCCTGAACGCCCAGGTGAAAGCTCTGGCTGCCTAATAAGCTCCGGGCATCTACTGAAAGCCGGCTATACGCCGGCTTTTTTTATGTCCAGGGATGGACGGTACGTCGCGGTAGCCATGGATGGCGTGAGCGACGCGCTATGGTCTGCTCCACCCGAAATATAGTACTCCAAGCTGTCAGATCGCAAACGTGCCTTCCCTACAGCAGGACCAGATTATCCCGATGAATCAGCTCATCGTCGCCCTGATAACCTAACAGGGACTCAATCTCGCGACTGGGCGCGCCCATGATGAGCCGGGTTTCGTCCGCATTGTAGTTCACCAGCCCACGAGCAATCTCCAGGCCATTACTGTCCCTACAGGACACCATATCACCGCGGCGAAATTCACCCTGCAAACCACTGACCCCCACGGGTAGCAAACTGCGACCCAACTCACGCAGCACCCGCACAGCGCCGTCATCCAGCTCGACACTGCCCTGAATCTGTACCATGCCGGCCAACCACTGCTTGCGCGCAGTCTGCGGCCGCTTGCCGGTACACAACCAGGTGCCGATATTGGCACCTGCAGCCACCTGCAGAACCGCGTCGCCCACCCGACCACCGGCGATAATTGTCTCGGTGCCCGATCGCGCCGCCAGGCGGGCAGCGCGAATTTTTGTCACCATTCCACCGCGACCCAGGGCCCCGCCTTCGCCGGCCATGGCATCCAGCTCCGGTGCGCCGGCATCGGCCCGCTGTACCAATTCGGCATCCGGGTTCTGGCGAGGGTCCTGCTGATACAAACCGTCCTGGTCCGTCAGTAAAAGCAGTGCATCAGCATCAACCAGATTGGCCACCAGGGCAGCCAGGGTATCGTTGTCCCCGAAGCGGATCTCGTCGGTTACCACCGTATCGTTCTCGTTAACAATGGGGATCACGCCCAACTCCAGCAAGGTCTTGAGCGTACCCCTGGCATTGAGATAACGGTCCCGTGCAATCACATCATCGTGTCCCAACAGGACCTGGGCTGTCTGCAGATTATGCTCCCGGAAAGCCGACTGGTAGCTCTGCACCAGCCCCATCTGACCGACCGCTGCCGCCGCCTGTAAGTCGTGCAGAGCCGTGGGCCGGCGCTTCCACCCCAGTTCCACTATGCCCGCAGCCACCGCACCACTGGACACCAGAACGACCTCACAGCCTCGCTGGCGCAACGCTACTAACTGCGCCACCAGACCAGTAATCATCTCGCCATCCAGGCCACGCCCATCATCCGTGAGCAAGGCACTACCGACCTTTACAACCCAGCGATGCGCCTGGGCGATTTCTTCGCGCTCAGCCATACCGGGACCTATGGGGCATATTCGACTTCGACATCGAAGTCGTCGTCATCAAAATCATCATCGTCGTCATCACTCTCCAGCCTCGCCTCCCGGGCTTCCTGCCGACGCATGCTACGCAAGTCATCGATGCGCTGTCGCGCCTCCTCCTGCATTCGGCTCTGGGTTTCGCGTTCCTGCTCCTCCAGCTCCGGATCAGCCGCCTCCAGCTCCCTGCGCTCTTCCAGGTAGCGCATCATATCGCCACACAAGCTGTCGGTACCCGTACCGCGAATAGCCGAAATATCATAAACAGGCCCCTGCCAGTCCAGCGCTGCCACAACTTCATCACGGCGCTGCTTAAATTCCTCGGCGTCCAGCAGGTCACTCTTGTTCAGTACCAGCCAGCGCTGCCTCTGTGACAGAGTGGGACTGAACTGTTCGATCTCATTGATGATGGCCACTGCCGAAGCCGCGGGGTCAGTGCCGTCATAGGGCGCCATATCCACGATATGCAGCAAGATTCGATTGCGGGTCAGGTGCTTGAGGAAACGAATACCCAGCCCGGCCCCTTCCGATGCGCCCTCGATTAGCCCGGGGATATCGGCGATCACGAAGCTGCGATGGGACTCGATTTTCACCACCCCCAGGTTGGGTACCAAGGTGGTAAAGGGGTAGTCGGCCACCTTGGGCGTGGCCGATGACACCGCCCGAATCAAGGTCGATTTTCCCGCATTGGGCAAACCCAGCAGACCCACATCCGCCAGCACCTTGAGCTCCAGCTTGAGCGCTCGCTGCTCACCCTCCGAGCCCGGCGAGGTCTGCCGGGGCGCCCGGTTGGTACTGGACTTAAAACGGGTATTTCCCAGGCCGTGAAAGCCGCCGCGTGCTACGACCAGCTGCTCGCCATCCGTCGATAAATCGCCCAGCACTTCGCCGCTGTCCTCATCGAGAATTGTTGTGCCGATCGGCACGCGTAGTATCAGGTCCTCACCGCCCTTGCCGGTGCAGTTCTGCCCCTTCCCCGACAGCCCACTCTCGGCCCGGTAGTTCCGCTGGAAGCGATAGTCGACCATGGTGTTAAGCGACAAATCCGCCTGCAGGATCACACTCCCGCCGTCGCCGCCGTCGCCCCCATCGGGGCCGCCCCGGGGTATGTATTTTTCACGCCGAAAACTCAGGGCGCCATTGCCACCCCTGCCCGCGTATACATTGATACTTGCTTCATCTACGAACTTCATAATGTCTCTTTCCCGACGAGCTGTGCCCATCTGTGTGCTGTGTTCGATTCTAACCTGATGTGGGGGTTTTAGCCCATTGTTCTGGTATTGCAGATCTTTGGTTTGGTGCTCATTTTTGGCGCTCTCTGGCCTGGGTGTCCTTTGGTACGGTGCCAAATTTTCGCAGCATCTGTACGAGTTCGCTTCTCCGGACCCGCCGTGAACCCATCCATGGGGGCTTGTCGCCAGCATCCATGCTGGCCACAGTCCTGAGAAGCGAACTCGTACAGCTGCCGCTGACATTGGAGTACTTCCGACCCACTCCGACATAGAGGCGTGTGTAGCCTGTTGGCCTGTCAGGCCAACAGGCTGCACGCGGCTCGGCTACAGTGCGACAACGGTCCGACTACAGCACACTTCATTTGTATCACTGCAAACACAGGCAAAAAAAAGCCCCGTCAATGACGAGGCCTTTTCGCTTGCAATCAGAGAGTGCAGATCAGGCGCTCACTACCTGCACAAACTTGCGGTTTTTCGGTCCGCGAACGACAAACTCAACTCTGCCTTCCGCAGTGGCAAACAAGGTGTGGTCAACACCACAGCCTACGTTGTCACCGGCGTGAAAGCGCGTGCCGCGCTGACGAACAATAATATTTCCGGCTTTGACGACTTCGCCACCAAAACGCTTTACACCCAGTCGCTTCGCATTGGAATCGCGACCGTTACGAGTACTACCACCTGCCTTCTTATGAGCCATTTTCCAACTCCTCCTTTACGCCGAGATACCGGTAATTTTCACTTCAGTAAACCACTGGCGGTGACCAGTCTGCTTGCGATAGTGCTTACGGCGATTAAATTTAATGATGGTAATCTTCTTGTGACGACCCTGAGAAATGACTTCAGCAGTCACTTTTCCACCGGCTACAAGGGGCGTGCCAATTTTGACGTCTTCGCCACCACCAATCATCAGGACCTTGTCAAACTCGACAGTTTCGCCTGTGGCTATTTCAATTTTTTCCAACTTGAGGGTCTCGCCCTCAACAACACGGTGCTGCTTGCCACCGCTTTCAATAACTGCGTACATATCCTACTCCGTTTAATTAGCCTGCTCGCTGTTGAAAAAACCCTTTAAAAACAAGGGGGCAGAGCGCGGCACAAACTCTAATAAATCCCCGTCCACCAGCCAGTTCAGGCACAGCACAAGACAGAGGGCGGCGATTTTACTCAAGATGTGGGTTGTGAGCAAGCCTTATTTCCTAAAAAAACAATGGCTTAGGTCGTGCTCCAGGAGGCTCCGGCTTGACAGCTACACGACCACGCCATAGCATGCGCGGGCACTCTGGAAGCAATCTTTTACATGCAACAAATACGCGCAGCTGTCGCTAGTGAATGCGAGGCAGTCAATCAGCTCATTATAGAGCAACTTCATTCTGATGTTCCCATGGTCGAGAACATTGGCCACTATATTGTGGATGCAGGAGGCAAACGCCTTCGGCCGCTACTGGTGCTCCTGAGCGCGGCCGCCCAGGGCTGCCGAGATGAGCAGGCAATCAAATTTGCCGCCGTGATCGAGTTTATTCACACGGCCACCCTGCTGCACGACGATGTCGTGGACATTTCCAGCCTGCGTCGGGGCCGCCCTACCGCCAATGCAGAATTTGGCAACGCGCCCTCGGTACTGGTAGGTGACTTTCTCTATACCCGCGCATTCCAGTTGCTGGTGCAGCTGGAAAATATGGATATTCTCCGCCATATGGCCGACACCACCAATACCATCGCCGAGGGCGAAGTATTGCAATTGACCCGCGCTGGCAATGCCGGCACCAGTGAAGCGCAGTACCTGGATGTCATTACCCGCAAGACCGCTATCCTGTTTGCCGCTGCCTGCTACGGTGCCTCAGCACTGGCTGGAGCCAGCGAGGACAGCCGACAACAACAGCACAATTTCGGGCTGAACCTGGGCATCGCCTTCCAGATGCAGGATGACGTGCTGGATTACGAGGGCAACGCCGATGCCATGGGCAAGAACGTGGGCGACGACCTGGCCGAGGGCAAATCCACACTGCCACTAATCTATACACTTGAGCATGGCACTGCCGAAGAGAAGGCTCTGGTCGAGCAGGCTATTATCCATAAAAATGCAGACAACATCGATGCCATTGTCGCTGCTGTCGGCCGCTGTGGCGCACTGGATTACACGCGCGACCGCGCCCTGCACTACCACGACCTGGCGCTGCAGCAACTGGCACATCTCCCGGACAGCACCTTCCGCTCCGCCATGGCCGACATCACCGCCCTGTCGATTAATCGCAACCACTGAAGGCCAAACGTCCCCCAGGCACAGGGACTCACCACCGCAAAGTATGATGGTATAGTGCGCGCTGACTCCACCGCCCTGGCCTAGATGATGACCGCACTACTGACAGAACTGCCCTCCTTTGACCCGCTGGCGCAACAAGCCGACAAGCTCAACAACAGCAGTATTGCCGGCCTGTTCACCGCCGACCCACAGCGGGTTAATGATTTCGTTGCCCAGGCCGCCGGCCTGACACTGGATTACTCAAAGCAGTTACTCGATCGCGAGGCCCTGGCGGGCCTGTTGCAACTGGCCGAAGAGGCGCAGTGGCGACAACGAGCCAGCGCCCTGCTCGCCGGTGAACACGTCAACAACACCGAAGACCGTCCCGCCCTGCACACCTTGCTGCGCGCCTCCACAGGCGCCGGCCTCGATGAAAAGTTCAGCGCGGTGCGCAAGACACGCGAGCAAATGCAACACTGGGTAGAACAGTTGAACCAGGGCTTGCAGATCGGTTATCAAGGCGATGTCATCACCGATGTGGTGAACATCGGTATCGGCGGTTCGGACCTGGGACCACGACTCGCCAGCGAGGCCCTGACACCCTATCACGGCAGCGTGGCCTGTCATTACGTGGCCAACATTGACCCGGCCGATTTACAGGGCACCCTGCTCAACCTGAATCCGGGCTCGACCTTGTTCATTGTCTGCTCCAAGTCATTCCGCACCGAGGAAACCCTGACCAACGCCCTGGCGGCCAGGCAGTGGCTGGTGAACGCCGGTGCCACGGAGGATCAGCTGGAGAAGCATTTCCTGGCGATGACCACCAACCTCAAGGCCGCGGCAGATTTCGGCATACCCGCCGCGAACTGCCTGCCGCTGTGGGATTGGGTCGGCGGCCGGTATTCGGTTTGGTCTGCCATCGGTCTCAGTACCGCCATCGCCATCGGCTGGGATAATTTCAGCCAGTTCCTGGGCGGGGCTGAAGCCATGGACCAGCACTTCGCGACGGCCCCCGCCGGCGACAACCTGCCACTGCTACTCAGCCTGCTGGAAGTCTGGTACTGCAATTTTTTCGACGCCGACAACCAGGTTGTGTTGCCCTATAGCCAACACTTGCAGCGACTGCCAGATTTTCTGCAGCAACTGACCATGGAGAGCAACGGCAAGCAGGTCAGCACCGATGGGGCACCGCTGCCCTACGGTACCGGCCCCATTCTCTGGGGAGCGGCGGGCACCATGGGCCAACATTCTTTCCATCAATTACTGCACCAGGGCACGCGCCTTTGCCCCACTGATTTTGTACTGCCCCTGACAACACATACTGGCATGGTGCAGCAACACCGCCTATTGGTGGCCAATTGTTTGGCGCAAAGCCGCACAATGATGGTGGGCAGGTCTCTGACGGAGGCGCGGGATACCTTGATCGAGCGCGGCATGCCAGCGAAGAAGGCCGAAGCGCTGGCCCCGCATCTGGCGATGCCCGGCAACCGGCCCAACAGTGTCATCACCATGGACGCACTGACGCCGGCAACACTGGGCGCTTTGCTGGCCCTGTACGAGCACCGTACGTTCTGTAGCGGCCAACTGTGGGGTATTAACCCCTTTGACCAGTGGGGGGTCGAGCTGGGCAAGGAAATCGGTGTCGAAATCCTCGCACAGCTGTCGGGAGACGACACGGGAACTGCGATGGACCCATCAACCAGCCGGCTGATGGACGCCTGGCGAGACTTACAGGACTAACCGTCGATCAGCGCCAGCAGTTCCTTGGTCCTCGCGGCCATCAAATCCGGGGCCGCCCGGCTCTCCACATTGAGGCGCACCACCGGCTCCGTATTGGACATACGCAAGTTGAAGCGCCAGTCCTCAAAACTCATACTCAAGCCGTCCACGTGCTCTATCGTCAGGGCCTGATCGCGGTAGGTCGCTTCAGCCAAAGCCAGCACCGCCTGCGGGTCTTCAATCGTGCGATTAATCTCACCGCTGCAGGGGAAGGCCGCCATGCGCTCGGCCACCAGAGCAGACAGGGGCAAATCGCGCTGGGCCATCAATCCGGCCACCAACAGCCAGGGAATCATACCGCTATCGCAGTAGGCGAAATCTCGAAAATAGTGATGTGCGCTCATTTCACCGCCATAAACGGCGTCTTCCAGGCGCATACGCTCCTTGATAAAGGCGTGCCCGGTCTTACTCTCCACAGCCTCACCACCAGCGGACTCGACGATATCCTGGGTATTCCAGATCAATCGCGGGTCGTGCACCACCCGCGAGCCGGGGTGGCTTTGCAAGAAAGCCTGGGCCAATAAACCGACGATATAATAGCCTTCGATAAACTCGCCCTGTTCATCGAAAAAGAAGCAGCGATCGAAATCGCCATCCCAACCCAGGCCAAGATCGGCACCGTGTTCTCTCACCGCGGCAATTGCCGCTGTGCGGTTATCCGGTAACAGGGGGTTGGGCACGCCATTGGGGAAATTGCCATCGGGCTGGTGATGCAACTTTATAAATTCAAAAGGCAGCCGCGGCTCCAGTAAATCGACCACGCGTCCGGCACCGCCGTTACCCGCATCCACCACGATTTTCAGGGGTTTCAAAGCGGCCACATCAACGTAGGTCAGCAAGTGATCCACGTAGGCCTGTGCGGTATCCAGCGGGTGTATCGTGCCGGGATTTGCGGCGGCGACAAAGTCATCGCGCTCGGCTAAAGCCTTGATATCAAACAGGCCGCTGTCACCGGAAATGGGCCTGGAGCCCTCCCGCACAAACTTCATGCCGTTATAATCTTTCGGGTTGTGGCTGGCAGTCACTACGATACCGCCATCCATGCCGGCGTGAGACGTCGCAAAGTAAATCTCTTCCGTGCCACACAGGCCAATGTCGTAAACATCCACCCCCTGATCCAACAGGCCGCTCACCAGTGCCGCCTTGATCGCCTCACTGCTGAGCCGGATATCGTGGCCCACCACAACTTTTTTGGGCTTGATGACCTCTGCAAACGCCTGACCAATGCGACGAGCAACGTCCTCGTTCAGCTGATCGGGAACTCGTCCTCGTACGTCGTAGGCTTTAAAACAGGTAATTTCTTGCACTATAGTTGCTTCCAGGCTCAGTCTTCAGAATAATGATTTTCGTAAACGAAATTGGTTGCTTCGATAAAGCCGGGCACGCTGCCACAGTCGAAGCGCCGTCCCTCAAACTTATAGGCCATGACACAGCCCTTCTGGGCCTGCGTCATCAGGGCGTCGGTGATTTGCACCTCGCCATTGGCACCGGGTTCCGTGGTGCGCAGAATATCGAAAATATCGGGTGTCAGAATATAGCGGCCGATGATCGCCAGATTGGAAGGCGCTTCCTCCGCCGTCGGTTTCTCCACCATATTGTCGACCCGGTATAAGCCCTCTTTCAGGCTCTCACCAGAAATAACCCCATACTTATGTACTTCAGCCATGGGCACTTCCTGCACCGCGACAATAGAGCAACGGAACTGTTTGTACAGTCCAGCCATTTGCGCGAGCACCCCCGGCCCCTCATTGATGCATAAATCATCCGACAGCAAAACACCAAAAGGCTCATTGCCGATCAGGGACTCACCCGTAAGAATGGCATTTCCCAGCCCCTTCATTTCCCGCTGGCGCACCATGGTGAACACGCCCCGGGCCAACAACTCACGAATACTATCCAGCCGGGTTTCTTTACTGGTGCCTGAAATCTGGTGTTCCAACTCATAGCTGATATCAAAGTGATCGGAAATTGCCCGCTTGCCACGACCGGTCACCATGGCGCAGGTGGTCATGCCCGCCGCGATGGCCTCCTCAACCCCATATTGCACCAATGGCTTGTTCACCACGGGCAACATTTCCTTGGGCATACTCTTGGTTGCCGGCAAAAATCGTGTACCGTAACCCGCAACCGGAAACATACATTTGGTTATCACTTATTCAACTCCCTTCCTTGATTTATTTACTGCGACCGTAGACGTCTTCAAAACGCACAATGTCATCTTCGCCCAGATAAGCACCCGACTGAACTTCGATTAACTCCAGGGCAATACGCCCGGGGTTGGCGAGACGATGTTTATGCCCCAGCGGTATATAAGTCGATTCGTCCTCTCCCAGCATAAACACCTTGTCTTCACAGGTAACCTCTGCCGTACCGTGTACCACAATCCAGTGTTCGGCCCGATGGTGATGCATTTGCAGTGACAGGGTCTCTCCCGGGTTGACGATGATACGTTTGACCTGAAATCGCTGCTCAGTCACCAGCGATTCATAAGAACCCCAGGGGCGATAAACCCGCCTATGCAAGGAGGCCTCCGGCCGCTGCTCTGCTTTCAGCCGGTTAACGATACGTTTGACATCCTGTACCTTATCCCGGTCTGCGACCAGCACCGCATCAGCCGTTTCAATGACCACAATATTATCTACCCCGGTGGCAGCCACCAGCCGGGATTCACTGCGAAAGTAACTGTCTCGGCAGTCGTCCAACATAATGTCGCCAACACTGGCATTGCCGGCTTCATCTCGACTGGCCACCTCCCACAGGGCAGACCAGGCACCGACATCACTCCACCCACAATCCAGCGACACCACGGCCCCACTGGTGGTTTTCTCCATCACTGCATAGTCAATGCTATCGCTGGGGCAGGACAGAAAAGCCTCACGCTCTGGCCTGACAAAATCGAGATCGGTACTCGCTGCCGCCATGGCCTGGCGGCAGGCCTGCAAGAGCTCAGGCGCAAGCTGTTCCAGTTCCTTCAGGTAGGCCCCGGCGCCCAACAGGAACATACCGCTGTTCCAAAGGTATTCACCACTGGCAAGATACTCACCCGCCGTGGCCAGATCCGGCTTTTCCACGAAACGGTCCAACTGATACAGATCGCTGTCAATTTGCTGGCCGCATTTGATATAGCCGTAACCGGTCTCAGGCTGGGTAGGCTGCACACCAAAGGTCATCAGCTGCCCTTTCGCTGCCAGCGGCAGCGCCCGCCCCACGGCGGTTACAAAGGCGACGACATCCTGTATCAGGTGATCAGCCGGCAGTACCAGAAGAACGGCATCGGGATCACTGCCAACCGCCTGTAGGGCCGCCAAAGCAACCGCAGGTGCTGTATTGCGCCCCTGGGGCTCAAGAATAATCGCACTGGCTTGAAGGTCGACCTGTCGAAGCTGTTCCGCCACCATAAACCGATGGTCTTCATTACAAACCACGATCGGTGCGGCGGCTTCGAGGTCCGCCGTGCGTTGCAGCGTATCCTGCAACATCGAAAGTTCGCCAGCCAAGGGTAAGAACTGTTTGGGATGCGCTTCGCGTGACACAGGCCACAACCTGCTGCCGACGCCACCTGATAATAGTACGGGTACTAGCATTACTGTCTGTGCTCGCTAAAGGAATAATGAGGGAGCCTGGCTGTTGCCGGCCTCCACAATCTCACTTGTGAGTGTTAGGAAGGTGTTTATGTTAGCCGAAGCGGTGAATATTGACCACCGACCAGTTCTCACTTTCTGACTTTCTCATTTCAGCTATAGACTTGTGTGCTACACCCTATAAAATGGGCACGCTTGCTGAAATATCAGGTTTACGGTCGCTCTGAGCGCGCATAAAACCTGAGACACAGCCACTCTCAGGCAAAAACGGGATAGTTATGACTCAAAAAAGTTCGTACACCAAGGAAGAGCTGATCGACTGCGGCCACGGCAGGTTATTCGGCCCGGGCAATGCCCGCCTTCCGGTCGACAATATGCTCATGATGGATCGCGTTACGCATATCAGTTCTGAGGGCGGCCTGCACGGCAAGGGCGAAATCATTGCCGAACTCGACATCAACCCGGACCTGTGGTTTTTCGATTGCCATTTCCCCAGCGACCCGGTGATGCCTGGCTGCCTGGGCCTGGACGCCATGTGGCAACTGGTGGGCTTTTTCCTGGGCTGGCGTGGCAACCCCGGTCGCGGGCGTGCGCTGGGCTGCGGGGAAGTAAAGTTTACCGGACAAATTCTGCCCACTTCGTCCAAGGTGGTCTATAACATCAACGTAAAACGCGTCATTGAACGCAAGCTTTGCATGGGTATCGCGGACGGTAGTGTTTCAATTGACGGGCGCGAAATTTACACGGCCAGCGGTCTGCGGGTCGGATTATTCCAGTCTACGGAGTCTTTTTAAGCCATGAGTAGAAGAGTTGTAGTTACCGGACTGGGCATTGTTTCCTGCCTGGGCAATGACGCCAAAACGGTCACCGAGTCACTCTATGAAGGGCGCTCGGGTATTCGCACCCGTCAGGAACATATTGACATGGGGATGCGGTCGCACGTCGCCGGCTCGCCCGAGATTGACACCAAAGCACTGATCGATCGCAAGCAATTGCGATTCATGGGAGATGCCGCGGCCTTCGCCTATATTTCCATGCAGCAGGCCATCGACGATTCCGGGCTCGATGAATCCCAGGTTTCGAATGTCCGCACCGGTATCATCGCCGGTTCAGGCGGCGCCTCTTCCGCGAGCCAAACCGAGGCCGCTGACATACTGCGCGAAAAAGGCTTGCGCCGGGTCGGCCCCTATCGCGTCACACAGACAATGGGCAGTACGGTCTCCGCCTGCCTGGCAACCCCCTTCAAGATCAAGGGCGTGAATTACTCTATTTCGTCGGCCTGCTCCACCAGTGCACACTGCATCGGTAATGCCATGGAGCAAATACAGCTGAACAAACAGGACATTGTCTTTGCCGGTGGCGGTGAGGAATTGCACTGGACGCTCAGCAGCTTATTCGATGCGATGGGCGCACTGTCCACCAAGTACAATGACACCCCCGAGCGCGCCTCAAGAGCGTACGATGCGGACCGCGATGGCTTTGTGATAGCCGGTGGCGGCGGCATGCTGGTATTGGAAGAGCTGGAACACGCCAAGGCACGGGGTGCAAAAATCTATGCTGAGCTGGTCGGTTACGGCGCGACATCGGACGGCTACGATATGGTTTCTCCTTCAGGCGAAGGCGCGGTGCGTTGCATGCAGCAGGCACTGGCAACGGTTGATGGCCCGGTTGACTACATCAACGCCCATGGCACCAGCACCCCCGCGGGTGACATGCAGGAACTCAAGGCGGTGAAAGAAGCCTACCAGGACAAGGACCATATCCCGGTTATCGGCTCAACCAAATCCTTGTCCGGCCACTCACTGGGTGCCGCCGGGGTACAGGAAGCCATCTACAGCTTACTGATGCAACAGGCCGGCTTTATTGCAGCTTCTGCCAACATTGACAACCTGGACCCGGATGCTGACGGCCTGCCGATCGCGACAAGCCGGCACGACAATGTCGACTTACAGCGCGTCATGTCCAATAGCTTCGGTTTCGGTGGCACCAACGCCTCACTGGTGTTTGCCAAGTATTCAGACTAAACCGGCACAGGCCCGCGGGTTGGGCTCGGCCCCGGGTCGGGCTGATCCAGCACCATCAATAACGAAGCAATATTCCAGCACCGTCCTCCACAACGATTTCAGACCGCCGCGATTGTCGCAGCAAGTGTTCTGCCGATGACCTTTGCTGCGTATTGAAAAACAGGAACCTGATCCCCTCGCTATCCAGCAGTGTTTCGAAAGCGGCCCAATCAAGCTGCTCAGTCAGCCCTTTGTTCAAAGCATACCAGTAGCTAAAGACGTCCTGATTGCCATAGGCCAGCAGGTTACCATCCAGACCCGCGACGAAAGTGATTGAGGGATTACAGTTGAACAACTGCGGGAACGCCCCCCAGGCAACATTGAAAATTGTCTCACCCTCCTCCGTGTGGGCTCTTATATACTCGCAGTGGTTACGATAGCGGTCGACGGTCGGCAACTCGGGGTGCCGGGCCGTGGACAAGCGATAGACCATCAGCGCAGAGACCACTAAACCCAGGCCGAGCACGATAGCGGACCGGTACCTGAACGCATCTCGCCACAGGAGTAATGAAGCGGCAAATGCCAGGCAGGAAACCGGGCCAAACAGATCGAGAAACCTGACATGTAATACCGCCAGCACCAGACTGAACACCGCGAGAAACGTCAGGGAAAGCGCCATGCGAAAGCGGTAATCATCCACCACCCGCTCCCGTGCCAGCCACAGAGTGACCATGGCTCCCGACAGGCAAAACAAACCGACATAGGTCACTGACAGAATATCCCCGGGGGCGAGCCCTGCCCACTCATTGCCAGCCAGTTGAAATCCACCCAGGGGGTTGTAGTTAATCAGCAGCAGGTGGAAAACAAGTAACTCGATATTCTGTGGAAACCAGGGCGAGATGAAGAGTGCAAGGCCTAAGCCCGCTGCGCTGTAAACCAGCAATTTTCGGTCAACGCTGCGACTGATCACACCCTGCGCCAACAGCGCGGAAACTATCACCAGCGCGAGTAATACCACACCGTGATAGGCCTGACTGAAAATAAATACCGAGACGGCCAGTGCCAGGTATTTTCGGTGGCCAATCAACAGTTGGCAACTGATAACAAATAGCAGACCCAGATTCTGTGCGCGAAACATCAGGTACCTGTCCGGCAGGGAGAACAGGCACCAGACCCCGACCACGGCAACCACTGGCGCAAAGGGAATACGCGCCAGTCGATAGACCAGGTTCAGCAGCGCGGGCAACAGGGCGCCCCAGGCGATGGCGGCATTTTTTATGGAATATTCCGAGTCCTCTGCCAACAAAGTGAAAGGCTTCTGTGCCCAGTGCAACAACCACTCGTGGTCCGTGCCGTTTTGCCCCATATAGGTGTAGGGAAGAAAACTGATATCCTGGGCTAGATTGCCAGGCGAGAGCAGGCTGGCAAGCGCGTAGTGATAGTAGCCATCGACACCACCGGGCAAGAGTTCCCCCCAGGAAACCCAATGAAAGAGCCACCAATGCCCCCAAAAAATAAGCATGCACTCGATAAAAATAAGCGCGGGGCGGTACTGAGCTAGGGATGCAGGGTAGCGTTTCATTTACGCAGGACTCGTTAGTGGTTGCTGGCCATCCGGGTAGGGCTGGTCAAATTATACGTGCCGGTCTATCCTGAACGCCAGACGCAAACACTTGCAAGGGCACACAGTGGACAAAAAACAGTACCTTAAACAGCTGCGTAAACTGCAGTCCGAACTGGTCGCGGTGCAGGAGTGGGTAAAAGATAGCGGCCAGCGGATTATTATTGTCTTCGAAGGCCGCGATGCGGCGGGCAAAGGTGGCATCATCAAAGCGATCACCCAGCGGGTGAGCCCCCGGGTCTTTCGTGTCGTGGCGCTGCCCGCGCCCAGCGACCGGGAAAAGTCCCAGCTCTACATGCAGCGCTACGTAAAGCACTTCCCCGCTGCCGGTGAAATCGTGATTTTTGACCGCAGCTGGTACAACCGGGCCGGCGTCGAGCCTGTGATGGGGTTTTGCTCGAATGAAGACACCGAGCACTTTTTGAGCGGCACACCGAGACTTGAACAGGACATCACCGAAGACGGTATCATCCTGTTGAAGTACTGGCTGGAGGTAAGCAACAAGGAACAGGAAAAGCGTTTTAAGGACCGAATCAAACGCCCCGATAAACAGTGGAAGTTAAGCGGCATGGACCTGGAATCCAGACGGCGTTGGTATGACTATTCCAGAGCCAGGGACCGCATGCTGGAAGCAACCGACACCGAGAGCAACCCCTGGAATATTGTTCATTCTGACGACAAGAAAGCCGCCCACCTGAATTGCATCAGCCACCTACTGGCGCAGATACCCTACCAGCCTCTGGGCAATGCTATTGTCACGCTACCCAAGCGAGATAAGTCCAGCGCTTACGACGACAAGGAATCGATGAAAAACCGCCGCTACATTCCCGCCACATTCTCGCCGTCACATTCTACCCAAAAAAAACCCGGGGACTGAGAGCAAAGCTACTTTTTGAAGAACTTGTCCAGGTACTTGCCCGCTTCCTTCTCAATTTTTCGCGTGACTTCTTTCGTCGCCATTTGCTCAATAATTTCTGCGCTGTCTACACTACACCACTCTGCGGGATCCCCGGCGAGACTGCCCTCGCAATTGACCGGCCAGCCGATTGAGGTATAGCGATCATTGACTTCACAGGCAGGATCCAGCGTCGTCAGACTGGGCAGCAATGTGGCCGTGAAGGTCGCAGAAAAATCCTGCTGTAATAAGTCCATCGCACCCTCACCCTGAAGTTTGACATGGGCCAATTCGGCACGCAGCGGCTTCAGCTGCAATTTTCCCTTGTTCATTTTCATTTTCACCGACAGGTTCTCGAACCGGGTATTGTCGGGCAGGTCGGCGGATAAGGCCGCACGATTAGCCAGTGCCACCGCTTCACAGAGCATCTTTTCCACGCCCACATCCTGCAGAATGACCTCGCTGGTCAACAGGTCTATGGGGCCTTTCATGGCCTCTATCAGTTGGTTGCTGGTGGTACCCGTACTATTCAGTCGCCACTGCAGATCGGCCTTGCCCTGCATTATCGGCTCTGACCCTACCGCCACCAGTGCCTTATCGATCTCCAAACCCGTGACGCCGCCCCGGGTATTGAGTTTGGCGCTATTGTGCTGCCCGTTGAACACCGCTTTCACATCCAGTGTTCCCCCGTGCACGTTGCCGGTCAGAGTATTGATCTTGACGATACCCTCAAGCGCTCGCAGTTTGACTTCCATGTTCTCAACGACATGCCCTGAAAAATTCGCACTGTCGATAGACAAAACGGCCAGTGTATCGATTTCGCGAATCGCATTGAGCGGCAGAGGCTGGTCGCCACTGGCATCACTGTCTGGGGCTGGAGAATCCTCCGCTGCTGCCGCGGCATCGGGTCCTGCCAGTGCCATAAGAGCGGGATCGAACTGATTGAGGTGCAGACGCGCATCGATTTGCGGGGATTCAAAACTGGCGTAACGCACGCTGCCTTCGCCGCGGGTTTCCCCTATTTTAAGCTCCACCTGCAGATCCGCAGCCTGCTTGTCCAGGTCGAGCACACCCTGGGCATTCACAGTGACCGGACTGGCCAGCACGCCATTGACCTCGACTGCCAGGGACTCCAGCAACACGGACTGATTTGCGTTATCGACCTTCAGTGTGCCGTTCAACGCCACGGTTATCGGCGCGGACTCCTCGTCACCCTCGAGATGGACCTCCAGCGACAAGGGAATTGGGCGATTATCCAGGTTGAGATCGCGGGCCTCCAGACTGACGATATTCACCACGGAGCGCTCCCCGGTCTCAACTGACAGGGTTTCCAGCACGGAGTCTGTCACCGCAAGGCGCTGTACATTCAGAGCCAGGGGCAGTGCGACCAGAGCCTCCTGGCCACTGCCCTGACCGGCAGAATCTCGCGCCGCGCGACGCTTTGCATAGTAGGCATCCAGCTGCTCATCCGTCATCCCGGTGCTTTCGACCACAGGCTCTGCGGGTGCGGACTGCAGGGAGACCCGCAGACCATCGATAACAATTTCGCCCACTTCCACACGGCCGCTGAACAGTGGCCTGAGCGCCAGGCCAATGGCCAGTGAGCGCGCGCGCACGCTCAGCTCCTGCTCTCCCGGCAAAGTGATGCCAGTATCCGCAAGGTCAACAGAAATACCGGGAAACAGTGACAGCTCCACATCGCCATCCACCGTAAGGATAGCGCCTGTCTCTTCCTTTAGAGTCTCGGCAGCCATCGCCAGTAGCTCCTGCTCATCGAGTAACAGGGGTATCAACAGAGCCGCGGCCACCACCAACAGGACAGGAATGGCAAGCAGGATCAGGATAAATCTGGGCACATCAACTCCTCACATCGTAATTCAAATATTTTCAATAATACTAGCAGCAAAAACGAGCCGAGGGAGGAATTACCCCCCGGTCAGCGGCGCTAACAGAATCACCTCAACCTCGTCCCCCTGGGCCACCGTGGTACCCACAGGCACCACAGCCAACGCATTGCAGCGACTCACGGAACTGAGCACACCGGAACTCTGGTTATCGAAAGCACTGGCGACCAGGCCCTCTGGCGAACGGCTGAGCTGCACCCGTAAATATTCCTGACGCCCCCCAGCCCGGGAACGGGAAAATCCGGCACGGGCATGCAGCGCGGGTAAATCTTGCTCCGCCGCACCCTGCAGTTTTTGCAAATAGGGCCTGGCGATAATGCAAAAGGTTACGAAAACCGATGTTGGGTTACCCGGAAGACCAAAGAATGGCGTGTCGCCGATACGACCGAAAGCCAGTGGCTTGCCCGGCTTAATCGCGAGTTTCCACAGATCCAGCTGGCCCAATTGCTCCACCTGGGTTTTGACGTGATCTTCCTCGCCCACCGACACGCCGCCGGACGTTATCACGCAGTCCGCCATCGACGCTGCTCGTTGCAGGGCCTCGGCCGTCTGCTGGGCGTTATCGGGAATAATCCCGCCATCGACCACTTCAAAATTCAGATTGCGCAACAGTCCCGCCAGGGTATAGCGATTGGAATTGTACAGCTGGCCTGCCGCCAATGGCCCGGAGCCCGGTTCCACCAATTCGTCACCGGTGGACATAATCGCCACCCGCAGCGGCCTGTAAACGCTGACCTCGCTGGCGCCCACTGAAGCCAGCAGGCCAAGATCCTGGGGCAACAGGGTTCGGCCCGCAAAAAGCACGGTCTCACCCTGGCCGATATCCTGGCCGCGGGGTCGCACATTCTGCCCGACCTCGACCTGACCGTTGACCGTCACCCGGCCATCGACTTCCTCGCAGTTTTCCTGCATCACCACGGCATCGGCGCCAGGCGGCACCTCCGCGCCGGTAAAAATTCGCGCTGCGGTGCCCGCCTGCAACGGGGTTCCCACGCTACCCGCTGGAATACGTTGGCTCACCGGCAATGGTCCAGCCGCCTCAGCAGCCCGCAGTGCATAGCCATCCATCGCACTGTTGTCATTCAGGGGCACGGCGATAGGCGACACCACATCGGTGGCCAATACACAGCCCAGCGCTTCAAGCAGGGGCCGGGTGACCATCGGGCGCGGCGGCAGGGGTCCAGCGAGTATCCGCGCCAGCGCGTCCTCGACGGGAAGTAGGCCGCTCAATGCCCCTGGGCCCCTTCACTGCCAAACACCCGCATGACACCGACAAAGTTGCAGGGCCGATAGCTGCTGTCCAATTGATCGCGAATAATACCTTCCCAGGCGGTGCGGCAGGCGCCGGTAGAACCGGGCATGCAGAAAATCACGGTACCATTGGCAAAGCCTGCCAGTGCCCGTGACTGTACCGTAGAAGACCCTATTTCCTGATAGGACAGGGTTCTGAACACTTCACCAAAACCATCTACTTCTTTATCGAACAGTGGCCTGACAGCCTCTGGCGTAGAATCCCTGCCCGAAAAGCCCGTTCCGCCGGTAATCATAATCGCATGGATATCCGCGTTGGCGATCCACCGGGAGAGCTCCGCCCGGATCTGGTAGATATCGTCAATAACAATACGTTTGTCTGTTGCGCTGTGGCCCGCTGCTTCCAGTGCCGTGACCAGGTATTGCCCGGAGGTGTCACTTTCCTCAGTGCGGGTATCGGACACCGTCAGCACGGCGACAGCCAAAGGCTGCGCTATTTCGTCCGTGGCTTTAGCCATGGGTATTTCCTCTTTTAAAGTCGCAATTCAAAATAACATTTTACCGCGTCGGCAATAGTCCCCCGCCAGGGGTTTTGTTTAATGGCAAAGGTATTGCGCAGACGCGAACAGTTCAGCGAGCGGTTGAATGGGGTCTGCGGATCTTCGTGGCGAACCAACTCCACCGCGCCGGCCGATAAATCCGAAAATTGTGATGCAGATGCCAATAGCACCTCGGCAAATTCATAACAGTTGGTCGAGTCAGAACTGCAGTAATGGTAGATACCCCAGTTTTCCGCGCCGGTACTGAATTGATCGAGCAGGCCCGATATCACCCGGGCAGCGTCATCCGCCGCCACCGGACAACCCCGCAGTTGATTCTCCAGCAACAGGGTTCCGCCCTCCATGAGTTGACCCAGCATGTGGGTCATTACATTAATACCCCGGTGAGAGAAAACCGGCCCCAGCCGCAAAATGATATGTTGTTCACAGTGATCCCGTATAAAGGATTCGGCCTGAAACAGTATTTCGCCCAGGCCCTCCTCGTTGTCGGGGTAATCCTCTTCCGTATACAAACGATCGAGGCCGCCGGAAAACACACGGGAGGTGGAGAGATACAGGTAGGTGAATTTGTTCTTTTGGCACGCCCTGGCAAGCCAGCGCGTTCGGTTAAGGTCGATATCATGGATGGGTACACCCCCATCGGCTGCGGCTTCAATACGGGCGTCCACCACGAACTCGCAAGCCGCGCGAACCAGGGCCTTCTTGGTCTGGCGCTCGCTTTTCCATCGACAGTCTGTGGTCGCCAGCACTTCCACATGCCGCCCCCGGCGGCGTAAAAAGTCCTGCAGGGACCGACCAACCGGTGTTTCCGAACCTATAATGAGTACGCGCACTTATCGCCTATGCTTGTCCGTGGCCGAGTGACAGCCTGAGGGTGCCAACACTATCAGAAATGCCACGCGATTTCTCATTCACCCAACGCTTTACCATGGCCAACTTCAAGCCCGCTCGTCCTTAACCGACTCCATCACCACATGGGTTGAAATGGTCGCCACCTGGGGAATATCCCCCAGCACGTCCGTATGGAATGTCTTGTACGCTATCAGGTCCTGTGCCTCAACCCGCAGTATATATTCGTAGGAACCGGTCACATTATGACACTCCAGCACTTCCTGAGACCGGACAATGGCCTGCTCGAATGCCTGTTGCGCCGCCTTGGTATGCTCCGACAGGCCAACAGTGACAAAGGCGATAAACCCCACCCCTAGCTTGTGGCGGTCATAGATCGCCTTATAGCCCGTGATAACCCCTTCCAGCTCCAGCTCCTGAACCCTGCGTAGGCAGGCGGAGGGTGATAAGCCGACCTTTTCAGCCAGGTCAGCATTGGTAATCCGGCCGTTATTTTTGAGCTCACGCAATATACTTTCGTTATACCTGTCTTTTTTCATAATTTATTGCGCCCAGAGACAAAATCAAACAATACACGCAAGCACCTTGCCTGAAAAGTCGTTTATCGTGTTGGCAACATTGAACGCAACCGGAGACACCTTATGAACCTGGAAATTCTCACCGCCCTGGCCGCTTTTGCCCTTGTGTCCTCCATCACTCCGGGACCCAACAATATTATGTTGATGAGCTCCGGCGTGAATTTCGGCTTCAGGCGAACCGTGCCACACTTGCTCGGTGTCGCCCTGGGGTTCACCCTGATGGTGGTTCTGGTCGGCATTGGCATTATGCAGGTTTTCGACTGGTTTCCTGAAAGCTACACAGTCCTGAAAGTTGTCAGCGTCTTATACCTGCTCTATCTTGCGAAAAAAATTGCCACATCGGCAATTCCGGCAGCGAACACAGCCCCCAGGGGGGGGCCGGTGACGTTTATGCAGGCAGTCTTATTTCAGTGGGTAAACCCCAAGGCCTGGACGATGGCCGTCACAGCAATCAGTGTCTACGCCCCATCAACATCCTTTGCCGCTGTGGCGCTGGTGGCTGTCATATTCGGTGCGATCAATCTGCCCTCTGTCAGCCTATGGACGCTGCTGGGCCAGCCTGTGCGCAGCCTGTTAACCAGCACGACCAGACTGCGGGCCTTTAACGGTAGCATGGCCCTGCTGTTGATTGCATCACTGTACCCGGTGCTTTGGCCCCTATGAGGTGTTATAGCCATAAGTAGTAGCGTTAAAGGTGGGTACAGCTTGTTCGCTGGTTTCTCGAACAGATGAAACGAAAAAAGCCCCTTAAAAAGGGGCCTCTGAAAGAATTACCAGGCGGTAATTCCAGTGTTTAACTTATTGTGTCCGCTAGAACGGGATATCGTCATTGAAGTCGCCAAAATCGCCTGCCGGTGCGCCGCCGGGTGCCTGGCCCTGGCCACCTGAGGGTGCCGCTGCAGGCCCGCCCTGGTTGTAATCGCCCTGGGGCTGCTGGTAGCCGCCTCCCCCACCGGATTGACCGCCGCCCTGTTGAGATTGGCCGCCGCCTTGACCACCACCCTGACCGCCGCCACGGCTGTCCAGCATTTGCATCTCGCCAGCGACAATTTCAGTGGAGTAACGATCGGCTCCGGTTTGCTTGTCCTGCCACTTACGTGTGCGCAGTGAGCCTTCAAGATAAACCTTGGAACCCTTGTGCAGATACTCGTTGGCGATCTCTGCCAGGCGATTAAAAAACACCACCCGGTGCCACTCGGTTCGCTCTTGCGGCTGGCCGGTCTGTTTGTCCTTCCAGGTCTCGGAAGTCGCCACTGTAATATTGGTCACAGCGCCGCCGGAAGGCAGGAAACGGGACTCGGGATCATTACCCAGATTGCCGACCAGAATTACTTTGTTCACACCCCGTGATGCCATGAAAATTCCTCATTTCTTAAATAATTAGACGGATAAAAAAACAACTTTCGAACGATCAACTATAGCAACCCCGCCTGCCAAATGCGACAGCATTGGCCACCAAAGTCGATCAAATACAGGCGTTCAAGCCAGGGCCTTCAACGGTCCGGTACAGCCACAGAGTCCAGCGGCACCAGACCCATGGGCCTGGCTACCCAGAGCCACAGTAGCGCCAGTGCAATACAGGTGAAAAACAGCGCGCTTGTCGACCCATACTGCAATATCCAGCCGCCGCCGGCACCGCCGGCAAAGGCCCCAAGAAACTGGCAACTGGAGTAAATTCCCAGCGCCGTGCCCTTGCCACCGGCAAAGACTGTTTTACTGACCAGTGAGGGCAAGGTGGCCTCGAGATAATTAAAGCCGGTAAAAAATAACCACAGGGCAAAATAGACCACGGCCGCCTGATGCATAAAACCCAGCAGCACGAGAGAGACCAGGACCAGCCCGATACCCAGCATGAACATCTGTTGCGGGCGACCACCGCGCTCCGCCGTCCGCATCAGTGGCAACATCGCCAACACCGACAGTACCAGTGCTATCAGGTAGACCTGCCAGTGCTGCTCCCGGGCAACACCGGCAGTGGACTCCAGCAGTCGAGGCACCACCAGGAAGCTGGCCATAAGAATGAAGTGCAGCACGAACACACCCAGATTGAGGCGCGCCAGGCCAATATCGCGAAAGCTGCGAGCCAACAGTCCCGGTTCGGCACCGGCATCCTCGTGGCGGTTAACAGCTGCGGTTGGCTCGGGACTGGGCACCCGCACGATCACCAGTACGATGCCCGCAATCGCCAGTACCGCCGTAAGATAAAACACCGCAGACAGCCCCCATGCTGCAGCCACAACAGGCCCGAGGACCAGCGCCACCGCAAAAGATAAGCCGATACTCATACCCACCACGGCCATGGCCTTGGTTCGCTGTTCATCCCGGGTCAAATCTGCCAGCAGCGCCATGGTCGTACTGGCAATCGCCCCGGCGCCCTGCAGGGCCCTGCCCAGCACAATGCCGTCCATACTGTCCGCCATCGCAGCCACGACACTGCCCAGGGCAAACACCAACAACCCGCCCACAATCACGGGCTTGCGCCCAACCCTGTCAGAGAGCCAGCCGAAAGGAATTTGTAGCAGGGCCTGCGTGAGACCATAGATACCCAGGGCGAGGCCTATCTGGGCCGGGCTGGCATCGGGGAAATCGCCTGCATACAGGGCGAGCAGCGGCAGGACCATAAACAGGCCGAGCATGCGAAAGCTGTAAAGCAGCGCAAGCGAACTGACAGAGCGCCGTTCCAGCGCATTCATGGGATGTTCAGTTATCACAAAAAAGGCAGGTCTTCGAGAATACGCGCGCATGATACCAGTTTCACCGGTTTCAGGGTATCCGTACTCACCAGAAAGGGCATTAGCGACAATCTTGCTTTGCCTCGCGTGCCCCGCTCAGTATACTGCTCTGTTGTTCGCAATATAGCAATATCAGGTGGCCCATGAAGACGATTCAGGTGCGCGGCGCGCGCACGCACAACCTCAAAAACATTGATCTGGATATCCCCCGGGACCAACTGGTGGTCATCACCGGCCTGTCGGGATCGGGTAAATCCTCGCTGGCGTTCGACACCCTGTATGCCGAGGGCCAACGACGCTACGTGGAGTCCCTTTCCACCTATGCCCGACAGTTCCTCTCCATGATGGAGAAGCCGGACATGGACCACATCGAGGGCCTGTCTCCGGCCATCTCGATCGAACAGAAGTCCACCTCTCACAACCCGCGCTCCACGGTGGGAACCATCACAGAAATTTATGATTACCTGCGGCTGCTGTTTGCCCGGGTAGGCGAGCCTCGCTGCCCGGACCACAACGTCAATCTCAGGGCACAAACGGTCTCCCAAATGGTCGACACCGTACTCGCACTGCCCGCAGGCAGCAAATTGATGCTACTGGCGCCGGTAATCCGGGACCGCAAGGGCGAGCACCTGCATGTCTTTGAAGAACTGCGTGCTTCAGGCTTCGTGCGGGCCAGAATAGACGGTATTGTCACCGACCTGGACGACGTACCTGAGCTTGAAAAAAACAAGAAGCACCGCGTGGAAGTGGTCGTAGACCGCTTCAAGGTGCGTGATGATCTCGGTATCAGGCTTGCAGAGTCCTTCGAGACCGCCCTGGGGCTGACCGATGGCCTGGCCTCGATCAGCTACATGGATGACGACGGTGAAGACATTGGCTTCTCCGCCCGTTTCGCCTGCCCAAAATGCGGTCACAGCATCGACGAGCTGGAGCCACGCCTGTTTTCCTTCAACAACCCCGCTGGTGCCTGCAGTGGTTGCGACGGCCTGGGCGTGAAGCAGTACTTTGATTCAGGTCGCATTGTGCTACACCCGGAAGCCAGCCTGGCAGCCGGTGCGATACGCGGCTGGGACCGGCGCAATGTGTATTACTTCCATATGCTCACTTCCCTGGCCGAGCACTATGGCTTTGATATAGACACGCCCTTTGAAAAACTGAAAAAGAAGCATCGCGACATTATCCTCACCGGCAGCGGCAAGGAAGATATTGCCTTTTCCTACGTCAACGATCGGGGCGATGTGTTTAAACGCACACACCCTTTCGAAGGCATTATCCCCAACATGGACAGGCGTTACCGGGATACAGACTCCCAGTCTGTGCGAGAGGACCTCGCCAAGTTTCTCGCTACCCAGCCCTGCCCTGACTGCAACGGCACCCGCCTGCGCCGGGATGCCCGCCATGTCTTTGTGGACGAACGCAACCTGCCCAGCATTACCGATATGTCCGTCGGTGAAGCCCAGGACTATTTTGAAAATCTGGCGCTGGAAGGCCGACAGGGCGAGATTGCCGACAAGATTCTCAAAGAATTGCGTGCCCGCTACCGCTTTCTGGTCGATGTTGGCCTGAACTACCTCTCCCTGAACCGCAGCGCTGAAACCCTGTCCGGTGGCGAGGCACAGCGCATACGGCTGGCCTCCCAGATAGGGGCCGGCCTGGTGGGTGTCATGTACATCCTGGATGAACCCTCCATCGGCCTACACCAGCGTGACAATGAGCGCCTGTTGAGTACCCTCATTCACTTGCGGGACCTGGGCAATACCGTATTGGTAGTGGAGCACGATGAGGATGCCATTCGCAGCGCTGATCACGTCATCGACATTGGACCCGGCGCCGGCGTGCACGGTGGCCAGGTCGTGGCCCAGGGCACCATGGCCGACATTCTGGCGAGCACCAATTCCCTCACCGGCGACTATCTGTCCGGCCGCAAGAGAATTGAAATTCCCGCCAAACGCACGCCCAACAACAGCAAACGCCAGCTGGTACTCACCGGCGCCAGTGGCAACAACCTGCAAATGGTCGACCTGGAAATCCCTATCGGCCTCCTGACCTGTGTCACCGGGGTATCTGGCTCGGGCAAATCCACCCTGATCAACAGCACCCTGTACCCCCTGGCCGCCACCGAACTCAACGGCGCCACCACCTTGACCGCCGCACCCTACAAAGAGATCAAGGGCATGAAGCACATCGACAAGTGCATCGACATTGACCAGAGCCCCATCGGCCGAACCCCGCGCTCCAATCCCGCCACCTACACCGGTATTTTTACCCCGGTCAGGGAGCTCTTTGCCGGCACCCAGGAAGCACGATCCCGGGGCTACAAGCCAGGTCGCTTCAGCTTTAACGTGAAGGGCGGCCGCTGCGAGGCCTGTCAGGGTGACGGCGTCACCAAGGTCGAGATGCACTTCCTGCCCGACATTTACGTCCCCTGTGACATCTGCAAGGGCAAGCGCTACAACCGTGAAACCCTGGAGATCCGCTACAAGGGCAAGAATATCCACGAGGTACTGGAAATGACTGTCGAGGACGCTCTGGTGTTTTTCGAACCCGTACCCGCCATCGCCCGCAAACTGCAAACCCTGATGGACGTTGGCCTGTCCTACATCGGCATCGGCCAAGCCGCCACCACCCTCTCCGGCGGTGAAGCCCAGCGGGTCAAGTTGTCCAAGGAATTATCCAAGCGCGACACCGGCAGCACCCTCTACATCCTTGACGAACCCACGACGGGCCTTCACTTCGAAGATATCAAACAGCTGCTGGAAGTCCTCCACCGTCTCCGCGACCACGGCAACACCGTTGTCATCATCGAACACAACCTGGATGTCATCAAAACCGCCGACTGGGTTATCGACCTGGGGCCCGAGGGCGGCAGTGGCGGCGGCCAGATTATTGCCGCGGGTACGCCTGAGGATGTCGCTAAAACCAAGGGCTCGTATACCGGGGAGTTTTTGGGGCCTATGTTGGCGAAGACGGCGGTTAAGAAGCCTCGTAAGAAAGCTGCCAAGAAGGCGGCTTGAATAGGGTGCGGGGTCAGACCACTTTTTCAAGCTCTACCGAAAAAGTGCTCTGACCCCTGATCGAACAAACATCGCGCGGTGCGGGGTCTGAGTGAACCTGGGGTCAGAGCACACTTTCGAAAAAGACCGAAAGTGTGGTCTGACCCCGCACCGCAGCCACAAAAAAGCCGGGACATGCCCGGCTTTAAGGTATTCTTCGAAGATCAGTGCTGCTTAATCTTCGTCAGTCTCAGCTTCAGGCTGGGGACGACCTACCAACTCAACGTAGGCCATAGGAGCCTTGTCGCCCGTGCGGTAGCCGCACTTGAGGATACGGATGTAACCACCCGGACGCTCCTGGTATCTTGGACCCAGTTCGGTGAACAACTTGCCTACCACTGCCTTGTCGCGAACGCGATCAAACGCCAGCCTGCGGTTGGCAACGCTGTCGGTCTTGGCCAGAGTGATCAAGGGCTCCGCGTAGCCGCGCAGTTCCTTGGCTTTGGGCAAGGTGGTCTTGATCAGTTCGTGCTCAACCAGTGAGGCTGTCATGTTGCGAAACATGGCCTTACGGTGCGAGCTATTTCTATTTAATTGACGTCCACTATGGCGATGGCGCATTTTTCCAATCCTATGATGCTATCTGTGCTATCTCAGCACGTTAAACTGCTTAGCCGGGTTACTGAAGTACTGTGTCCTAGACTGTCAGTACCCGGTCGTCGTTTTTCAGGCTGGCTGGCGGCCAGTTGTCCAGGCGCATGCCCAGTGACAAACCGCGTGATGCCAGAACGTCCTTTATTTCGGTCAGTGACTTCTTACCCAGGTTCGGGGTCTTGAGCAGCTCAACTTCTGTGCGCTGTACAAGGTCACCAATGTAGTAAATATTCTCTGCCTTGAGGCAGTTGGCTGAACGAACAGTCAACTCGAGATCATCAACCGGACGCAACAGGATAGGATCGACTTCGTCCTCTTCCTCTACAGACTCTGCTTCTGACTCTGACTCCAGGTCGACGAATACTGCCAGCTGCTGCTGCAGGATAGTCGCAGCGCGACGTATCGCTTCCTCGGGGTCGATTGTTCCGTTGGTCTCAAGGTCCAGAACCAGCTTGTCCAGGTCAGTACGCTGCTCTACCCGTGCCGCTTCTACGACGTAGGAGACGCGGTGTACTGGCGAGAATGTAGCATCCAGTTGCAGACGGCCAATTGAACGGGTCTCTTCTTCTGGATTCTCGCGTGAATCTGCAGGAGAGTAACCGCGGCCTCTGGCAACAGTGAGCTTCATGCTGATTTCTGCGTCACCGTTGAGGTGGCAGATAACGTGATCCGGGTTGCGAATCTCGATATCGTGATCAACCTGGATATCACCTGCAGTAACCGCACCGTTGCCCTTGCGGGTCAGTGTGAGCTCTGCTTCGTCCTTGCCATTCATGACAAGTGCGACACCTTTGAGGTTCAACAGGATTTCAATGACATCTTCCTGTACGCCTTCAATGGCACTGTATTCGTGCAACACGCCGTCGATCTCTACTTCCGTGATGGCACAGCCAGGCATGGAAGACAACAAGATACGGCGTAAAGCGTTACCCAGAGTGTGGCCAAAACCACGCTCCAGCGGCTCCAGGGTTACCTGGGCGCGCGTGCTGTTCTTTTCATCAACAGTGATAACACGCGGGGTCAAAAATTCGTTTACTGCACTCTGCATTTGGGCACCTGTAGTTGTAGGTTAGTCCTGAGGCGGATTACTTGGAGTAAAGTTCGACGATCAGACTTTCGTTGATCTCGGACGACAGATCCTGACGATCAGGAACCGCCTTGAATACGCCTTCCAGCTTGTCGGTGTTCACTTCGATCCACTCGGGCTCGCCGCGCTGGGCTGCCAGGGCGAGAGCTGACTGCACACGCAGTTGCTTCTTGGCCTTCTCACGCAGTGAGACGACGTCGCCGGCTTTCACCTGGTAAGAGGCGATGTTTACAACAGTGCCATTAACTAAAATGGCCTTGTGGGCAACCAGCTGACGGGATTCGGAGCGAGTTGCGCCAAAACCTATGCGGTATACCACGTTGTCGAGGCGGCTTTCCAGGAGTTGCAGCAGGTTCTCACCGGTTGCACCCTTCAGGCGGGCAGCTTCTTTGTAGTAGTTACGGAATTGCTTCTCGAGCACGCCGTAGATACGACGAACTTTCTGCTTTTCACGCAGCTGCACTCCGTAGTCAGACAGACGACCGCGACGGGCGCCGTGCTGGCCGGGGGCCGCTTCGAGTTTACACTTGCTATCCAGTGACCGCACTCCGCTCTTCAGAAACAGATCTGTTCCCTCACGACGGGAGAGCTTGCACTTGGGTCCAATATATCGAGCCATGTCAATTCTTCCTGTGTGCGTTAAACGCGACGTTTCTTGGGAGGACGGCAACCATTATGGGGAATCGGTGTGACGTCAGTGATGTTGCTGATCTTGTAACCACAAGAGTTCAGCGCACGGACAGCGGATTCACGTCCGGGGCCTGGGCCTTTAACTTGTACGTCAAGATTCTTAAGGCCGTATTCCTTGGCAGCTTCACCGGCACGTTCTGCGGCCACCTGGGCAGCGAACGGTGTGCTCTTACGTGAACCACGGAAACCAGAACCACCCGCGGTAGCCCAGCTCAGGGTGTTGCCCTGACGGTCTGTGATAGTAATGATGGTGTTGTTAAAGGAGGCATGAATATGCGCAATTCCATCGACAACGGTCTTCGTGATCTTTTTACGAGTGCTTTTTGCACCTGGCTTAGCCATAGTTTGTTCCTAACTTAATATCAACACTGCAAGTGGTGCAGCTACACTAAAAAGGATTCGCTGTACTCCTGACGGAGTGCTTATTTGCGAATCGGCTTACGCGGTCCTTTGCGTGTGCGGGCATTGGTCTTGGTCCGCTGTCCACGCAGAGGCAAGCCCCGGCGGTGACGCAGGCCACGATTGCAACCCAGATCCATTAAACGCTTAATATTCATGGAGACTTCACGACGTAGATCACCTTCTACAGTCATGTCGCCAACACTAGTGCGCAATGCATCCATTTGTTGTTCGGAAAGTTCACCAATCTTGGTGCTTTCCTCTACACCGGTGGTTGCACACAGCTTTTTTGCCTGGGTGCGGCCAACGCCGTAGATGTAAGTCAATGAGATAACAGCATGCTTGTTATCTGGTATGTTGACGCCGGCAATACGAGCCATCCATCTTTCTCCAATTACTCAAATAGTCGCTATGTATCCGCAACCCGAAACAGCTGATTTGACTCAGCAGCTACGAAAGGCGCAGCATTTTAGCGATATCGTTATCAAAAATCAACCGACATTTGCCACAGATTCCCCCGCGGGAGATATTCCGGGCAGGCCGTCGATGCCTAGCCCTGACGCTGCTTGTGACGGGGATCTGATTCGCAGATCACCCGAACTACACCCTTGCGACGAACCACTTTGCAATTTCTGCAAATTCTTTTAACCGATGCACGTACTTTCATGTCGATTTCTCCTTTAATCCGGGCCGGTCTAGCGACCTTTCCCAGAGTTACCATAATTCTTCAGATTGGCCTTTTTCATCACCGAGTCATACTGGTGAGACATCAGGTGACTCTGCACCTGGGCCATAAAATCCATTACCACAACCACAACAATTAACAATGAGGTACCACCCAGGTAAAAGGGCACGTTCCACATCACCACCAAAAACTGTGGCATCAAACACACCAGGGCAATATACGCTGCACCAAATACGGTCAATCGGGTCAACACGCCATCAATGTAATTGGCTGTCTGCTGGCCGGGACGAATACCGGGTACAAATGCACCTGACTTCTTCAGGTTGTCTGCCACTTCCACCGGATTAAACATCAATGCCGTGTAGAAAAAGCAGAAAAACACAATAAACACCGTAAACAACAAGATGTTCAGCGGTTGTCCAGGTCCGATAGCGACCGCCATGTCCTGCAACCAGTCAGCCGAGCCTGAAGAACCAAACCACTGCGCGATAGACGCAGGGAACAACAATATACTGCTGGCAAAAATTGCTGGGATAACACCGGCCATATTCACCTTAAGGGGCAGATGCGAGCTCTGCGCCTGATACATCTTGCGACCTTGTTGACGCTTGGCATAGTTCACCGTGATACGGCGTTGCCCGCGCTCAATAAAGACAATCAAATAAATGACTGCTATCGCCAGAGCCAACACCAGCATCAGCACCAGGATATTTAGCTCACCCTGTCGCGCCTGTTCAAGCGACTGACCAATCGCAGCGGGCAAACCCGCAACAATACCGGCGAAGATCAACAGCGAGATGCCGTTACCCACACCCTTTTCCGTAATCTGCTCACCCAGCCACATCATAAAGACGGCGCCGGTCACCAGAGATGTGATCGCAATCACATAAAACAGAATCGAGGTATCGTAGGACATGCCTTGATTCGCCATGCCAGCCGTCATACCTGACGCCTGTACAATCGCCAATAACACCGTTAGGTAGCGCGTGTACTGGCTAATCTTACGCCGTCCCGACTCGCCCTCTTTCTTCAACGCCTCCAGCTGCGGTGTCACGGCCGACATCAGCTGCATAATAATCGATGCAGAGATATAGGGCATGATACCCAGCGCCAGGATACTCATTCGCTCCAGGGCGCCACCGGAAAACATATTGGCCAGCCCCAGGATGGTGCCCTGGTTCTGGTTAAATAATGCCGCCAGTTGGTTGGGGTCAATCCCCGGCACCGGAATATGTGTTCCGATGCGGTATACAATTATTGCCAATAAAACAAAACGAAGGCGAGCAAAGAGCTCGCCTAATCCAGATTTGTTTATGGTGGGAAGCTGACCTGTAGCCATTTAGTCCTCGATTTTTCCACCGGCTGCTTCAATTGCTTCACGGGCACCTTTGGTTACCGCGAGGCCTTTGACTGTCACTGCTTTTTGCAGTTCGCCTGAAAGGAATACACGTGCACGCGTCACGTCCTGCTTGACCAGATCAGCACCTTTCAGCGCTTCCAGGTCGATTACTTCTCCAGCTACAGCGTTGAGCTCACCCAGGCGAACCTGAGCTGTAGTACGGGAGATACGCGAAGTAAAACCGTACTTTGGCAGACGCTTTTGTAAAGGCATCTGGCCACCCTCAAAACCGGGGCGAATACCACCACCAGAGCGAGCTTTCTGGCCTTTGTGGCCACGACCCGCTGTCTTACCTGTGCCGCTACCAATGCCACGACCTACGCGCTTTGCATCTTTCTTGGCGCCTGGAGCGGGACTCAGGGTATTCAGTCGCATAACGTCTGACATAATTTAATCCTCAACCCGTACTAAATAGTTCACTTTGTTGATCATGCCACGAACAGAAGGAGTGTCCTCTACTTCTACCGTGTGACCAATACGACGCAGACCCAAACCGGCAACGCACGCCCTGTGGTTCTTCAGGCGACCACTGCTGCTTTTGATCTGTGTAACTTTGATTGTTGCTTTAGCCATGACGAGCCAACCCGATAATTAGTTCAAAATTTCTTCAACGGTTTTACCACGTTTGGCAGCCACATCATCAGGGGCAGCCATATCGCGTAAACCGTTAAAAGTTGCGCGGACGACATTCACCGGATTGGTGGAGCCGTAGCACTTTGCCAGTACGTTGTGTACACCGGCTATTTCTAATACAGCACGCATCGCGCCACCGGCGATTACGCCAGTACCTTCTGACGCAGGCTGCATATAAATTTTGGATGCCCCATGTCGAGCTTTAACGGCGTACTGGATAGTACCTTCGTTCAGTTCAACTTGAATCATGTTGCGGCGCGCCGCTTCCATCGCTTTTTGGATAGCGACAGGCACTTCACGCGCCTTTCCGCGGCCAAAACCGACTTTTCCCTTACCGTCGCCGACAACTGTCAGGGCAGTAAAACCGAAAATACGGCCACCCTTAACCACTTTCGCTACACGGTTAACCTGAACCAGTTTTTCCTGCAGGTCGCCGTCTTGCTGTTGCTTTCTCTGATCGTTAAAAGCCATATTGATACCCTAGAAGTCCAGTCCACTTTCACGAGCGGCATCGGCCAGGGCCTTAATGCGTCCGTGGTACTTGTAGCCACCGCGATCGAAAGCCACTTTCTCTATACCGGCTTCCTTCGCTCGCTCTGCAACCAGCTTGCCAACGGCTGCTGCTGCATCGGCATTACCCGTTGAGCCGCCGCGCAGGCTGCTGTCCAGCGTTGATGCACTGGCCAAAACCTTGTCGCCAGCAGGTGCGATAACCTGGGCGTAAATATGGCGAGGCGTACGGTGCACACTCAGGCGAATAACACCCTGATCACGCATGCGGGCACGAGCGCGACGGGCGCGACGTAACCTTGAATCATTTTTTGCGCTCATATCAACTTACCTACTTTTTCTTGGCTTCTTTACGACGAACGTGTTCGTCAGCGTAACGAATACCCTTACCCTTGTATGGCTCCGGCGGGCGGAAGCTGCGAATTTCTGCTGCTGCCTGGCCTACGGCCTGCTTGTCTATCCCTTTAACAACTACTTCTGTCTGGGAAGGTGTCTCAGCAGACACGCCCTCGGGCAGTTGATAGTCCACTGGGTGTGAAAGACCCAGTGTCAGGTTGACGGATTTGCCAGAAGCTTTTGCCCGGTAACCAACACCGTTCAAAACCAACTTCTTTTCCCAGCCTTCGCTGACGCCCTTAACCATGTTGTTTACCAGTGAGCGAGTAGTTCCGGCCATAGCCTTCAACTTATCGCTGTCATAAGCAACACGTAGAACGTTGTCATCCTGGCTCAGCTGTATACCTTCCACCAGGGAGAGGTCCAGCTTTCCTTTACTGCCTTTAACGGTTACGTCGCTGCCACTGATTGTGACCTCAACGCCCTTGGGCAGTTCTAACGGATTATTTGCGACTCTAGACATTTCGAATGCTCTTTAAATCAATTTCAATTAGAAAACAGTGCAAAGCACTTCGCCGCCAACACCGGCAGCGCGAGCTGCGCGCTCAGTCATCACACCTTGTGAGGTGGAGATGATCGCGACACCCAGACCATTGCGAACAGAAGGCAGATCATCCTTGTTCACATACTGGCGCAGGCTAGGGCGGCTGATGCGATCGATTTCGGCGATCACGGGCTTGCCCTGGTAATATTTTAAATCTATGGACAGACGCGGCTTGCCTTCCTGATCCGCCGCGGCGAACTCTTCAATATAGCCTTCGTCTTTCAGGACGCTGGCCAGTGCGGCTTTAAGCTTGGAACCGGGCATATCAACGGTTGGCTTACCAGCCATTTGCGCGTTGCGTATACGGGTCAGCATATCTGCTATCGGGTCTTGCATACTCATAATCGAATTCTCTCTATAAACCTACAGACACTTACCAGCTGGCCTTAACCAGGCCTGGTACGTCACCGCGCATTGCTGCTTCCCGCAGCTTGTTACGGCACAAGCCAAACTTGCGATATACACCGTGCGGCCGTCCAGTTATCGCACAGCGTCTACGCTGGCGAGATGGGCTGGCATCGCGGGGCAGTTTTTGCAAAGCAATCTGTGCTTCCCACTTCTCTTCATCAGATGCGTTAACATCGTAAATGGTCGCTTTCAGCGCTGCGCGCTTTTCGGCGTATTTAGCGACTGTCTGAGTACGCTTTAATTCGCGCGCGATCATAGATTTCTTAGCCATGAATAAAGCCTCTTAGCTTTTCAGTGGGAAGTTAAAGGCACGCAACAGTGCGCGTCCTTCATCATCCGTACGAGCAGACGTGGTGATAGTAATATCCATGCCGCGCAGGGCATCCACCTGGTCATAATTGATTTCAGGGAAAATGATCTGTTCAGTCACACCCATTGCAAAGTTGCCGCGGCCGTCAAACGAGTTGGGGCTGACACCACGAAAATCGCGAATACGTGGAATAGCAATGCTGATCAGGCGCTCAAGGAACTCATACATGCGTTCTGAACGCAGAGTTACCTTACAGCCTATTGGCCAGCCATCGCGAACCTTGAATCCCGCAATTGACTTGCGAGCCTTGGTCACTACAACCTTCTGGCCAGCAATTTTTTCCATATCTGCGACGGCATTTTCCAGCACTTTCTTGTCGCCAAGCGCTTCACCTACACCCATGTTCAGGGTGATCTTGGTGATGCGTGGAACTTCCATCACATTATCCAGACCAAGCTCTTCTTTCAGCTTGGGAGCCAGTTCGCTCTTGTACTTTTCTTTCAGCGTTGCCATATCTTTTACCTGTAAACCCTTAGCCCGTGGCTTAAGAGTCGATCGCCTCACCATTCGACTTGTAGATACGCACCTTTGTATCCCCGTCAACCTTGAATCCCACACGGTCGGCCTTGTTGGTCGTGGAGTTGAAAATGGCCACATTAGAAACCTGAATGGGCGCTTCCTTCTCTACGATACCGCCGGCAACTCCCATTTGGGGGTTGGGCTTTGTGTGCTTCTTGTTCATGTTGATCCCGGAAACAATCACTCGATTGTTATCCAGCACCTTGCGAACCTTACCGCGTTTACCCTTGTCCTTACCGGCCAGGATAATCACTTCGTCATCGCTTTTGATTTTCAACATTTTCTTTCCTCTCGACCCTGGCCGCTCTAGATAACTTCAGGCGCCAAAGAAATAATCTTCATGAACTTCTCGCCACGCAATTCCCTGGTTACTGGCCCGAAGATACGAGTACCAATAGGAGCATCCTGCGCATTGAGCAGTACTGCAGCGTTGTCATCAAACTTGATGGTGGAACCATCCTGACGACGAACACCTTTTCTGGTGCGTACCACAACAGCGGTCATCACCTGGCCTTTCTTCACCTTACCGCGTGGAATTGCTTCCTTTACGGTTACCTTGATGAGGTCGCCTACTCGTGCGTAACGACGATGTGAACCGCCCAGCACTTTAATGCACATCACCCGGCGGGCACCGCTGTTATCAGCGACTTCCAAATACGACTGTGTCTGAATCATTTCCTACTCCAAACTGCGACCGTGGCCGCTAAACCTACTCTTAAACCGGGGTGGCGCTTTCAACAACTTCCATCAATTTCCAGAACTTGCTCTTGGAAATAGGACGGGATTCGGCAACGACAACTGTATCGCCAATGCCGCACTCATTCTTTTCATCATGAGCGTGAAGCTTAGAAGAACGAGTAATGTACTTGCCGTACACAGGGTGCCTTTCCCTGCGCTCGACAACGACAGTAATCGTCTTGTCCATTTTGTTACTGACAACCTTACCGGTTACAGTACGTGTACGCTTTTCTGCACCTGACATTCTTAGTTACCTGCCTTTTCGCTCAACACGGTCTTTACGCGTGCGATGTCACGCTGTGTCTGTTGCAGCAAATGTGTCTGCCCCAACTGACCCGTAGACTTCTGCATGCGCAACTTAAACTGCTCTTCACGAAGAACCAGCAGTGCCTTATTCAAGTCCTCTGCAGACTTTTCACGCAATTCGCTTGCTTTCATCACATCACCGACCGTTTTACAAATGTTGTGGCAATAGGAATCTTGGCGGCAGCCAGATCAAACGCTTCACGCGCCAACTCTTCAGATACGCCCTGTACTTCGTAAAGTACTTTACCAGGCAGAATCTGGGCTACCCAGTATTCAACATTACCTTTACCTTTACCCTGACGCACTTCCAACGGCTTACCAGTAATAGGCTTGTCCGGGAAAACACGAATCCAGATCTTTCCGCCACGTTTAATGTGACGTGTCATCGCACGACGTGCTGCTTCGATCTGACGCGCTGTCAAGCGTCCGCGGCCAGTAGCCTTCAGACCGTACTCACCGAAGCTAACCTTGCTGCCGCGGTGTGCCAGACCGCGATTGCGGCCCTTCATCATCTTGCGAAATTTTGTACGCTTTGGTTGTAACATCTGCGTAACCCTTAATTAGTAGCTGTTTTCTTGGATCCGGTATCGGCGGCTTTTTGCTCATCACCAATAACTTCACCTTTGAAAATCCAAACCTTCACACCAATGATTCCATAGGTAGTGGCGGCTTCATAAGCGGCGTAGTCGATATCAGCACGCAGTGTGTGCAATGGCACACGACCTTCCCGATACCACTCGCTGCGAGCAATTTCAGCTCCACCCAAACGACCACCTACCTGAACCTTGATACCCTTTGCCCCCTGGCGCATGGCATTCTGCACCACCCGCTTCATGGCACGACGGAACATCACGCGACGCTCCAGCTGTTGGGCAACATTTTGCGCAACCAACCTGGCATCCAGATCCGGCTTGCGAATCTCTTCGATGTTTACGTGTACAGGTACACCCATCTTCTGAGTCAGCAGCTTGCGCAGACTGTCCACGTCCTCACCCTTCTTACCGATAACAATACCGGGACGGGCAGTGTGAATAGTAATGCGAGCTGTCTGGGCGGGGCGTTCTATAACCACGCGGCTAACAGACGCATGCTCCAGAGCCTTTTCCAGATACTCACGCACTTCCAAATCAGTAATTAACTGCTTGGAGTAGTTCTTGCTATCCGCGTACCAGACCGATGTGTGGTCTTTAACGATACCTAACCGGATACCTATAGGATGTACTTTCTGACCCATGTGGTCTTCTCCTAAACCTTAGTCTTCGCCGTCTGCAACTTTCACAGTGATATGACATGAACGTTTGAGTATACGATCTGCACGACCCTTTGCACGGGGGCGCAGGCGCTTCATAGTCATACCTTCGTCTACATATATGCTGGATACCTTCAGTTCGTCGACATCCGCACCTTCGTTGTTCTCAGCATTGGCAATCGCAGAGTCAAGAACCTTCTTGACCAAGTGAGCCGCTTTCTTGGGGCTGAATTCCAGCAGGGTAAGCGCGTCTTCTACGGCCATACCGCGAACCTGGTCAGCGACCAGACGCGCTTTCTGCGCAGAAATACGAGCACCTTTTAACTTTGCTGCAACTTCCATTTCCTAAACCTCTTGGCTTGTAATCAAGCGCTTAGCGCTTGACCTTCTTGTCCACAATGTGGCCACGGAACGTGCGGGTTACCGCAAATTCGCCCAGCTTGTGACCCACCATATCTTCGCTTACAGATACCGGCACGTGCTGACGACCGTTGTGAATCGCAAGCGTCAAACCAACCATGTCAGGCGATACCATTGAACGGCGCGACCAGGTCTTGATCGGGCGACGGTCATTGCTTTCAACAGCTGCTTCAACTTTTTTCATCAAGTGAAGGTCGATAAACGGACCTTTTTTTAGTGAACGCGGCACAATTTATTCCTCTAATCTTCGGGCTCTAGTGAACGAGCTTATTTCTTACCACGACGACGTACGATCAAATTATCAGTACGCTTGTTTTTACGTGTCTTGTAACCCTTGGTAGGTGTACCCCATGGGCTAACCGGATGACGACCACCAGAGGTACGGCCTTCACCACCACCATGTGGGTGATCAACCGGGTTCATAGCCACACCGCGAACGGTAGGACGAACACCACGCCAGCGCGCTGCACCCGCTTTACCCAGTTTGCGCAGACTGTGTTCCGAATTGGACACTTCGCCCAGCGTTACACGACACTCTGCCAACACTTTACGCATTTCGCCGGAGCGAAGACGCAGGGTAGCGTACTGACCTTCACGGGCCACGACCTGGGCCGATGTACCAGCTGAACGTGCTATCTGTGCACCCTTACCTGGCTTCAGCTCTATGGCGTGAACCACAGAACCTACCGGGACATTGCGCAGCGGCAGACAGTTGCCCGTCTTGATCGTAGCGGATGCACCAGATTGCAGGACATCACCCGCTACCACACCCTTGGGCGCAATAATGTAGCGACGCTCGCCATCGGCAAACAACAACAGAGCGATATTCGCTGTGCGGTTGGGATCGTACTCAAGACGCTCTACTGTAGACGGAATACCGTCCTTGTTGCGCTTGAAATCGATAATACGGTAATGCTGCTTGTGACCACCACCAATGTGACGTGTGGTGATTCTGCCGTTGTTATTACGGCCGCCATTCCTGGACTGCTTTTCCAGTAAAGGCTTGTATGGTTCACCTTTGTGCAGCCCTTCGCTTACCACTCGGACGACGTGACGACGACCGGGGGAAGTGGGTTTACTCGTTAAAACTGCCATCTCAAACCTACTCCTTACTCAGCCACGGCAAAGTCGATGTCTTGACCCTGCTCCAGTCGAACGTATGCTTTTTTCCAGGTTGGCCTGGCACTCATGCCAAACTTGTTACGCTTGACCTTACCCTTGACCTTCAGAGTCCGGACTGCAGTAACGTTCACCTTGAACAACTGCTCAACAGACTTCTTAACTTCAGCCTTGGTCGCATCAACCGCTACCTTGAAAACGTACTGGTTGCTTTGCTCAGCAACAATCGCCGCTTTTTCAGAAACGTGCGGACCTACCAGCACCTGGAAGATTCTTTCCTGGTTCATCCCAGCATCTCCTCAAATTTCTTGACCGCGTCAACAGTCACCAACACCTTTTCGTGACCAATCAGGCTAACCGGATCGACACCCTCTACATCGCGAACGTCAACCTTATGCAGGTTGCGCGATGCCAGGTACAGGTTCTCGTTGACATCAGAGGACACGATTAACACGTTGTCCATACCGAACTCACCCAGCTGCTTAACCAGCAACTTGGTCTTGGGCTCAGCCAGATCCATACTCTCGACAACCACCAGACGATTCTGGCGTGCCAGCTCCGACATAATGGAGCGCAGTGCCGCACGGTACATCTTGCGGTTTACTTTCTGCGAGTGGTCCTGGGGCTGGGCGGCAAATGTAACACCACCTGAACGCCAGATAGGAGAACGAATAGTTCCCGCTCTTGCGCGACCCGTGCCCTTCTGGCGCCAGGGCTTCCTGCCGCCGCCACGTACATCAGCGCGATTCTTTTGTGCACGTGTACCCTGACGGGCACCTGCCATATAGGCAGTGACGACCTGGTGAACCAGCTCTTCATTATATTCACGCGCAAAGGCAACATCAGAAACAGACACAGTGCCTGCCGCTGTATTACCCGGCTTTACAATACTCAATTCCACGTTAGAGACCCCCTAACCTTAAGCCTTGACCGCGGGACGTACGATAACGTCTCCGCCAGGAGCGCCGGGTACGGCACCCTTAATAAGCAACAAGTTGCGCTCGACATCGACACGGATAACTTCCAGACCCTGTGTGGTCGCATTTTCAGCCCCCATATGCCCAGACATCTTCTTACCCTTGAAAACGCGACCCGGTGTCTGACACATACCAATAGAACCATTTGAACGGTGCGACAACGAGTTACCGTGTGTCGCATCCTGCATGGTGAAGTTCCAGCGCTTGATACCGCCCTGGAAGCCTTTACCCTTGGTCTTACCGGAGACGTCGACTTTTTGCCCGACTTCAAAGCGCTCGACAGTCAGACTGGAACCCAACTCAGGCGCTTCATCAGCAGCCTCAAGTCGAAATTCCCACAAACCGTTCCCAGCTTCAACGCCCGCTTTGGCAAACTGCCCAGCTTCAGCTTTAGTTAATTTACTGGCCTTGCGACTTCCCGCAGTGACCTGAATTGCACGATAGCCATCGCTATCAGTGTCTTTGATTTGAGTAACGCGGTTTGGAGATACCTCCACTACGGTTACTGGAATTGATGCGCCTTCATCGGTAAAAACACGAGTCATACCGGATTTGCGACCGACTAATCCAATAGTCATTTTTCTAACCTCTCAGTGTACGGGGCTAAACCCTCTATGGCCGCTCATTGCTGAGCGTTACACACCTGGGGCACCTGCCCCAAGCAGATCTTGTTACGTTTCT
>JBALWA010000004.1:0-3526 GCA_036960305.1 Halioglobus sp. | reverse complement strand
CCATAAGAGCTGTTAGCCAAGACTAATCTGTACTTCAACACCTGCTGCCAGGTCCAACTTCATCAGGGCGTCTACGGTCTTCTCTGTAGGCTCCACGATATCTAACAAACGTTTGTGGGTACGAATTTCGTACTGATCACGTGCGTCTTTGTTTACGTGCGGAGAAATCAACACAGTAAACTTTTCCTTCCGGGTAGGAAGCGGGATAGGTCCCTTGACCTGCGCGCCAGTGCGACGTGCTGTTTCGACAATCTCCTGAGTAGACGTATCTATCAGACGATGATCAAACGCCTTAAGGCGAATTCGAATGCGTTGACTCTGCATTTGACCTAACTCCAAGCAATAAAAAACCAGAGGCCCGCAATGGAACCCCCCGAAAAAGGAAGCCGAATTCTAAAGACAGGCCGACCCTCTGTCAAGATGGAATATCAATTATATTCCTTATGCACCCTCTAAAAGCCTCGCCACCCAGTGGCCTCACTCGAAGGGGGCGCCATCATAACAGCGTCCCAGCGTTAGTACAGGAAAACTTACAACTTCCAGCCCACACGGTAAAAAGACCAAATTGACCCACATCAAGCACAAGCACTTTACAACTTGCACCCACCTCCAAGGGGGGCAATGATCAAGTCATAACACCAACAATACGGACCGGAGCCCCATGGAAGACCTCTTTTCTCTGGCCATCATCTGGATCGCCGTCTTTATAGCGCACTACGCCGCCGCCAAAACCCGGTTTACCCCGGTGCTATGGTTTCTAGCCATGGGCTGCATCCTGGTAAACGTGGGCATACTCCCCGAAAAGCCCGGTATATTCATCGAGGATTTCGCTTCTATCGGCATCATCGTGATCATGTTTGCCCTGGGGTTCGAAGAAAACTCCAGTGATTTCGTCAAAAGCATCAAGCGCAGCTGGGGAATCGCGCTGTTTGGCGCCCTGGCGCCCTTCCTGATTGCCTATAACCTCGCCATGCATTTTTGGGGCGACAGCAACGGCGCCCTGATGTGCGCCCTGGCGATGACCGCCACCGCCGTGTCGCTCACCATGGTCTGCCTACGCAGTGAGGGCCTGCACAAATCAGCCGCCGCCACCGGTATTATGACCTCGGCGGTACTGGACGATATCGCCTCACTCGCCCTGGTGGCGGTACTGGTCCCCATGGCCACAGGCGACGCCACCGTCTCTGTGCTGGGCCTGGGGCTAATTGCCCTGAAAGCGATCTCCTTCTTTGTATTGATCACCGTAATGGCCTTGTGGCTCTTCCCCGTGGGCTCCGGACCCTTTGGCGGCATCCCCTTGATGGACAAATTTAATCTGCAGCGCCTGATCACCCTACAAGAAGGCGAACACGCCACCCTGACGGTGCTATTGATTGCCTTGCTGGTCGCCCTGCTGGGACATGAATTCGGCTTTCACCCTGCGGTGGGCGCCTATATGGCCGGCCTGATACTAAAAGAAGAGTATTTCCTGTTCGGCAAACAAACCGAGGCGTCCGACCTCACAATCCACCGCGACACCCAACGCATCATCGATAGCATCGCGTTTTCCTGGATCGGTCCCGTATTCTTTATCGTACTGGGCACCCGACTGGTGCTGGATATGGACATTCTCATGTCGGTGCTGGATGAAACCCTGATTCTGACCGCCTGCCTGCTGTTCGGGCAGGTGCTTTCCGCAGGCCTCGCCGCCCGCTATACCGGGAGTTTTAACTGGGCAGAAAGCTGGATGATCGGCTTCGGCATGCTGGGCCGGGCTGAATTGGCGTTTGTGGTCATGGATATCGCCTATGTGCAGAACCAGATCATCAGCGAGCACATGTTTTACACCCTGATGGCTACCGCCTTCTGCCTCAATGTGGCCGTACCGCTGCTCATCCGCGGGTGGAAACCCCACTACCTGCGGCAACTGCCACAAGCTGACCCGCCCTAGCTCGCGCAGCGCACACAGCGGTCGGCTTCAGGCACCACCTGCAAGCGATCCGTAGCAATATCTTCGCCACACTGCTCACACTGACCGTAGGTTCCGTCATCCATGCGGTCTAGCGCTGACCGTATCAGACGGACTGAAAGCGCCGTCTCATTACCTATCGCGTCAATAACCTCGTCATTCTCGCGCTCCTGGGCCTGCTCCGCTGAATCGTCGGAGTGTTCGCGTGTCACATCCTTGCGAACTTTTTGCATCCTGTCCTGCAGTGTTGCCAGGCTCTCTTCCAGCTGCGCCCTGAGTGCTTCATATGCCATCGTGCTATACCTCCTGTTTGTCCCTATCCGGGTACTGATATAACGCAGAATATCTCAATATCTGCGGCGCACCATGATCTATATCAGCATAGCCTACTTGTGTATCATCATGATCCTGGACCAAAATAAGGGACAGACCCCATTTTTCGTTTCCGGTCTACAGCGGGAGAATATTGTCCCTGGCGGCCTGACGCCCGACCGGGCGCCTTGATGGCTCGCCAGGGACAATATTCTCCCGCTGCAGACCTCGCTGTTGTGCGTGGGTCGGGGGGGAACGGGGTCTATGCCCTATTTTTACAACAACGGTTAACAGGAGCACTTTATGCAATCTGAACAGGATACCCACTCGGTTCTCATGGGTTACCTTCTGTGGATTTTCGGCTTCATCGGCGCCCACAGGTTTTATTACGGCAAGCAGATCACCGGCGTCATCTGGTTCTTCACCCTGGGCCTGTTCTTCATCGGCTGGATCATCGACCTCTTTCTGATTCCCGCCATGTCCCGGGAAGCCGACCGGCGCTTTGAATCCGGCACGGTGGATTACGACCTGTCCTGGATTTTGCTCACCTTCCTGGGCCTTTTCGGTATTCACCGCTTTTACATGGGCAAGGTATTTACCGGCATCCTCTATTTGCTCACTGGCGGCCTGTTCCTGGTCGGGGTTCTTTACGACTTCCTGACGCTTAACGAGCAGATTTCGGATGTGAACTCGGGGTATTGAGCCTGTTTGTGGCCTGCTGATCTGAGACATAACCTTACGGTTCAATCCCGGCCTGCAGCGGGAGAATAACCTCCCTGGCGGCCTGACGCCCGACCGGGCGCCTTTATGGCTCGCCAGGGAGGTTATTCTCCCACTCCAGGCCTAGCTGTTGCGCGAGGGTGGAGATGTCACTTCGATAGGCATTATTATCTCGGAGCTTCGGAGCTTGTTAGGGGGTAGATACTAGCCTTGGTGAGCCATCAAGGCGCCCGGTCGGGCGTCAGGCCACCAAGGCTAGTATCTACCCCCTGACAAGCCCTCCCACTGAACCAAACACCCCACCAAAAAAAGAACCAAAAAAAACCGCGGACAATGCCGCGGCTCTTCAACGTGCAACTACCGATTACTCGATAATTTTGGCTACAACACCAGCACCCACGGTACGGCCACCTTCGCGAATCGCGAAACGCAGACCATCTTCCATGGCGATGGGGGCAATCAAGGTTACAACCATCTGGATGTTGTCACCCGGCATTACCATCTCAACACCTTCAGGCAATTCACACGCGCCAGTCACATCCGTAG
>JBALWA010000049.1:0-36970 GCA_036960305.1 Halioglobus sp. | reverse complement strand
GAAGAAGCTGCGCCGACTGAAGGCTGTATCGCTGTCGCTGCAGCGCCTTCCGAAGACCACGTCACCATGTTCAACATAGACTGGTCATTCTCCTGCTCACAACTCGCCCAGCGTTTCAACTTCGCACGGTTTGGCTGGATCAACGATTTCACCGCTATCGCCTATGCACTGCCTTTTTTGGAGGAGGACGATCGACATGTCCTCTACCCCGGACAAACCAGCATATCAGCCAAATACACCGCTGTAGGGCCCGGTACCGGCCTGGGCGGTGCGTCCATTGAGCAACTGGGAGACGAATTACACGTCAGTGCCGCCGAGCCGGGCCACATGAGCCTGTCACCGGATTCACAGTTTGAGCTGGAGCTGTTCCAACTGCTGTCCGCACAACACGACTACATTTATGCCGAACTACTGGTTTCCGGGCCGGGCCTGCAAAGGCTTTACCAGGCAATTTGCACGCTAAATGGGCTGACGCCAGAGGCACTTGAACCCGCTGAAATTTCTGTCCGCGCAATACAAGGTGATGACAAAAACGCCAGGCAAGCCCTCGAGTTGTTCTGTGCGCTGCTGGGGTCGGTTTGCGGTGATTTTGTGCTGGCAAATGGCGCCTATGGCGGCTTATACCTTGCCGGCGGGATTGTACCTGGACTGCTACCCTTTCTCGAAAGCAGTGACTTTCACCAACGCTTTTGCCACAAGGGCGCCATGAAAGCTCACATGGCGGAGGTTCCCGTATTTGTTATTACCACCGGGCAGCCCGGACTGATCGGCGCGGCCCACGCACCATTCTAGTGCACCTCGTCCGCAGGGAAGGCCACTCTCGCGCAAAATCCGCTCCCGCTACTATCGGCTCCTGCGCTGAAGGCGGCACCATGTTGTTGCGCAATTCTCGCCACGATCGATAAACCAAGCCCCGCGCCCAGGCCGGCGCTACCGGGCACCCGATAAAAACGCTCTGTAATCCGCTGGTACTCCTCGCCAGAGAGGGCCGGGCAGGCATTGCAGATCTCAAGTGAGACCTTGCCTCCGTCTGATTCCAGGCGAACTCTCACCGTTGAGCCCGCATCCGCATAACGAAAAGCATTAATCAATAAGTTGCGCAGCAAAATAGCCAGCGCCTCCTCACTTCCTCCCACGGTTATACCCTGCCCTTCCCTGAGGTCGATGGACAAACCCCGATCCGCCGCCAGATGTGCGGTTTCCAGTACAATTTCCGCAAGCAATGACTGTAGGTCCAGCCTCGTTGTTGGCAGCGGCGTCTCCGGATCGACACGGGCCAATGTCAGCAGCTGTTCCACTGTGTGGGAGGCGCGATCTACCCGCAAGGCGATACGTTCCAGCATCGCGCTCCCTCGGGGGTCGTCAAGCTGGCGCTGGCACAGTTGTACCTCGGTCTTGATTGCGGCCAGTGGTGTCATTAGCTCATGAGCAGCATTGGCGGTAAAACGCTGTTCACCTTCCAGGGCATGTGCGAGACGCTGCAGAAGCGTGTTTAGCGAGTCCACCAGAGGTTGAATTTCCTCTGGTACATCCTCAGACTCGACCGGATCCAGCACTCTGGGGTTGCGTCTGGCGATTTGCTCAGCCAGCGCTTTCAAGGGCCCCAGGCCCCGGGTGACGCCAAAATACAGCAGCGCCAGTGTCAGCGGTAACACGACCAGCAGAGGGAACAGTGCTCTGCCAAAGATGCCCAGCATAGCCCACCGGGCTGCTTCCAGCTCCATCCCCACCAAGAGCCATAACCCCGTGGGCTCATCATATCTCGCTAGCACCCGCCATTGGCTGCCGTCCTCTTCAAGACGCAGGTAGGAAAACCCCTCGACATCAGGTCTGGCAAAGCGCGGTGAGGACTCCAGCACCGCAAGCAGGCTGTCGTCCAACCAAATGTTCAAAGCGGGTGACAGGCGCTCATCCATGGTGGAGTCGATGACCATGGGGCCCGGCGATCCGCGCTCCAGCGCCGCTTGCGACCAGGGCTCCAGCAGCGTACGCCCATCATCCGCCTGTTGGGCAAAAACCTGGGTGATGAAATTAACGAGGTCGGAATATTGTTCCAACTGCCGGTCAACCTGCTCCAGCATGACCCTGCCTGCGTAAACACCGGTCACCAGCGTGGAGGTCCCCCAGGCGAGCAATATTAGCGCCAGTAGGGTACCGATTAGCCGCCTTCGCAGGGAAACCCTCACGACGGCATCCGGTAGCCCACGCCACGCATGGTCTCAATAGAGCCACTGCCGAAACGCTTGCGAAGCCGAGACACATAAACCTCTACCGTGTTTGACCCCACCTCTTCGCCCCAGCTGTAAATCCCCTCTTCCAACCTTGCGCGGGAGACAAAACGGCCTGCATTGCGAATCAGTATTTCCAGGATCGCATACTCCCGACCGGTCAGGGTCACTTCTGCTTCCTCAAACAAGACTGACCTGTCCACAGGGTCAACCGTGATGCCAGCCGCCTCAAACTGTTGCGCTTTGCGGTCCCCCTTCCGACGCAACATCGAGCGCACCCTCGCAAAGAGCTCGTCCATCTCGAAAGGTTTAGTCAGATAATCATCGGCACCCGAATCCAAGCCATCTACCTTGTCAGCCAGGGTATTCCGCGCGGTAAGCAACAGCACAGGGATGACGTGTTTGTCACTGCGAAGCTGCCGCAGAACCTGCATGCCCGGGACGCCGGGGAGGCCAAGATCCAGAATAAGCAGATCATAGGGAGTGGCAGACAAGCTGGACCGCACGGGCTCCCCAGACCGCAGCCAGTCGACCGCGTACTGCTCCAACTTCAGGGCAGCTTCCAGCGACTCCCCCAGTTGCATATCATCTTCGACCAGTAATATCCGCACACTACACTCTTAGTTATCGCCTGTTTTCACCAAGGTTATACCTTGCATCAGCAAGATGAAACCGGGCTGAAACGGCGATTACTGGGCAAAAATGTGAAATTGTTACAAAGCTCAAAACATTGCAGTTGCTGAAATGAGTGTTAGACTGAAAATAGCTGATTTTTCAGCAATATTTATGCACGCGCTCGAAGTACATCTCGTTCCTCGTTTGTAGCCCATAAATAAACACGAACCACAAAGCACCCTCAAGAGGGCGCTAATACATAATACAGGTAATACATATGTCTACTATCACTGGCACGGTCAAATGGTTTAACGAAAGCAAGGGCTTCGGCTTTATCGAGCGCGAAGATGGGCCCGATGTTTTTGTACATTTCAGTGCTATTAAAGGTGACGGATTCAAAACTCTGGCCGAAGGCCAAAAAGTAGAATTCAGCGTTTCCGACGGACAGAAAGGCCCACAAGCCGATGATGTCATCCCCGTATAAGACTCATCCCCGATCAGCCGGCTTGGAATTAGCGGCATAAAAAAAGGAGCACATGTGCTCCTTTTTTTACGTCTGGAAAGTGTTTAAGCTAAATATCGTCTTTCAGCTTTTCCTGCCTGTCCAATTCAGATGCGAGGTACTTGAGCCACTGGGACGCATACTTCTCTGAGCGTTCATCCTTTTCGGCTGCCTTAAAGGCATCGCGCGCTTTTGAATATTGCTTGTCATTGAAATAGGCCATCCCCAGCACCAGGCGGGCTGTATCAGGACGTTTTACACCACCACGAGACAAACCCTTGTTAATCGAGCTGATGGCCTTCTTGTACTGATCGCCATCAAGATAGACATTTCCAAGCCTGGCGTAGAGTTCGCCCTTATCGGATTTTGCAGCGGCCTGCTCCATAGCGGGAATGGCCTTCTTGACTTCCTGCGCCTGTCGCCAGGAGTTCCCCAGTATTTCGTAGTTCTTGGACGTTGCCTCAACGGACTTGTTCTTGATGCCCTTGTCCATCACCTTAGCTGCCTTGTAGGGCACTTCGGCATTCAGGTAAAGATAAGCCATCGTGGTTTGCTCGGTACCCTTGTCCAACATATCCTGAACATAGGCAGTTTCCATCGCAGCAAGCTGCCAGGACTCCTTCTTCTGCTCACCGTACATATGCGACAACTGAACCCAGTACTGCTTCTTGGGGTAATACTTCAGCAGTTCTTCAAGCGTGCGTACCGCGTTAGGCACATCGTCTTTGTCGAAATAAAGGAAACGCGCCAGGTTATACCACTGCTCTTTAGGCGTTTTTTCCTTGGCTTTGTACATGCTAATCGCTTTTTCAACATTAAACAGCGCTTTGTCGTAGTCTTTTTGCTGATAATAGCCCTGGGCCAAAAGAATATGGGCACTGGCGGGAGGATTTTCGGTAACTTTGAACCACTCCAGCAGCGCAGCGATACCTTTGCCCCACTGCTCCTGTACAAAGTACAGCTGGGCAATGGTGTATTTGGTATTGATCTCCATTGCGATGGGAATGTCCGGCTGAGCCACCACACTCTCATAAGACTGCAATGCCTTGGCATAATCTTCATTGGAGTAATGAATAAACGCGTACAGGTTGTAGACATTGGCCAGCTCATAGCTGTTCAACGCCTTCTTGCCGCCGGTATCAATCATGTCGTCGAGCACACCCTTGGCCGTTTTCCAGTCCTTGGCCTCGGCCGCAGTCTGGGCCTCTGCCAATTTCTCATACACCTTGTTGCGTAAAGCCGGTGTGCGGCGAGTTTCCTGTTGTTTCTTGGGCGCTGCCTCTTCTTCCGCGGCGACAGTCGCTGACATCGGCATATAGCCCAAGTCGCTCTGCAGCTGGGTAATAGCAACCTGTGTGGCGAACACCGGCAAGGCCAGCAGCGCAGCACGAGTCCAGGTTCGAGTATTCAACAATTTCATATCGATACTAGCCTTTTACTGTTCCAACTCGTAGGTGAACTTGTTCTGTACACCTGCTACTTCGATAGGCTCGCCGTCAACGACGCGAGGCTTGTATTTAAACTTTTCTGCTGCCTTGACAGAGGCGCGGTCAAACACGCCCGCTGGCTGGCAATCCACCGCAACGGGATCCTTGATAGAACCGGATTTCGTCACTGTGTATTCGACAATACAATAGCCCATGATACCGCGGGTCTGTGCACGACGAGGATAGATGGGAGCAACCTTCACAATGGGTAGATATTCACCATCACCAGAGGACATTCCCGTCGCATTGATATCCAGCGATACCGCTGCAACAGGCGCCGTGTTTTCGACATTCATGTTCATATCAAGATCCAGAGCGACCATCTCCATCTCCGGGGGTGGCTCTTCCGGGTCTTCAGCCTTATCCGGCTTCAGGGTAGTCGACTCCAACTGGATTTCCTCATCCGGCTGAACCAGTTCGGCAATCTTGGTATTTGAGGTTTCCGGGTTTTCAAAATTCTTATCGATCAAGCTGTGCATGACCATAAACAATCCCACCACAACGGGGACGGCCAGCAGCATTGCAATTATCATTCTCACTGAACTATTACCCATTGTCGTTACCCCGCTTCATTCGTGGAGGCACACAGTGGTGCGTCCATCAGGGGTTTAAGGGAAGCCAGCAATTCGCTCAGCACTGACGTCGGTGCATCGACATCTGCCTGGATCACAAAATTCGCTTTCGGCGCCTCCTTCTTGGCCGCTTCGGCCAGACGGAAAGCTCGCCCGATGGGTACCTGTTTCTTATCGTAGTAGATGTCCCCCCCCGCAGTGACCGCAAAAATGATCGTGCCACGCTCACAGGCATTGGTGGTAACGGCATTCGCCTTGTTAATGTCGATGCCCGGCTCCTTCACAAAGGATGAGGTTACGATAAAGAAGATAAGCATGATGAACACGACGTCCAGCATGGGGGTCAGGTCAATCTCGCCCTCACCACCGCCGCTTTGGGCTGATCCACGTCCGGCTGACATACCACGCCTGCTCACTTCTTCTCCTCCGCTGGCCAATTGACCTGTTTTACGCCGGCTTCGCGAGCGGCATCGCCAACTTCAAGAAGCGTTCCGGCAGTGGCACCAGGCTCCGTCTTAACACTAAACGACTGCTCAGGATCTGAGGCAAGCAGACGCGCAACGTTCGCCCTCACCGCACGAATATCGATGCGGCGGTTTTCCATCCAGATTTGATCATCACCGGTGATAGTCACAGCGATACTGGTCGCGTCTGATTCTGGAGGATTATCGTTACTTTCAGGCCTGTTCACTTCGATACCGGCCTCCTTCAAGAAGGAAGCGACCACGATAAAGAAGATCAACATGATAAACACCACGTCAAGCATGGGCGTCAAATCAATCTCAGCCTCATCGGCATCCGCATTTCGGTTTCTCTTTCGCATCAATCTGGCTCTATTAATGGTCCGTCGTCAGGTTGTCCTGCAGGAATTCACTTTCCCGCTGGGCAATCTGGGTGACATAAGTGTTGGCAAAAACGCCAGAGAGGGCTGCAACCATACCGGCCATCGTCGGAATCGTGGCCTGCTGGACGCCACCGGCCATGGACTTGGCATCGCCGCCGCCCGTTACCGCCATGATGTTGAATACCTCGATCATCCCGGTCACGGTACCCAGTAGCCCCAACAGCGGGCACAGAGCTACCATCGTTTTGATTTCAGGCAAATAACGGTGAATCTGCATACGTGATTGGGATAACAGCATCCCGCGGATCTGGTGCGCCTCCCAGGACTTCCGCTCAGTGCGGCCCTCCCATTTGGCTATTACCGCGGCAACATCAGCTTTCCAGCCAAATTTGAGATACCAAACTCGCTCAAAGATCAGCATCCACATCAAGAGCAAGAGCACGGCGATCAGCCACAAGACGTCACCGCCCTTGTTCATGAAGCCGAGTAGAACCTCGGTCATATCGCCCATATCAAGACCTCAGGTTGGCTTCGGTGTGCTCTGCAATCATGCCAGTGGTCTGCTCGTCGAGTATGTGAATGATCCGTTGTGCACGGCCATTAACGACGGTATGCAGGAGCACTGTCGGGATTGCTACCAGAAGGCCTAGCACTGTAGTAATCAATGCACCGGAAATACCACCGGCCATTGCCTTAGGATCACCCGCACCAAAGATGGTGATGGCCTGGAAGGTAATAATCATACCGGTCACCGTACCCAGTAGACCCATCAATGGAGCTACCGCGGCAATGATCTTCAAAAGTGTCAGACCACTCTCCAGTTTGGGAGTTTCCTTCATTATGCCCTCAGACAGCTTGAGTTCTAGCGTCTCGGTGTCCATGGCGGGATTGTCCTCGTGAATCTTCAGGACACGACCCAGCGGGTTGTTGTCGTTGGCCTTCTCGCTCTTCAACTGGGAGCTAACCTTGCCGCCCACGAGAGTCAGTACTAGCATTCGGTAGATGGCCAATATGAAGGCAAAGATACCCACCGCAGTGATCGCATAGCCTACATAACCACCCTGGTGCCAGCGCTCTTCAAGAGTCGGTGTATCGATAATAGCTGACAGGAAGGAACCGCCGGTCGGGCCAGTCGGGTCAATACCAAAGCTCTGCATACCGCCGGTGGCTGAGGCCAGATCTGCCGCCCAACCGGTGTAGGGACCGCTAGGCTGTCGGGGCAGCTCGCTCAGATTACCGTTATTGAAGCTGAGGTAGTTGCCGTCCGTGTCGACGATGTTGAAAGCGCCGATACGCAATACCTGACGCTCGGCACGCTCACCAGCGGGAGACGCAACCTCTGCAGTAAACGTGGTAACCACACCGGTTTCACGCGTTTCTCGCAGTAGCTCGAACCACACCCGCTCGATTTCTTCGATGCTGGGCAGGGTATCGGAGCCGCTCATCTTGGCGATGAATTCCTTCAGGAATTTCTCACGGCCCGGGTATTGGGCAGACGCGAGCGAGACCTCAATATTCGATGCCAGATCGCCTGAAGCAGAAGTCAGGTGACCAAACAGTTCTGTCAGGGTACCGAGCTTCTCCTGCAGCGCCTTCTGCTTGGCAGCAATCAGCAAATCATTCTCTTCAAATGTTTTTTCCAGCTGGGCACTGAGCTGTTCCTGACGTGTACGTTCCGCCTCGGCCTGCTTCAGGCTTGCAGCCTGGTTGGCTTTGTTTTTGGCGAAGTTCGCTTCGCGTGTGCGGTTTTCTTTGGACTCAGTAACCTGTCCCTGCTTAACGAAGCCAAGCAATTGGTCCAGGGACTGGGCTTCCTGTGCGAAGGCAGAGCCACCGGACAGCGCCAATGCACTGCACATTGCAAGGGCAGCGGCTTTTACGATTTTAGCGCTCATCAGTTAGACTCCGGTGCTGAAACTGGCATATTCAACAATTCAATAGTGGCCTGCTTTTTCGCGATACGAATACCTTTGCGAATGGCGGCATCATACTCACCTGAGGGCAGGTCTACCCACGCCCCGGTACTCTTGTCCCAGGCACCAGAGATGGTGCCATCCGTCGTCTGGTAAACCAGTGCGACGCGACCTACACGCAGGAAGTCAACTTCACGCTGAGTTCCTGCCAAATCAATGCTATCCCGGTAGGTATCCATGCCTCGACCGTACTGCAACTCAATGTTGTACGCCTCGAGCACGCCGCGGAACTTCTCAGACACGCTTACATCCGCCCGATCAAGGCTAGACCGCAGGAACCCAATGCGCTGCATCCGCTCTTCTAGTGCAAAGGGCACGTCGAGTTCAACAAACTGTTCAAGACCGTCAATCATGCGAATCACAAGCGGCGTCATTTGCCGCTGGATGATCGTCACCTGAGAGATCGAGGCGTCAATCTTCACAACGCGCTTTTGCTGATTCTCGATCTGGCGTTGCAGACGGGCGTTGTAGACCTTAAGGCCGTCAACCTGCTTTACGACTGTTTTATAGTCGCCCAGCAGATCACGGGTTTCATCGGCCAATCGGTCGATTTTAACCTGAGACTTCTTAGCCGCCTGGTTTTTGGATTCTCCAACTTCGAGGATGTCTTCCAGTGTATTTGCGTGCACAGCAGCTACAGTACCGGTAAGGGCGCCTGCAGATACAAGCGCAGCGATCAACACTTTTTTCAATCGATGCATAGTCATGGGAATTGCGTTTCCTATATCCAACTTAGTGATTCAGATCTGATACTTTGTGACTCATTACTATTTATATAGTGGATAAAATTGAGTCGGTAAACAGAGGCTAGGAATTTAAACCCAATAAATTTGTTTTTTCAACGATATACGTAACTACACGGTGACTCTAAAGGGTTAATGAGTAGTTTGGTTACAAATTTCGCTCGGGAGCAACAGAAGGTAACACTGCCTTTTTGCCGACCTGGCTTTTATGCCCGGCTACAGCGTCGATAGACCACAAAACTAAAATCGTGGTCATTGGGCGCTACTGCATCATGGCGCTCGCGACTCTCTTCCCGCCACTGGCTCCAATCGATCGCTGGGAAGTAGGCATCTCCGTCAACCGCTGCATGCACCTCTGTCACATACAGGTAATCGGCCATCGGCATTGCAGCGGCATAAACCGCAGCGCCACCAATCACCATTAATTCTTCCTGCCCATCAATAACCGCGATATCCGCAGCGAGCTCAAGCGCCTCCTCCATGGATCCCACAACACGCACCCCGTCAGCCGCGTAGCGACTGTTGCGCGTCACGACGATGTTGGTACGTCCGGGCAACGGCCTACCAATGGACTCGTAGGTCTTGCGACCCATTACAATAGGTTTCCCCAGGGTTGTCCGCTTGAAGTACTGAAGGTCGGCAGGCAAGTACCAGGGCAGCGCATTGTTTTTACCTACCACGCCGTTTTCTGCAACGGCGACAATAATGGAAAGGCGCATCGGCCCGTTTACTCCTTTGTCCTAATGGTTTGCTATAGCCTAAATCGCAACAGGCGCCGCAATATGCGGGTGGGGTTCGTAATCCAGCAACTCAAAATCCTCGAAACGGTAATCATATATACTGTCGGGTTTACGCAGGATATTCAGCTGTGGCAGCGCCCTGGGAGCTCTGGAAAGCTGCTCGCTCACCTGTTCAACATGGTTGCTGTAGATGTGCGAGTCACCGGTGCAGATAACGATGTCTCCCAATTCCAGGTCACACTGCTGGGCCAACATCATGGTTAACACGGCCAGGCTGGCTGTGTTGTAGGGCAGCCCCAAAAAGGAGTCACTGGAGCGAATCAGCAGCTGGGATGACAGCCGGTTATCTGCCACATAAAACTGATACAGCAGATGGCATGGTGGCAGTGCCATGCGGCCCGCTTTTACGTTTTCCTGCGGGCTAACCTTTTCATCCGGCAAGTATTCCACATTCCAGCCGTGGAAAAGAATTCGCCGGCTATCCGGATTGTTCTTCAGGCAATCCACGACATAATCGATCTGGTTAATGTGTCCGCCATCAGCGGTAGGCCAAGCGGTCCACTGGGCGCCATAAATCGGCCCCAATTCGCCTTCATCAGTCGCCCACTCATCCCAGATTTTTACCCCATTCTCTTTGAGCCAACGCGTATTTGTCGAGCCACTGAGAAACCAGATAAGCTCATTAATAATGCTCTTCAAGTGCAGCTTTTTGGTGGTAAGCAAAGGAAAACCGTCGGCCAGGGCATGCCTGTATTGCCTGCCAAAAACAGAGCGGGTCCCCGTACCCGTGCGGTCACCCTTAATCGTACCGTTGTCGAGAATGTCCTGTAACAAATCCAGATATTGCTTCATTTTTTGTTGTTCCTTGCCTTGCCAGGCTGACCGGTCGCCTGCCTGTGCGACCACAGCAAAATGTAGAGACCCAAAGCGATCATCGGCAAACACAAAATTTGCCCCCGACTCATCCACCCGAGCGCTGTCAGGCCAATATGTTGGTCGGGCTCACGGAAGAATTCCACAAAAAAGCGAAAACAGCCGTAACCCAGGGAAAACATACCCGCCACTGCCCAGCGAGGCCTCGGCCGCGAGGAGTACCACAGCACGATCGCAAACAGTAGCAAGCCCTCCAGGGCAAACTGGTATAGCTGTGAAGGGTGCCGGGACAGCTGCAATGGGTCACGCGGAAAGACCATCGCCCAGGGCACATCGCTGGGCCGACCCCATAATTCCTGCCCAATAAAGTTCCCCAGACGCCCCAGGGCGAGACCGATGGGGGCCAGGGGCGCAATAAAGTCCAATAGGGCGCCAAAGGGAATACTGCGACTGCGCGCAAACAGGTACATTGCAGCGATCACGCCCAGCAGTCCGCCGTGAAAGGACATTCCACCCTCCCAAACCCGGAGAAGCCAACCGGGATCGCCTGTCAATTTGTCCCAACCATAGAAAAAGACATAGCCCAGGCGCCCACCCAGCACAATGCCCAGTGCCGCATAAAATATGAGGTCGTCGACTTGATCGCGCTGCACGACAGCATCGGTTCGTTGGGTGCGCCTGACGGCCAACCACCAGGCAAAAGCGAGCCCGGCCAGATAGGTCAGGCCATACCAATGAATCTTGATCGGCCCCAGGGCGACAGCGATCGGGTCAATTTCGGGATATGGCAGCATAATTGGGCTTAAAGTCTGAGAGTGAAAGGGGAGATAATAACGCAATACGCGTATTATCATGCAGGCTGAAGGGTTTCACAATTGTTTCCCTGCTGCCGCCACTGAATGAGAGTCGTCGATCTATGTGTCTGCTTATTTTTGCCCATCGCACAAGCAACCAGTATCCCCTACTTATCGCGGCAAATCGCGATGAATTTCACCAGCGCCCCACGGCGGCCTCTGCGTTTTGGCCCCACTACCCCGATTTGCTGGCAGGCAGGGACGAACTCTCGGGCGGCACCTGGATGGGCGTCACCCGGAACGGGAGGTTTGCAGCTGTCACCAACTATCGCGACCCCTCGGCAACTTATGACGCACCCAGATCCCGAGGCGAACTTCCGCTGGCTTACCTGACGGGTGAAGAGCATCCACAAGCCTACCTGGAAGCGGTAAGTCAACGCGCCGGCGAGTACGCCGGCTTCAATCTGCTAGTGGGCAGGGGCGATGAGCTCTGGTATATCAATAATTACTCGAAAGGCAAGGGGCACACACCGGCTGAACCCCGGGCCCTGGCACCCGGCATCTATGGTCTCAGTAATGCCCAGCTCGACACACCCTGGCCCAAAGTCAGCACCGGCAAACAACAGTTGCGGGAAATGTCAGGCGATGACGCAAGCGTCTCCCATGATGCCCTTTTGGAACTGGTTAGCAGCACTGAACTGGCAAGTGTCGACGCCCTGAACGCACTGGGTATGGGGACCACCATGGAGCGACTTCTGTCAGCTCAGTTTATTCGCTCCGAGACCTATGGAACGCGCTCCAGTACGACCCTGTGGCGTGACGGAGAGGGAAACACCAGCTGGCGAGAACTCAGTTTTGACGCTCAGGGAGTAATCAGCGACCGTCGGCAGGAGGATTTCCGAACACCCTAGCCAGGCGTTTTATTCCACCCGACTGGGAATGAACTTCTGCAACCCGCGCTCGGACAACACTTGCTCGAGCCGACTCCGGACCTCGGCTGCATTATCCATGACCATGATTTCTTCCAGTACCTCCAGCGCATCGGCCATGCTGAGGTTACGCACAACTTTCTTTACCTTGGGCAAGCTGGTGGCGTTCATGGATAGAACGTCGTAACCCATTGCCAACAGTAAAACAGCCGCCAGTGGATCCCCAGCCAATTCTCCGCAAATCCCCACCGGGGTACCCTCTGCCCTACCGGCTTCGGCCACCGCATTCAACGCCTGCAGCACGGCGGGGTGGAAAGAGTGGTACAGATCGGCCACACGGGCATTGTTGCGATCAACCGCCAGCAGGTATTGGGTAAGGTCATTGCTGCCCACGGACAGAAAATCCACCCGCCTCGCTATCGATCGGGCCTGGTAAACGGCTGCCGGAACTTCCACCATCACACCAATAGGGGGCAAGGCCGCAGTACCACCTTCTTGCAGGACTTCACGGTGACTGCGATGTATCAATTTCAGAGCTTCATCAATCTCCGAGAGGTTGCTCACCATGGGCAACATAATACGAAGATTACCCAGCCCCTCATTCGCCTTGAGCATTGCGCGAACCTGGGCCAGGAATATCTCGGGATGGTCCAGGGTGACCCGGATGCCGCGCCATCCCAGGAACGGGTTGTCCTCTTCTATCGGGAAATAGGGTAGCGACTTGTCGCCCCCGATATCCAGGGTACGCATGGTCACAGGCCTGGGAGCGAACACTTCCAGCTGCTGGCGATAAATCTTGCGCTGCTCCTCTTCACTGGGGAAGCGATCGCCGATAAGAAAATGTATCTCTGTACGAAAAAGTCCCACCCCTTCTGCACCCTGCTCAAGGGAGCGGGTGACATCGACCATCAGGCCAGTGTTCACCCACAGCGGCAAGCGGTGTTGATCCAGGGTTTCACAGGGTTCATCTCGAAGTGATTCCAGTTCTCGGGAGAGCGCCCGGTCCTCCGCCAGCGCGGCCTCATAGCGTTGTTTGATATCGGCGGAGGGGCTCACGTGCACCGCGCCGTAATATCCATCGATAATCAGCTCGCGATCCTGGAGCCGGGTATAGGGCAGATCCACGGCGCCCATCACCGTCGGCACGCCCATGGCCCTGGCCAGTATGGCTACATGCGAATTGCCCGATCCTCGCACCGAAATAATACCGACCAACTTTTCCCGGGGAATCTCACCCAGGGATGAGGCCGTCAGCTCCTCACCCACCAAGATAGTATTGTCCGGAAAATCCAGCACTTCCTTGTCTTCGGCCTGTAGATAAGCGAGTACTCGCGTACCCAGATCCTTCACATCTACCGCGCGCTCTTTCAGGTAACTGTGCTCCATGCGCTCAAAATGACGAATGTGTTCAATCATCACTTCACTGAGTGCACCCTGGGCCCAGTTACCCTCTTTGATAAGACCCGCCACCTCTGCCCCGATAGTGGAGTCGTCCAGAATACCCAGGTAAACGTCAAATAACGCATGGTCTTCCGCATTCAGCACATCTTTAAGATTATCCGCAACCGACTGGATATCATCCCGGACCTTGTCCAGGGCGTTCTTGAATGCTCGCAGCTCAGCTCGCCGACCCTTGACCTTGCGTCTGGGCACCGCGTAAAGATCCGCCTCTGGCGATATGACCGAAGCCGTGCCTATTGCAATGCCGGGAGAGCCTGCAATCCCAGTTATCTTGGCAGAAGTTGCAGTGCCCGGCTGGGCCTCAAGTTGCACCTCACCGGTGACTTTGGCATGGGCAATGACACCCGCCAACTGCGCAGACATGGTCACCAGAAACGCTTCTTCGCTTTCGTCGAAGCGACGCAACTCCCCCTGCTGCACTACCAGTACACCCAGCACATCGCGCTGATGAATAATCGGTACGCCGAGAAAAGCATGATAACTCTCTTCGCCCAGACCCGGCACGAACTGGAAACTGGGGTGGGTTTCTGCATTTTCGAGGTTCAGCGGCTCCTCACGCTCGGCCACCAGACCCACCAGACCCTCGCCAGACGCAAGGCTCGCCTCTCCGATTTGCCCAACATTAAGGCCCTCGGTTGCCCGCAGTACAAACCGGCCCGTTAAGGGGTCGCGCATATAAACGCTGCAAACCTGGGTGCCCATGGCATCCCGCACCCGCTGCACAATAATATCCAGCGCCTCACCCAGCCCTTCGGCTGCGTTGACCCGCTGTACAATACTGCGTAAAACTTCAAGCATGTGGTGCTACCCGTCCATTTGTTTGAGGGTATGACGACCCAGAGGCTGAACCAACTCTTTCATCGCTCGGCGATAGACCTCTTTTTTAAAAGAAACCACCTGACCCAGAGGGTACCAATAGCTCACCCACTGCCAATGGTCAAATTCCGGCTTACTGTTCAGATCCAAGCGCACGGCATCATTATCTGCCAGCATTCGCAGTAGATACCACTTCTGTTTTTGGCCAATGCAGACAGGGTCTTGCCCGCGGCGAATAAACCGTTTGGGCAGGCGATAACGTAGCCACCCCCGGGTTGTGCCCAGCACTTCAACGTTCTTTTCCTTCAGCCCAACCTCTTCCTCAAGCTCTCGATAGAGAGCCTGCTCCGGCGTTTCGCCATCATTTATGCCTCCCTGGGGGAATTGCCAGGCATCCTGCCCGCCCACGCGACGAGCCCATAATACCTGCCCATTATCGTTGGCTAGCATTATTCCGACATTCGGGCGAAAGCCATCTGAGTCAATCACTGTACTACGCCATTTCAGAACTGAACCACTGATTGTTCCACACTTTGCCCCCACAGAGAAATTTACTGTTAAGGACCAGCAGGCTATGCTTGCCCCCCCATTACAAGGAAGCCGCCATGACGCTGGCAATTTTTGACCTGGATAACACTTTGATAGGCGGCGACAGCGACAATCTCTGGGGCCAGTTCCTGTGCGAGCAGGGCCTGATAGACAGCGAGGGCTTTGCCGAAGAGAACGAGCAGTTTTATCAAGATTATCAGACCGGCAACCTGGATATAGAAGCCTATTTACGCTTCGCCCTCGCACCACTGAAAGGGCAACCTGCGGCCACACTGGCGCTTTGGCATGAGGCATTCATGCGCAGCAAAATTGAGCCCGTCATGTTGCCCGCCGCGAAGTCTCTTATCGCCAGTCATCGCGAGCAGGGTCATCACCTGCTGGTTATTACCGCGACCAACCACTTCATCACGCGGCCCATTGTAGACGCCCTGGGCATTGAAGACCTGCTCGCCTGTGACGCTGAGATCGTCAACGGCCTCTACACCGGCGAACCCAGCGGCATCCCGTCCTATCACGAGGGCAAGGTCACCCGGCTGCAACACTGGCTGGCAGAACGCGCCCTGGATATACACGGCGCCTATTTTTACAGTGACTCCCACAATGACCTGCCACTGCTGGAACTCGTTGATCAGCCCGTGGCGGTGGACCCGGACGACATCCTGCGTGCCCATGCAAAGCAATCCGGCTGGCCCGTGATCTCGCTGCGTTGAAACCTATGAGATGGTTAAGACGTGGCGCATGGCTGCTGTTGGCACTGGCCACCGCTCTGGCGCTGCTGCTCTATCTGGCGGCAACGGGCACTTTTGGCAACCATGAAGGCCCCGGCGAACCAACCGCACACGCCATACCTGCCGCACAGATACTACAAAGAGCACAGCGGCAGCAGGCAGTAGCAGCCACTGGCGACAAGCCGCAGATACTGTTTGGCGATTTTCACGTCCATACGACGATTTCCAACGATGCTTTTGCTTTCAGCCTCCCCTTACTGGGGGGCGAAGGCGCCCATCCCCAAAGCGATGCCTGCGATTTTGCCCGCTACTGCTCAGCACTGGATTTCTGGTCCATAAACGATCATGCAGAGGGACTGACCCCACGGCGGTGGCAGGAAACCATCGATTCGATCCGCAGTTGCAATGCGGTGGCGAGCGACCCCATCAATCCCGATGTCGTCGCTTTTCTCGGCTGGGAGTGGACCCAGATGGGCGATTCCCCAACAAACCACTACGGACATAAAAATGTGGTGCTAGCTGGGCTGGAAGACTCTGAAATCCCCGCCCGGCCGATTGCCGCCAGGGCCCCCGAAGGCATGCCGTCGGCTGTGAGAACCCTGCCCCGCAGTTTACTGGCCCTTCTCACCCTCGCCTATCCCGGGCAACGCTCGCTCGACAGCGGCCTGTACTATGAGGAAACCCGACAAGCGACATTGTGCGAACGGGGCGTACCCGTACGCCAACTACCCAAAGACTGTATGGAAGATGCGGCCACACCCGAGGAATTGTTTGCCAAGCTCGATGACTGGGGTGTGGACACATTGGTGATTCCCCACGGAACAAGCTGGGGCAATTATACCCCGCCTGCGTCATCCTGGCGTAAACAGCTGAGCAAAGCCCAACACGACCCGAAGCGGCAGACGCTGGTCGAAATCTATTCCGGCCACGGCAGTGCAGAGAGTTACCGGGACTGGCGAGCGGTTACAGTAGACCGGGAAGGTAGCTTCAGCTGCCCACCGCCGGGACCGGATTATCTTCCGGCCTGCTGGCGGGCAGGGGAAATCATCCAACAGCGATGTGCCGAGGCGGGTTTTGACCCGGACGAATGTGCTGCCCGGGCGAAAACGACACGACAGGCTTACGTTGAGCGGGGTATTGCCGGTCATCTGGTGGTGCCGGGCGCTACCGTAGAGGACTGGCAGGATGCCGGCCAGTGCCGGGATTGCTTTATTCCCGGCTTCAATCATCGCCCTCTGGGCTCAGCACAATATATGCTGGCGCTTTCCAGTTTCGAGCAACCGGGCCCACCACTACGCTTCCGCTTTGGCTTCATCGGCTCCAGTGACAACCATACCGCACGACCCGGAACCGGATTTAAAGAGCAGAACCGTCGAGAAATGACGGAGGCTGTGGGTGTTCCCGAGGGCCGTTCCAACCCCGCTTTGCTCAATCGCAAAGCGGCTCTACCAGAGCCAGACCTGAGTGACGTCAGCAAACTGGATATCATTGAAAAGGCAGAGGCCCAGCGTATCGCCTCTTTCTTCTCCACCGGCGGCCTGGTCGCCGTACACTCCCCGGGGCGATCGCGCGACCACCTGTGGTCGTCCATCAAACAGAAGCAGGTGTACGGCACCAGCGGTGATCGCATTTTACTGTGGTTCGACCTGACCAATGCGGATCCGGAGAAAAGCCTGCCTATGGGCAGCGAGGTGTCGATGAACCACAACCCAAAATTTGAGGTCAGAGCGGCAGGCGCTTTCAAACAATTGCCCGGCTGTCCCCAGCACAGTCGCGATAGTCTGGGGGAAACACGACTCTACGATCTGTGCCGCGATGAATGCTATAACCCCTCGGATGAACGCAAACTGATAGACCGCATTGAGATCGTAAAGATCCTGCCACAAGCCCATGCGGGGGAGGCCATCGGCCCCCTGATCCAGGACCCGTGGAAAGTTCACCAGTGCGAAGACCGGGGTCTGGGCTGCAGCGTCACATTTACTGATCCGGAGTTCGAAGCGGGACAGCGTGATGCAGTCTACTACGCCCGGGCGATACAACAGCCAAGTAACGCCATCAATGGCAATAATTTGCGCTGTGAAAGAGACGAAAATGGCCGTTGTATTCGCCTGAACCCCTGCCATGGGGATGAGGATTTAACCGCCTACCAGGATGATTGCCTTGCACCGGTAGAAGAGCACGCCTGGTCTTCACCGATATTTATAGATACAGACCGCTAGTCTCTGGCAGCCCTCAGCGCAACAAGCTGTCTATAAGTTGAATATCCGGGGTTATCGATGGACAGCTTGTTCAGGGTGATGAGCTCAAGGTGATCCAGCAAGGCCCGGGCATCCTCATCATAATCACCCTGCTGTATGCGCTCACACAATTCCCGATTCAAATCGTCGCCCGTCCCCTGCGTTCGGCCCAGTAATTGCCGCAGGCTCTCTGTACGCTCTTGTTCAGCCCGGTCTGTCTGCGCAATCTCCCGCTCTACAATTGCCAAGACATTCGAAGCGATGCGCAGCTTGAATTGCAGGCTATCGTCCCTCACGGCGGGCTGTATTTCCTCGCCGAGAAATTCACGAACAGACTCGATAAGCTCCTGCATCGTAGGCCTATTACTCACCATGACCAGACCCCATCGTAGTATTGAAGAAACTCAGCAGATCAATTTCTACTTCCGACACTCGACGACCGATCGCCGCGCGCTCTACAGAACGCACATCGCCACCGAGGTGCGCGTGGGTCAGTTGCAGGCACATAACCCCCCATTTCAGCACACCAAAAAACTCCCAGAATCGCACCCGCTCGGGGTCCACCGCAGCACCGCCAGCCGCCTCGTAGGCAGCATAAAGCGCCTCACGCTGGCCGAAGCCACCCACCGGCTTCTCTGTGTAGCCAAATCGCCAGGAGTTCACGCATAACCAACCCAGGTCCTCCATGGGATCGCCCCGATGTGCCAACTCCCAATCCAGCACGGTGGTTATACCGCCGACCGGATCGACCAGAAAATTACCATTGCGGAAATCACCGTGCACCAGGCAGGGTGGCTCCCCTGCCGGACAGTGTTGATGCAACAAGCGAAAAGCCAATTCAAAGCTTGCCATGGGTTCAGCCAACTGTCGGTATATCTGTTCATAGCGCTGTAATTGAAGCTGCGCAGAGAGCTCTGGCAAATCTGGGACTGAGCGGGTATCCACCCGATGAATGCGGGCGAGAAACTCACCACACTGCGCCGTCATTCGTTCGCGGGCGCCGCTAAAGGCTTCGTTGCGCAGTATCTTTCTAGGGATAGACTCACCGGACAACCGCATCATCACATAGCCTTCTCCCAGACCATCCTCAGGGGCCAGTACGAACTGTACCTCGGCCACAGGAACCCCAGACGCGGCGGCCACCCTTTGCACCAGGGCCTCGGTCGATTTATCCAGCCCGGCATCCATGGTCCCGGACCCGGGGGCCAGTCGCAAAATCAGCTGCAGATTTCCGGCTTCCGAGTCGGCGTCAAACTGCCAGGTCGTGGACGCCGCACCTCCGGTCAGTGGCTGCAGATTGGATACCCGCGGCGTCGCTGGCAAATATTTATGCACCGCTCGCTGCACCAGGGCATCGATGTTCTTCACGATACGGCCCTATTCCCTATCAAACTAGCCCCCGTCTCGCTCACCAAAGTCCCACCCCTCTCCACCATCGCGATAGGTTTTCAGCAGGCGCCTGGCCACAGACTGCACGTGAACCTCATCCGGACCATCGTAAATTCTCGCCTCTCTGGCATGCCGGTACATTCTACTCAGAGGGGTATCATCCGTAAGACCCTCGGCCCCGTAAACCTGAATCGCCCTGTCGACCACCCGGTGCAACATTTGCGCGCCCACCACTTTAATCATCCCGATCTCCACCCGCGCATCATCACCCGCGTCAATTCGCTTGGCAGTATCCAGAGTGAATAGCCTGGCGGCCTGAATTTCTGTCGCGCTGTCGAAGACGTGTTGTTGCAGTAACTGCTTGTCTGCCAGTGAACTCCCAAATGCCTGACGCTGATGCAAACGCTCACACATAAGATCGAAGGCTCGCTGGGCCTGCCCCAACCAGCGCATGCAGTGAAAAATTCGACCCGGGCCCAGACGTTTCTGGGCGATAACAAAACCCTCACCCCGACCGCCCAACAAGTTTTCCTCGGGCACACGCACACCGTCATACGCCACCTCAAAGTGGCCCCCACCGATACCCAGCAGCGGTGTATCGCGCAGGATGTTGTAACCGGCAATATTGGTCGGCACGATGATCATACTAAAGGCCTGGTGCGGTGACGCATCCGGTTCGGTCCTACACATAACGGTCGTATAGGCGGCCTCGTCAGCTCCGGTGGTAAACCACTTCCGCCCGTTGATGAGCCAGTGCCCATCGACCAGTTCAGCCGTCGTACGCAGTTGCGTAGGGTCCGAACTGGCAATACCCGGCTCCGTCATACCAATGCTCGGGTAAATTTCTCCGGCAACCAGTGGCTCCAGAAATGCCTGACGCCAATGGGGCGAAGCGTATTGGTTTAACATGATGGAATCTTGCAAGGAGACGGTGCCAAAAACTTTCTGTCCATACTCCGAGCGGCCTATGACCTCATTGATATAGACATAATCCATAAAAGGCATGCCCTGCCCACCGATCTCACGGGGGTGGCCCAGCGCCCACAGGCCCTGGGCTTTCGCCTCGTCGATCAAGCCGGCCAGGGTCAGATTGGCCGCTGTGCGGTCGCTGCCCTGTAAAATAGGCTCCACCGGGTAAATTCGCTGCTCCATAAACAGCTTCAGTTGTTTTCTTATCGGCGCCCACTGCGGCGTAACACCCTGCTCTGACTCTTCGCCATTCATTGTTTAAGCCTTTCGATGACATCCACCAGGATGGTGTTGAAGCTCGATTGTTCTTCGAGGTTGAGGGTAGGCCCGACAGCGAACAAGCCGACGGAGCAGGCGTGTGACATTTTACTCAGCACCCGGGCATCCTCGGGCTTTAAACCAATTCGGGTCAGCTTTTCTTCAATAAATGTCAGTATTTCGTGGTCGGCCTGGCTCACGGCAGCTCGGGTCTCTTCACTGTTCTCCGCCCAGATCCGCATCGCCCGATCAATATTACCGTAGCCCATCTGGGTTGACAGCCGATTGAGCTCCCCCAGCTGCTCCCATTCCGTTAAGCCGGAGTTTCGCAATTGACCGTGAATATCCCGGGTACTGGTGCTGGCCCAACTCTCAGCCATAGCGAAGAGCAGCTCCTGTCGCCCCTTGAAGTGCCAATAGAAACTGCCCTTGGTAAGACCCAGCCTGACGCTAAGCGCATCGATGGTAACTGCATCAACCCCCTCTTCACCCAGTAGGCTCAGCGCAGAGGACACCCAGTCCGAGCGACTCGATCGCTCTTTCTTCGCGCCCGATACTTTAGCTATTGCCATAGTTAATTCAGCCCCGGCTGCAGATAGAATGCGCCAAAGATACCATACTTTCAGGTATGGTCCAGAGGGAGAAAGCGGGCGCCCCGGCCAATCGGGCCGGACCGTAAGCGCTTGACTGCACGCTACCGTACCTCTTAGTATGGAACAAACCATACCAAAGGGTACGGTACTGTATGCAAAATCGCCCTAAACGAAGGAACACCCGCAGTGGAAGCATTGCGACAACTGCTGTTGCCGTTTTATCTGGAAGTGAAAACGGCCCACCTGTTGGCCGTAGGAATGTGGTCCTTCAGCACTGCGGTCGCATTTCGCGACTACCTGGTACCGGCATTTCGCGCCTGGCTGCGAACCCCTGACGATGCGGATTGTATCGCCCGGCGGAATGACGCGATGGAGCGCTTCGATAGAGGGGCACAGTTGGAGCACTGGGCTTTTCCACTGGTGCTCATCACCGGTATCATGATGGTCTGGCTGGCGAACTGGCCGATTCAGGAGATCAGCTGGCTATCCGCTAAACTGGCGCTGATCCTGATTATTTTCATCCCCATGGAAATAATCGACTACCATATCTCCCATTTCGGGGGTAACAAAACCAAAATAAAAGCCAGGGGTGGCCCTCTGGAATATGAGAAAATGATTCTTTGGCACTGGCAGTTTTTCCGGGTCACTACGCCAATCGTTGTCACCCTCATCCCGCTGACATTTTATCTGGCGGTAAGCAAACCGTTCTAGAGTCCGAAACGGGGCTGAATAATCATAATAAGGAAACGAAACCATGAAACCGATGCCTTCACAGACCGCACTTCCCCTGCTGCTGACGCCTTTATTGACTGTGGGCTCCGTCGCTTGGGCAGAAACCCTGGCACTGGAGGAAATTCTGGTCACCGCACAGAAGCGCACACAGAATGTTCAGGATATCCCTATCACAATCAATGTTATGGACGGTGATGCCCTGGATAACTACAGCATCCGCAACACTAACGATCTCGCCAATTTCGTGCCCGGGCTGGTTATCCAGGCCGCCCCACACAACCTTTCCAATATAACCGTGCGGGGCCTTGGAACGGGTGCTGGCAGTGAGAGCTACGATCAATCAGTCGGCCTGTTTATCGACGGTGTTTACGCTGGCCGCCTGCGTGAATTTCAATCCTCACTGTTTGATATCGAGCGCATCGAGGTCATCAAGGGGACGCAGAACTCCCTGCTGGGCAAGAACACCAGCCTGGGGGCAATCAGCATTGTCAGCCGCAAACCGGGTGAAGAACTGGGTGGCTACCTGCAGGCCGATTACGAGTTTGAATACGACAGTGTCTACACCACGGGCGCAATCGACATACCCACGGCTTTGGGCGACTTCAGAGTGGCCTTCAATCAGGTGGCAGAGGGTGGATACGTCGAAAACAAGACCACTGGCAATGAAGTTCCGGAGAGAGACCAGACCACTCTGCGCTTGATTGGTGCCTTCGGCATTGGCAGTAACGGTGAGCTGACCCTGAGTTATCAGTACGATGACCTGGAAATCAAGGGCGATTCCTTTCAGGTAGATAAAGATGAGCACGGAATCCTGGCAGAAATGGATCCGGGCACCCAGGTCGGCCTGGACCAGATAAAAACGGCCTATACCTCCTTTGGCAAAGGCGGCGACGCCTATGACGAACAAACCACTGAGCGGGCCCTGGTCAATTACGAACACCACTGGGGCGATTATAGCTTCACCTCTCTCAGCAGCTGGTCCTCCTACGACAATCAACGCGCCATCGATTCGGACTTTATGTCGGTCGACTACCTGGCCACCACAAGCGACGGCGATTTCTCACAGTTCACCCAGGAATTCCGGCTCAGCTCTCCTGTAGGAGAGCGCTTCGACTACGTCGTGGGCCTGTTTTACCTGGACAGCGATTACGAATTTGTCAACGGCACCGATACGGCGTTTCCACCCCCCTATACACTGGGCGGCATACCGCTGACGGGCGCCAGTGAGAAAACCTTCAGCCAGGACACCGAAGTGCTGTCCCTCTTTGGCCAGGGGACGTATCAGTTCAGCGAGCGCTGGCGCGCAACGCTGGGCCTGCGCTGGACCGAGGAGGACAAGGATGCCATCTTCGCCAATGCCCACCTGCGCGACGCCCTGGGCATAGGTATCATCTCGCCCCTGGTCGAGCCAACGCCACTGGATCGCTCTGAGGACAACCTGGACGGATCCATCAATCTGCAATATGACCTCAACGATAACACCATGCTCTATACGTCCTGGGCCAAGGGCAGTAAAAGTGGCGGCTTTTCTGTCCAGGTCAGATTGCCCGAAGAAGCCGAGTACGATTCGGAAGTCGCTGAAACCATTGAAGTCGGTGCCAAACTGAGCCTGGCCGATGGGGCTGCCCTACTGAATTTCGCGGCTTTCTACACTGAAATTGACGACTTTCAGGTCGTGCGATTTACCGGACTGGGCTTTGAAACCAGCTCTATTCCGGCGGAGAGCAAAGGACTTGAGCTCGACGGTCAGTGGCTACTGAGCGAACAGTGGATGCTGACCGGCAGTGCCACCTACGCCGATGCCACTGAAACCGATACAGGGCAAACACTGCCACAGTCACCCGAGTGGTCGGCGAGCCTGGGAGCCCACTACGAAAACCAACTGGCCAATAGCGGCCTGCAATTTGTCATGGACGGCTCCCTGTCCTATGTAGACGAACGCTATGCGCACCGGGGAGAAACGTTCCTGGGTGACGCCGTCACCTTCCTTGACCTGCGGCTTGGCATTGCGCCCATGGAGGGCCGCTGGGAACTCGCACTGGTAGGTCGCAACCTGCTGGATGAAGAGGTGTCCTTCGGTTTTGATTTCCCGGTATTTGGCGGCGATGACGAAATGACAACAATCGCGGGCCTTAGCCGGCCGCTCACAATCGCCCTGCAGGGCCGCTACAACTTTTAGAGGAAGATCACTATGCCAAGGTTACGACAGGTTCCCCGAAGCGAAGCCGACCCCATTGCCACACTCATGTATGACATGCTGTTTCCAGGCCGCGACCCGGTGGCCGAACCCGGCACCGATACCGGCACCCCGGGCGACTGGTGGACAGTCTTCGCCCTGGTGCCCGACTGTCTAGAGCACGCGGTGAAGGGGTTTCAATTTTATCGCGACCCGAATCGCAAACTGGACCCACAGCTACGAGAACTGGGACAGACCCGGGCAGGATTTACCCGCGCCTCGCAATTTGTCTACTCCCAGCACTGTAAGTCCTGCCGATCAGTTGGCCTGCCGGAAGAGAAAATTGAAGCCATCGGCCACTGGCAAATCAGTCAGGTTTTCAGCGACGTCGAACGGGCCGTACTGGCCTATTCGGATGCCATGGTGCTGGAGGGCGGCAGGGTACAGGATGCCGTATTCGACGCTTTGAAACAGCATTTGTCCGACGAGGAAATTCTGGAACTAACCTATGTCACCGCCCTGTACGAAATGCACGCTGTTATGTGCCGTGCGCTCAGGCTGGAATATGATGATGTAGACGAGCGAATTGTCGAGATCGCCGCACCCGACGACGGTTCGGACGATGTCATGAGCATGGTTGACGATCAATAACACCTGGGAGAACCAATATGGGATATCACCACCTGGCACTGGCCTGCAATGACATAAAAAAGATCCACAGCTTCTACGAAGACGTCATGGACTTTAAACTGGTCAAAGTGGAAATCGGCCCTATGCCCGAAGGGGGCTGGGCCAAACATTTTTTCTACCGCATGGAAGACGATTCAAAGTTCATTGCTTTCTGGGAGCTGCACGATGTGCCGGGTGTCGAAACAATCGACACCAACATTTCCCGGGCAGCCGGTGTACCCGACCAGATCAATCACATCTCCTTCGATGTACGGAACATGGAGGAGTTGCAGCAGCGCAAACAGCGCTGGCTGGATGCAGGCCTTGAGATCATGGAGATTGACCACAACTGGTGCTACTCCATCTATACTAAAGACCCCAATGACACTCTGGTAGAGTTCTGCCTGACAACGGGCAGCTTTGAGCAGGGAGACAGGGAACGCGCGCTGGCCGCAATGGACTCCGACGAGCTGGAGTTTTCGGAACCCCCAGCTGCCATTGACTTTCACTCACCTGGCACCACCTGAGAGGTACAAGGCAATCGACACGCTTCCCGCGAAACCAAACCCCAACCTGGATCATTTGCCCGGCGACTACGGCCTGCCTTTATTCGGCCATACCTGGGGCCTGCTGACTAACGGGCCCAAGCTCAGTCAGGAAATGGTCTCGCGCTATGGCAATGTCTATCGATCATCTGCCTTGTTCCAGCGCTCAATTGGGCTGGTAGGGCCGGATGCGGCACAGTTTGTGTTACTCGATCCTGAGAAAAAATTTATTGCCCGCCCCGCCTGGAACGGTATTTTAGGCGGGCTGTTCGACAATGGATTACTACTGCGCGACCTGGAAGATCACCGCCAGCATCGCCGGGCCCTGCAGCAGGCCTTTAAGAAACCGGTACTGGAATCCTACTGCGGCACGCTCAATCAGTTTCTCGGCGATGGCATCGCGGCATGGCCCGTCGACCACTACTTTGATTTTTACCCCGCCATAAAAAAGCTGTTGTTGGACAATGCGATTGAGTCATTTTTCGGCGCTGATCCAGACAGGGATGTCGCACCGCTCAACACAGCCTTTATCGACATGCTTAACGCAACCATGGCATTGGTACGGCGCCCGCTCCCGGGTACCGCCTGGCGTCGCGGCGTCAAGGGTCGGGAGGTACTAAAAGCCTACCTGGGAAGCCAATTGAGTGCGCGCAGGGCGAATCCCGGAAACGATTTTTTCTCCTCGCTTTGCACGGCTGCTGAAGAGGATGAAACGGCGCTGGGTGACGAGGACATTATCGATCACCTGATTTTCCTGCTATTTGCCGCACATGACACGACCAGCAGTACCTTGAGCTCAATGGTCAAAATTCTGGGTAAGCACCCTCAATGGCAACATCGCCTGGCGGCCGAATTTGACGCTCTGCCGTCAGACCAGCTACAGATAAGTGACTTCCAGAAACTACCCGAAACGGACTGGTTTTTTAAAGAAACGTTACGAATGCATCCGCCCGTACCCGCCATTGTTAGGCGCCTGACAAAAGAATCCGTGTTCGCGGGACACACATTGCCAGCCAACAGTGCCGTCTTTATCCAGATCCGATATCTCCACTACATGGAAGAATACTGGCCTCGCCCCCACGAGTTTGACCCCGAGCGCTGGTCACCTCAGCGTGAAGAACACAAGCAACACAGTTTTCAGTGGCTGCCATTTGGGGGTGGCGCTCACAAGTGTCTGGGATTACACTTTGCCGAAATGCAGACCAAGATATTTCTGTTCCATCTGCTGCGAAAATATCGCATCGAGCTGGACCCAAATCACCACAGCCAGGTTCGGTATGTACCGATGGAAATACCAAAAAATGGCCTGCCCGTAAAACTGGCACTGTCCTAAGCGGGCACTGTACCTGGCCCCATCCTTTTATAGAGACCAATTTGATGAATTTAATGCCAGCCCTGGGGCTGTTGACGGTAATCCTGGTAAGCGCTTGCCATGATTCAAAGGATAAACACACGCCCGTAGAACCAGCACCCGAGCCGGCACCCGACTTTAGCAATGTCGATCAACATCTGGAGGACTTTATCAACCAGAACCCGGCGTTTTCCGGTGCCTCCATCGTGCTCGTCGACAAGGAAGACGGCGCGATTCATGAGGAAGTCTTCGGCGACCACAGCCTGGATACGATCGTTCTGTTGGCCTCGGTCAGTAAAATGACCACAGCCAGCCTGTTAATGGCACTGGCCGATGATGACGACAAGGTCAATTTCGAGATTGACGAACAGATCTCAAACTACCTGCCATGGCAGGGGGTATGGCCTGGCGTAACGACTAAGCATCTGCTTTCGAACCGATCGGGTATTCCCGGCATTGACCAACTGGGGGGGTACGGAGCCCATCTATGCCAAATATTTCCCGTTGGCCAATTACAAACATGCGGACAGATAATCTACCAAACTCCCCTGCCGGATCTCATTTCCAGCCCCGCCAATACCGCCTTTGACTACGGCGGCAGCCAATGGCAGCTTGCCGGGGCGGTTGCGGAGATTGTGGGGGGAGCAAGTTTTGCGCAGCTCTTTGACCAGTACATCGCCGGGCCCTGTGAGCTCGAGATCTTTCGCTACGGCAACAACCTCACATCAGCCACCGACTGGGACGGCAACGTGGACAGCCTGGTGGGGCTTGATAACCCAAATGCCGAGGCAGGCGCTGCGTCTAATTTAAGTGACTATGCCAAACTCTTGTCCATGCACCTGAATGACGGTTCCTGCGGTGACACACAGGTGCTGTCCAAGGAAGCCGTTGAATTCATGCGTATAGAGCGCAGCACACCGGCAGACACCCAGCAAGACCGGGGTTACGCCATGGGCTGGTGGGTGAAACCTGCGCTCGATGGTGACTCAAGCTATCTCTATTTCGCCACCGGCGTTTCGGGGCCGGTCGCCTGGATCGACCTCAAGCGGAATTACGGTGGTTACGTGGCTTTGGAAGACTACGCATTGGCCGATGTCGGGGGTGGCACTGGCATGGTCGTTGAAGAACTTATCCCATTAATAGAACAGGCCCTGGACGCGGTGGCCGAGTAATTTCGTCGCGATGACTTCGCGGACCCATTTCAATCAAAGGGGCTTAATGCGCAGATAGAGCTGCGGACTGGCAACAGACTCTCCGTTGCCAGGCGTCATGGGCGGCCCTCCATCTGTATATCGAATGCGGTTAGCGTCCACGCCGCTGGCGACGAGGCTGGAGGAGACCATCTCCACCAATCGTTCTCTTTCCAGCGCGGCTTGCCCGGCGTTTCCAATGACGCCCTGGCGGCTGATCACTTCCACCCCGACACCATAGAAATTGCGCAGAATATAGCCAATGCGCTCTACAGACTCCCCGACTTCATAAAAATCAGGCGTGCCGGTATAGGTCTTCACGCCCTCTGGCTGGATTTCCAGACTGCCATCACCGCGCCTGCTAACCTGGCCAAGCTGTCCTTTCAGGGCATCTTCCAACAGTTCGGTAATCACCCGCCTGCCATTTTCGCGACTTACGCCACGATCCATCAAATACAGTGCAGGGCTGTCTTCACTCTGAACCGGGCTTTCTGTGTTGTCAGCAAGCTGAGCGGCAGGTTCCTCTGTGCCTGCAACTGGTTCAACCACCGGCGGCGCCACTTCCACGCTTAATTTCGCCTCCTCGACCAGCTCTGAATTTTCCTTTAGCTGGATCTCCTCACTAGCTTCGGGTTCCTCCGCCTGCTCAGCGAGCGTCGTCAACTCTGTCTCTATCCGGCTCTCTACTTCATCAACCGGCGCCACTTCCACAAGTGACACATCTAGCGATCGTTCGGCCGCTATGTCCTCTTCCACTGCCGTGACCTTGCCATCATATTCAACGTTAATCTCTTCGCTGCCGGCGGGGTCTGCCTCTAGGGCCAACGATTTTTCGATGGCAGCCGTATCATCACTACCGGAAGACGGTAGCTCGTCACTTTGCAAGTCTTCCAGTTTCGAAGTTTCCCGTACATCCGCTTCCCGGCCCACTAGCGCCGGATTTTCCCTGGGGGTCATTGAGATACTCTTTTGCGTTGCCAGTGGAACGCCAAAATAGCGGCCGGCGACGGCGATCAGAATTAAAACTACCACGACAAACAAAAAACGTTGCCCGTTCGATAAGCCCTCGCGTGGCTCCCGAGAGCCGACTGCCGCCGAAACGTCTCTGTCTCTCTTTTCGGGCACGATATTGAGTGGTTCTTCAGGGGACACTACCGGCGTGGCCGCTTCGTTCCGTGCAGCGGGCTCGACCATCTTTTTCTCGACAACAGCCGCGCCAGGCCTGGCCGCTGATGTAGGAGCCGTATCGGGCACCACTGTGTCGGTATCGGACTGGCGACCCCCACTCCTGGCCACAACAGGCAAATCTAACGAGTCCGCCAGAATCGCGCGTGAAGCCGGTTCAGACCCCAACTGCTCCAGAGCCAGGGCGACATCACCCTCATTCAGGCTACGCTTTTGTTGCGCCTCACCGTTGCGCAACAGACGGCCACAGAGAATATTAATGCGCTCGGGTATACCGAGCGTTATCTCCTGTACCGAAGAGAATACAGCGGCATCAATCTCCGGGTTATCGCTCCATCCCGCCGCGCGAAGGCGATGCTCTATATATTGTTGTGTGACCTGCAAGGACAGTGGCCGTAATTCAGAAGACGAGAGAATCGTTGCCCGCAGCTGGTCCATCTCAGGCCCGCGTATCAGCTCGCGAAGCTCTGGCTGACCCAACAAAAACAGCTGCAAACGTAAGCCGGCGGTTTTCTTCAAGTCAGTAAGAAGCCGCAACGCCTGTAAGCCCCTCATCCCCAGGTTCTGTGCCTCTTCAACGACCAGAAGGACATTATTGCCATCCGCACACTGCGCCTGACAGTATTCCTCAATGGCCGCCAGGGCCGCAGCCTCATCGGCCAATTGCGACTCAATACCAAAGCAGGAAGCCACTCTGAACAAAAATGCATCCGCCTCATTTTGCGCACAGATCAGGCGACCAACATTCAGGTTACGAAGAGGATACTGGGCCAGTATCTGGTCCATCAATGTGGCCTTCCCTATCCCCAAAAAGCCGGACAGGACGACAATACCTTCGCTGCGCATCAATTCGCTCTCGAGGTACAGCCTGGCTTTGGCATAGCCTGAATGGGAGAACAGAAAACGACGTTCTGAGCTGTTTGCGAACGGCTCTGCGGTCAATTCATAAAAGGAATTACTCATCGAAAACTCAACAATTACTGATAGGCCTGACAGGCCAGGGACCACGGAAACCACACCCTAAAACGCTATTCGCTTGAGTGCCACAAAAATGTAATAAAAGGAACAAAGTGATATCTGGCTCTACTCGAAACCGACGCTATTTCCTTTTGCGCACCCAATGAGCCTCTCTTATTCCAATATAGACCGTTTCTTTAAAGCTGTAAATCCAGGTTTCTCATACCCAAAGTACGTTAAGTCGCGGCTTGCAGTCTTCAACAAGCGAGTTACACTCTTTCTTCGCTTCGTTACTCGGTATGACAACCTATGTCGTTCTGGCAACCTCGATCGGTTCTACAGCTTGTTGTAGCCGGCTTCTTTGCCGTACTGGCCCCGCTGTGCGCCGCGATATTTTTCTCCATACAGACTCTGGAGGCACTTACGGACAATCACCGGGTGGTCACCCGTCTGGTTGTTGACGCCGCGCGCCTGGGGCAGGACATTGAGCGAGACGTACTGGAGCTGGAACGGCGGGCACGGCAATATATCGCCCTTGCAGACCCAAACCTGAAGGATTTGTTCGAGCTGGAGCGGGCCTCCCTGTCGCAAGACTTGCAAAACCTGCAGGCCCTGCAAACCCTGCAGGGCCTGCAGGCACAACTGCCACTTTCTGAAAGCCCGGATGTAAAAGGCCTGCTGACCTCACTGGAGCGCCTCGAATTTTTGAGCGAATCAGAGCCGGCCTCCATGGACGCAACACCCGACAAGGGACCCAGCCTGGAGCAGTCCTTTGATTTAATAAGCGAGCGGAGCCTGGCTATCCAGATATGGCTGCGGGCGTCGATAGACCAGTTACGAGAAAAAAATACCCAGGATTCAGATGACGTCATTGCCTATCTAATCCTGCAGTTGTCTCTGTTAGCTTGCGCAACGCTCGCGCTCTTGCTCTTTTTTACCTATTGGATCAACAAACCGGTGAAGGATCTCACACAAGAGATTCAACTATTGGGTGCCGAGGGGCTCAGTCGAAAAATCGAAATATCCGGCCCTATGGAACTCAGGCGACTGGGCAGTAAACTGGAATGGCTCAGGCAGAAATTGCACGAAACTGAGCAACAAAAACAGCAGTTTTTACGGCATGTTTCCCATGAACTGAAGACCCCCCTGGCGAGCCTGCGTGAGGGCACCGACCTGCTGGCAGAGCATGTACTCGGCCGATTGTCCCAGCAACAGCAGGAAATTGTTGAAATTGTCCAAAAAAATGCCATCGAGTTACAGCGCCTGATTGAAAACCTTGTCGACTACAACCAAATGCCAAAGCAAGTACTCACCTATGAAGAAGTCTCAATACCAGACCTTGGCAACGAATTACTGAGCCACTACAGGCTTAGCCTGGACAGTAAGGGACTGCAGTTGACGTCACATGGCCCTACCCAGCACTGGGTGGTGGACCGTTACAAATTGCGCACCGCGTTGGACAATTTGCTATCCAACGCTGTCAACTACACGCCCGATGGCGGGCGCATTGAGTTTGCGTGGCACGTAAAGGATGCTAATCTGATCATTGATGTCGCAAATTCGGGAGAACCTGTCCCTCCAGAGGATGTTGAGCGCGTGTTTGAACCCTTTTTCCAGAGTGCAGCCAAAAGAACAGGGCCGATAAAAGGCTCCGGTATCGGGCTGAGCGTAGCCAGAGAATGTATGGAGGCCCAGGGCGGTAGCTTGAACCTGGTAGCCCATGCTGATTTGCCAGTATGTTTCAGGCTCGTATGCCCCGCCCGCTAACTATCGCTGCGATTCTGCTGACGGCTCTGACGGGATGTAGCGTTGCCCCCAGTGGGGCAGACGAGCCCCGCCCACCCGGCCCGCAGATTGAGGTTTGCCAGTGCGATTCCGGCCCGCAGGAATGGCTTGACCTGCACCGGGAGATAGCCGCCCTGACAACAGAGGAGGTAGCTGCCCACCTGGTTCTCCTCACCGAACCCGAGGGCTCACTGCAACTTTATTATTTCGCCCTACTTCACCAACAGCTGAATGTCGTTGCAAGCTGGACCGAGGCAAGAGACGCCTTCCGCACGCTTGGCATGGATACGCAGTTATCTCCGGGGAAGCAACAGCTGGCCGTCATCATGGAACGCTACAACCAGAGCAGGATTAATTGGCACGAACTAAACAGCCAATTGCAGAATGATCACGACCAACTACAATCAGAACTGCAGACGTTGAAAGAAGAAAACGCCCTGCTGGAGCAGAAAATACAGGCCATAACAGACCTGGAAACCTCGATAAGTACCCGCAAGGAGCTCTAATGCCATGCAGAGGCGCTTGCTACTGGTAGATGACGACCCCAGCCTGCTTAAACTGCTGACTATACGACTGGAGGCGGAGGGTTATCTGGTAAGTACGGCCGAATCTGCCGAGGCGGCACTGCAAGTACTGCGCAACGAACCCACCGAACTGATGCTTACGGACCTCCGTATGGAGGGTACCAGTGGGCTCGAGCTCTTCGAACAGGCGCGCCATTTCCACCCCGGCCTACCGGTCATCATCATGTCAGCACAGGGCACTATCCCCGAAGCCGTCACCGCCACACAGATGGGCGCTTTCGAATTTCTCACCAAACCGGTGGACAAAAGCTTACTGCTGTCGACGATCGAGGGTGCGCTAGCGCAGTCTGGCGGCACCCAGGTTGAGATTTTTGAGGACTGGCGCGAACATATTGTGAGCCGCAGCCCCGCGATGGAACACATCCTCAATCAGGTCAAGCAGGTGGCCAGCTCCGATGTCAGCATTTTGATCAGCGGCGCCAGCGGAACAGGTAAAGAGGTACTGGCAAAAGCGATACATGAAGCCAGTGGCGAGCACCCTGGGCCTATGGTGGCGATAAACTGTGGTGCCCTGCCCGAGCAGCTGTTGGAGTCGGAGCTATTTGGGCACGTAAAGGGGGCATTTACCGGCGCGGTAAACGATTATCAAGGTTTATTCAGGGCCGCGCACGGCGGTACGTTATTCCTGGATGAAATCGGTGACATGCCCTTGCCGCTGCAGGTCAAATTACTGCGAGCCGTTCAGGAGCGTCGTATTCGCCCGATAGGAAGCACCCAAACCGAAGCCGTTGAGCTGCGCATCATCTCTGCCACTAATCGCGATCTTGAGCAGGACATGCAAGACGGCTCGTTCCGGGAGGATCTGTTCTACCGGCTCAATGTGGTCAACTTTCATCTACCCTCCCTGGCCGAGAGGGTAGTGGATATTCCGATCCTGACGCAGCATTTTTTACGAGAAACCGGTGCCTATCAGATGGGCAGTGTCACCAGTTTCGCGCCCGGCGCCATGGAGGTCATGATTCATGCCAGCTGGCCCGGGAACGTACGACAATTGCAAAACGTCGTTCAACGCACAGCCGCACTCTCGACCACACCGGTAATTCCGGAGACCCTGGTACGGGAAGCACTGGCGGTAGAGGATCAGTATCTGCCTTCCCTGTCACAGGCAAGAGAGCAGTTTGAACACGACTATCTGGTCAAAGTCCTACAGCTCACCAACGGCTCAGCGGCGGAGGCCGCGGTACTGGCACAGCGTAACCGCACCGATTTTTACAAACTTCTGAAGAGGCACAACATCAGTTTTGAGAAATACAAACAAAAGAACGGGGATTAAACGCCCGGCACACTAACTGACAAACCCTCAAACGTCGCTCAAGTAAACAGCTGAACCGTGCCACGCACTGCGTGGCACTTCATGAATTAAGTTGAAAACAAGTGCTCGTAAGCACGCAACAACTTAGGTGCTTCGTATTCCCACTCAAGTTCATCTACCACCCGACGTCTACCGAACTCACCCATCTCCCTGCGCTTTTCCGGGTCAGCCAATAACTCGATAATTTTTTCCGCCATATCGATTTCATCATTTTTCCGCGCGTATAAAGAGGCCTCGCCAGCGGAAAAACGACCCTCGGTTAAATCAAACTGGACAATGGGCTTCGCGAGCGCCATGTACTCCATGATCTTGTTCATTGTGGACTTGTCATTCATCTCATTGGCCACATCCGGGTTCACACACACGTCGGCGGTGTTGAGAATCTCAAGCAGCTCCTGATCGGGCACCCTATCCGTGAAGGTCACATAGTCTGATATCCCCAGCTCATTGGCATAGCGCTCAAGCGCCTCCAGCTCGGTGCCCCCCCCGACCAAACCAAAATGAATATCCGTTCTTTTCAAATCATGGATAATATATTTCGCTGCACGCAGCAGGTAATCTATGCCCTCCTGCTTCCCCATGACACCGACATAACCGACCATGAACTCCCGCCCCATTTTCAGGGCGGGCACCGGGTCAATGATCTTCAATCGGTCAAGCTTGGGCCCGCTACGGACAACGTAGACATTGCCTTCCGGCATGCCACCGCGCTCGATCGCGATGCGCTTGTAGGATTCATTCGTCGCAATGGAGACGTTGGCCGTTTTGAACGTCAGCCTTTCAAACCAAACCATCAACTTCCAGAAAAAATCCCGGCGACCAAATTTCGCTTCATACAACTCGGGATTGATATCGTGGTGATCAAACAGGAATTTTTTCCCAAACAGGCGGAAAAAACCACCCACAATAAATATGAGATCCGGGGGATTACAGGCGTGAATTGCATCAAAGCCCCGGCTAAACAACACCTTGAATGCCAGGTAAAACTCCCAAAAAAGTGCGGCCCCGTATTCCAAAAGATACCCCAGGGCACCATCGGCCTCCAGCGGCAGATTGTGCCGGTAGATATGGATACCCTCGATCAGCTCATACTTTTTGTCATAGCCCTTTCCCGTAGGACAGATGATCGACACCTCATAGCCGTTTTGCTGCAAGGTCGTGGCCTCCTGCCAAACCCGTCGGTCAAAAGGGGACGGCAGGTTCTCAACAATAATGAGTACACGCCTGCCTTTACCAGCAAATGCCATCATAACGACCCTCGACGCTGCGCTGATCGGAAATTCTCACAAGATCCACAATCACCTGATTATCGTCTGCCAGGGCAATGATATCCCTGAACTCCTCTGCACCATTGCCGATAACAATCGTCTCCCCGTGCGCCAGAGCCTCCTCCATGCTATCGACCATCAATTGAGAAATGTGCGGAATAGCGTTGAGAATATAATCCTTGTTGGCACCGGTAAGCTTGGCGAGATTGACGCTTTTATCGTAGAGGCGCAGGTCGTAGCCCTTGCCTATCAAGCGTTCAATTACTTCGACCAGCGGACTTTCACGCAGATCGTCTGTTCCAGCCTTGAAACTGAAACCCAGCACTGAAACCTTCTTGTTACCCTTATCCAGCACCATAGAGAGACCGCGCTCAATCTGCTTCTCATTGGTGGCAAGCACGTGGCTTATGATCGGCATTTCTACATCCAGGGACCGGGCCTTATGGTTGATCGCCCGGAGATCTTTGGGCAGGCAGGAGCCACCAAAAGCGAAACCTGGCTTCATGTAAGCGGGCGACAAATTCAGTTTGGTGTCCTGACAAAAAATATTCATCACATCGTGACCGTCTATGCCTATCGCCTTACAGAGATTGCCTATTTCATTGGCAAAGCCCACCTTGACGGCGTGCCATACATTGTCGGTGTATTTCACCATCTCGGCGGTAGCAAGATCTGTGCGAACCAGCGGCGCGTTGAGGTCTTTATACAGTTCAGCCAGTAGGTCCCCGCTGCGCTTGTCCGCCTCACCAATAACCGTTTTGGGTGGATTCCTGTAGTCATAGATAGCGGTTCCCTCGCGCAAGAACTCCGGATTACTGCAAACACCAAAGTCTTTCCCGGCCACTTTGCCCGAGAATTTTTCCAGGGTCGGTATGACCAGCGATTCCATACTGCCCGGCAACATGGTGCTTCTGGCTACCACCACGTGAAAACTCTCTTTCTCAGCGATGGCACTGCCGATTTCCTCACACACCTTGCCCACATAACCCAGATCCAGGCCACCGTTTGATAAGCTGGGGGTTCCCACGCAGATAAAAGACATATCCGTGGCGGCAACGGCACTCGCAGCATCTGTCCTCGCAGAAATCAAACCGTTCTCTACGGCTGAGGCCAGCAATGGCTCCAGGTCTTTTTCCACAATGGGAGGCTTGCCGGCATTTATCAATTCAAGTTTCGTCTCGTTCGGGTCGACACCAACGACTGTATGGCCGTCACTTGCCTGGCAAACTGCGGAAACAACTCCAACGTAGCCCATACCAAATATACTAATTCTCACCGTGTTTCATTCCCCACAAGTTGTTACCCATTTTTCTTTTGCACACTCGGCATCACCGTCCTGCACGCCACACAATACTAAGAGTTTTAGTGCCGATGTCAAAGCACTCAAAGGACTTATTGCCAATCCGTTGTTGATAGACCAGACGGGAATCAGCCCATCTTTATAAACCGCTGCAACCACACTTCAAGACCGACAAGAAGGTACAGGTTATGGATTTTTTTCCATCCATGGTGCCCTGAAAAACCATTTTTTCGATAACCTTTAACCACTGCTTGTATGGCTTTTCTATCCAGATAATCGTTTACAAGCGCATTACTGTCGCCCAGTGACAGAATTGCCTGATGAAACTCTGGAGAGTCGTTCATCCAACTCCCCATAGGCGATGTGAACATCTTTTTGGGGCGGTAGGCAAAATCGTAGGAATATTTGTCGGCCGCCAGCCCCCGCAATACGGGCTTTGCAACGCCCTTATCGAATTTGTAGTTATAGGGCAAAGCATAGGCGACAGGCAACATTGACCTCGACTGAAATGGGTGTACCGCATCCATTCCCGCCGCGCTGCCGATTGATTCAAATAGCTCACCCCAGCAATACAGTATGGACATGGCCGCAATCAAACTCCATTGCGTTTCAATCG
>JBALWA010000048.1:0-37554 GCA_036960305.1 Halioglobus sp. | reverse complement strand
GGTGTGCCGCTCGCTCTCTCTACGGACGATGAAGGTGTGTCCAGAATCGATTTAACACATGAATACCAGCGCGCGACACAATCCTATGATTTGAGCTACGATGATCTAAAGGAGCTCTCGCGCAACGCCCTGGCCTACAGCTTTCTTCCCGGGGACAGCCTTTTTGTCGATGTGCCCGCAGTCAAGCGGGTGAAAGCCTGCGGCCGGGACAAGGTGTTCCGTGATCTTTCAACTGCCTGTCAGACATTCCTTAATGGCAGCGAGAAGGCCCGCATGCAGTGGGATCTGGAGGAACGGTTCAAGGTATTCGAAGACAGTTACGATTAATAGACTGGCATTTTTGCCAACAAGGAGATCAGCAATGGGTTCTATTCATATCAATGCAGACGCTGGCGCTTTCGCCGACACCGTGCTTTTTCCGGGCGATCCCTTGCGAGCGAAATACATCGCAGAGAAGTTCTTTGAAGGGGCACAGCAAGTCACGGATGTCAGGAATATTCTGGGATATACCGGTGAATACCAGGGTAAGCGTATCTCTGTGATGGGCAGTGGAATGGGTATTCCGTCTGCGTCTATCTACGCCAAGGAACTTATCACCGAATACGGTGTGAAGGAAATTGTGCGTATTGGCAGCTGCGGTGCGGTAAGCAGCAATGTCGAACTCAGGGATGTGGTTATTGGCATGGGCGCGTCGACGGACTCAAACGTCAACCGGATTCGGTTTGGGGGCTATGATTATGCTGCCATTGCTGACTTTGGTTTGTTGGAAAAGGCGGTGAATGCCGCCCGCGGGATGAACCTGAACGTCAAGGTCGGCAATATTTTTTCCGCCGACCTGTTCTACACACCGGACGTCGCCATGTTCGATGTGATGGAGCAGTACAATATTCTTGGCGTGGAAATGGAGGCGGCGGGGGTTTATAGCACCGCCGTAGAATTTGGTGCCAAAGCGCTCGCAATCTGCACCGTCACCGATCACATTCGCACTGGAGCAGCACTGTCCTCGGAAGAGCGACAACTGTCTCTCGATGAGATGATTACCATGGCCCTGAAAGCTGTTATTAGTTAATGTACGTCGTCAGGCCTTGTGTTTCCACTTCATTAAATCTTACTGTCGTTCTATCCCCATCTGGCGCCAGTAATATCATTCCCTTGAGGCCGGGAGAATAATATTTTTTTGATAGTTCCTTTTTGTCCAGCACAGTATTCTTGCACCGTATTGGCCACCCGGTAAGCCCATAAAGGCCATCTTCGCCGTTAATAATGGCTGGATTATTTGCAAAGAAAGTTGGAACTTCGGATGTTTTGTTGGTTATGAAATAATAAACAGATGTCCGAGCATCATTAACAGGGAATACGGCGGCTCCCCATTCACGCTTGTTCGCGTAAACTCCGTCATTTAATAAAGAGCGGCTTTCCATAGTATTGACACTTGTGAGTCCATTGTCGAAAGCGTAGTGGATCATGAAATGATAAAGCGCTAGCTGGGCGCCTCGCTTCTTAAACTCTTCGTTCCCATCGAGAAGTCCTGTTCTCCTAAACATTAACGATCTATTCTCTATTACACACAGGGCTCCAGCCATTTTGATCCCATCCGCCACAACGAAGAGCAGAAAGCCCCGGAGAAAGTACTTCCTCATGTCGTTGTATGAATCTATATGGGCAAGTGTGTCAAATTGACTCTTAATGTGGGGCACGAACATTCGATAATAGAACAGCTCAAAATCCTCCAGGTCTTTCGAAATCTGATGAGTCAATCCAAGTTTTCTCTCAACCTTATTCGAAAACTGTTTCTTCCCCGAACGAAAGGACCCGAATATATTTTCCCATGTCCCAGAAGTATCAATAATCTGCCTGACAATTGGACCGCCTTTGAAAGCATATTTTCCTTGGAAATGCCTTTCACACTTATCGGGAAGAACCGCGACGCCAACGTCGATAGTATCTGAATATTTTTCAAGCACTCTTTTCAGGTTCGGTAGCCATATCCTCCATCTTTTCACAACCTGGGGAGGCGTTGAGTAAGTTCGTGGGACGATATATTCTTCATAGTTCGTCCTGGCCAAATTTTCGACAAACAGACACCGGAAAGGCTTGTCTGTGCCTTTTAGTATACCCTCGACAATCGTTGCGTTAGCTATATAGCGAGATGTTATCGGCGAAGCCAATTTCTTTAGTATTTTCATTGGCATCATTCTAATCTCTCCGCCGATGTCGCCCTCAAGCAACTAATTTTATTAGCAGCCTATCTCAGAGTATGGGATAAGTATATCTATCGACTCGGTATAGTCAAAATGGCCGTTGTGCGTATAGGGGTAACCCTTCTTGAGCAGCGTCACATCTATCCTTATATCTCATAGTAGCTATAATCCTATGTAAGGCGAATGCCCGGGGTTTGAATATTAGTGTGCGTAGCACTTCTACCCACAGTTTTAGCCGTATATATCAAAGTGTTATGAATAGCGGCCTAAATACTGCCCTGAAAGCCGTTACGGAGTGAGGTTATAGCAATGAATACTATCGTGCAGGACTGGTTGGCAAGAGACCCTGACCCGTTGACAAGGAAGGAACTGCAGACGCTGGTGGACGCCGGCAACAAAGACGAGTTGGCTCTGCGCTTTGGCGCAAGACTGGCTTTTGGCACCGCGGGTCTGCGCGGTGTTGTCGGGGCTGGCCCCGGAATGATGAATCGCCTGGTGATTCGCGAAACCTCAGCGGGTCTCGGTAGCTACCTGCTGGACAATGTCGTGAACGCTGCGGGGCGAGGGGTTGTTGTCGCCTACGATGGGCGTCTGGACTCCCGTCAGTTTGCCAGAGACGCTGCTTGTGTATTTGCCGGGCTTGGTATTACGGCTTACCTGACACCCGATGTCGCAGCCACGCCGGTTGCCGCTTTTGGCGTTATTGAGATGGGGACTGCTGCCGGCGTTGTGGTTACCGCCAGTCACAACCCGCCGCAATACAATGGCTATAAGGTCTACTGGGAAAATGGCGCACAGATTATCCCGCCGCACGATGTTGGCATTGCTGCAGCAATCGATGTTGCGGCGCAGGAAGATATTCCCTGGATGGATTTCGAGGAGGGCAGGGCTGCGGGCAAGATTGTCGTGCTTGGGCCTGAATTTTATCGAAGCTACATCAACACCATACAAGCCAGCCACCTACACCGCACGGCGCCTGGCAGCCATAACACCAGCGTGGCTTACACTGCCATGCACGGTGTGGGCGCAGAAATCGCCGAGACTTTACTGAGAGAGGCTGGCTTCGAGGCGGTCTATAGCGTGGCGTCCCAGCGGGAGCCCGATGGGAATTTTCCCACCGTCAACTTCCCCAACCCCGAAGAACCCGGTGCAATGGATGCTGTCGTTGCGCTGGCACAGTCACACGGGGCTACGCTGGCCTGCGCCAATGACCCGGACGCCGATCGCCTTGCGGTTGCTGTTCGAACACCAACTGGTGACTACCAGATGCTCACCGGCGATATGCTTGGGGTACTACTGGCGAACTATCTGCTGGAAAAAGACCTCGATTTTGTACCGATTGTTTGTACCACAATTGTCTCGTCGAGCCTGCTGGGTAGAATTGCTGAGGCAGCGGGTGCTCAATACTTTACCACGCTTACCGGATTTAAATGGTTGGCTAATGTTGCGCTGGCACAGGAGGACGAAAACGGTAATCACCAGTTCTTGTTTGCCTACGAAGAGGCGCTCGGTTATGCAACGGGGCGCCAGGTACGCGATAAAGACGGCTTGTCAGCGCTTCTGGCGTTTGTCCAGATGACGGAGGCACTTGCCATCCAGGGCCTGTCAGTGCTTGATAAGCTCGAGGAGATTTATCGTCGCCACGGTATTTACCTCACGGGCCAACGGAGTATTGCCCTGCAGCCAGGTGCCGCGTCTATTGGTGAGCTGCTCAGGGAGTCGCCCCCTGAGGCAATCGCCGACAGTGCGGTGTTGTCGGTGGATGACCTCAGCGCGGGCCATCGGCGATATAGCGATGGCCGTACAGAACCCCTTGATTTTCCGGCCAGTGATGTACTGATTTATCGACTGGCCAACCAGGCCAGGGTGATTGTGAGGCCCTCGGGTACCGAGCCCAAGGTTAAGTGCTATTACGAAGTGGTGGAGGCCGTCGGAGAGGGGGGGTTTTCAAATGCCAAGCAACGGGCCGAGGAGGCCCTCGCCGGCTTAATATCACAACATCAAAATGCAATTGCCCAACTTACGGGTTAATTCAGGACAAACGGGGATTAGATTTCATGATTAAAGCGGTCCTTTAACGGCTCAGTCGGTGGCCTGGTTCGACAGCCATGATCTGCCACAACCGGGAGCGATCGGGATTTTCTGTTCGGGCGTGGGTTATTTTATGGTGGGCGATGCGGCCCTGATAAGCGATACCCTGGGCACCAACCTGGGTAGCTCGGAATTGGCGTACTTTGAGAATGCCAGTTGGGATGATCCTCTTGTAGCGCAGATCGATCACCCGGGACTGCTGGCTCGCTTCCCGCCCTCTCTGATTATTACCAGTACCCGTGATATGGCCCTGAGTTCAGCGGTGGCAAGCCACCAGCGGCTGGTAGGCGCGGGAGCGAGCTCTGAGCTTCATGTTTTCGAGGGATTAAGCCACTACTTCTTTTCGGACACCGGTTTACCCGAGTCACGCCAGGTATTTGATGTTATCGCCAGGTTTTTCGATAGCCAGCTTGCACGATAGATTCAGCACAGAAGCAATAGGCGCGAAGAGGGAATCAGAGCCACCTTTCATCTTCGCGCAACATTCTCGGTCCACTCATCAGGAACAGCACGATCCAGCCACAAATGCTGAAATAGCCTGAATGCCATATGAGAAACCCCATGCCGCCCCAGGCATTGAAATCTTTGGTTTCATTGACCACCAAAAATGCATCCCTTATGGCGCTAGTCCCCGTTTTTATTACGACAGTACCCGATTGCAAATCTGCAATAACGTGTGGCCACAATTCGATAGGTAGATGATAAACGAGTGCGTAGCTGCAATAGAGCACACACCAGCTTGCAGTAATCAGCGTAAATACTCTGAGCATTTTTAGTCGCGCGACTGATACTGAGTCTTGCATTGTCTTCACACGCTGCAGTTGGTTCAGGGCCAATGGCGTCACAGCAAGGAAGGCCAGCGCCCATAGGCTCTCCTCTATGGCAAAAAACAACTCAAACTTGGTAATGAGTGCGGTGGTAGCAAAGAATTGGGCCATAAAAATACAGCCAAAAAGGACGAAAGGTGTTTTTGAGTACAAAAATGATGTGAAACCGTTGGCTTTGGCGTCCTCGGATACCGGGATATCCCGGTTAATCTGTAACAGGGCGAACATAAAGAGCCCGGCAAAAGAAAGCTCCGCGAAAAAGGCAAAAAACCGAATCAAAAGCGAACTGTTGGCAAGAGTATCGAACCAGGCCAGTTGTTCGAGATAACTGGAGACAAAGACGGAGCGATAGGCTGCTACCATAATGAAAATCAGGCCAAGCGTTCTCATGTACTTTCGATAGTTGCCGGTGTGGAGCGCATCCGATCTGGCGGATCTTGAGTATAGATAGAGGCAAATCAGCAAGTTCGCAGCGTTGATCACTACGAGCACTGTCCACCAGGGCCATGCCCAATCGGTCGTTGAATTGTCCATTTTAGACTTATATTTCCTTTCTACTAATTGTTGAGTCCGTCGGTCACAGGCACAGTGTTCAGGGCATGGGGGAGCCATCGACGAAATCATCCTGCCGAACTTCAATCAGGGTGGGTGCTTTTCTCTGGTTGGCTGCGAGTAACTCTGCCTCCAGTTCATCGGTATTGCTCACTGCCGCAACGGCGCAACCGAATGCGCGTCCCAGGCCGATAAAGTCCGGCGTATAGATGTCTACGCCTATGGGCGTAATGTTCCCGTCCTCCATGAAGCGTTTGATTTCACCGTAGCCGCTATTGTTCCACAGGATAAAAATAACGGGAAGTTGTGCTTCTACTGCGCTAGCCAGCTCGCCGATGGTGAATTGCGAGGCACCGTCCCCAATCAGTCCGATAACGGGAAGGTCAGGCCGCCCAAGTTTAGCACCAATCGCGGCGGGAATCGCATAACCTAATGTCCCGAAGCCGCTTGCGGAGTGAAAATAGCGACGTGCACATTCCGTCTCGTAATTTATCCAGGCATAGTAGGTTGGTTGTGTGGAGTCCCCTGCAATGATGACATCGGGTAATGCCTCACGGAGGCTCTCAAAAAACGCGGCATATTTACCATCCCGTTGATCCGTCAGTGTAGATCGCAGGCGGGCGGCTCGATTCTTGCCTTCAGAGGAGGCTTTAACTACCGGCGCCAGGGCTTCATTTAATGCCTGCAGTGCCAGTCCGGCATCGCTGTGTATCGCCACATCAGACTTTATATTACGACTCAATTGCCGGGGGTCAATATCCACTCGGATGAGCTTTCCGGCAACGCTTACTGGCCCGGTAAAGAAAAAATCATAGTCGGTTTCGCTGAATTCAGTACCGACGGCTAATACGACATCGGACTGCGTAAACTCCTTGCGAACAGCGGCACTGGAACCCGACCCGCCCACTGCGAGTGGATGGCTATAGGGAATAACGCCTTTGGCGTTCACAGTATTTACCACCGGTGCACCCAGGGTCTCCGCCAGAGCGATGACTTCTTCGCTGGCAGCAATGCAACCCCCGCCAATCGCTATCAAGGGGCGTTTGGCTTTTGCAAGAAGTGGCACGGCGCGTTTTAGGGATTCTGGGGCGGGGCCGGGAGGACCGGGTAGGTCGTAGGCGACCGCGTCCAGGTGGTCGGCTGTTGCAGTGATCACATCGATAGGGATCTCTATGTGGACCGGACCGGGGCGCCCGCTGGCAAAGACGGTAAACGCTCGGGCCAATATTTGCGGTAACTCATCAGTCCTCAGTAGCGTATGACTGAACACCGAGACGCCGCTCATCATATTGCGCTGATTGGGCATCTCGTGCAGACGGCCTTCGCCCAGGCCGAGTTGGTGGCTGTGGTTGACCGAAGAGATCACCAGCATGGGTATCGAATCAGCGAGGGCCTGCCCCATGGCTGTGGCAATATTCGTCATGCCGGGGCCTGTGATAATGAGGCACACCCCGGGTTTTCCGCTGACTCGCGCATAACCATCGGCCATAAACCCGGCCCCCTGTTCATGGCGGGGAGTAATGTGGCGTATCCGGGTGTCCGGTAAACCGCGATAAAGCTCGATGCTGTGTACCCCGGGAATACCGAACACAGTATCGACCCCGTAGGACTCAAGCAATTTCACCAATACCTCACCACATGTGGCCATTTCGGGCTCCTATTCCAGAGTCGCTACGTAGCGTTCGATTCGATCAAATGCCTTGCTCATGATGTGCACGGGGTGGGTTAGCGACAGCCGTACGAAGTGGCGGGTGATGTCGCCGAATGCCTCGCCGGGCAGTACGGATACACCGCCGTGTTCGAGCAGTGCAGTGGCAAAGGCCAGTCCATCGGTTTCCACCTCTTCAACATTCATCATGACAAACATCCCCGCGTCCGGCGTGCCGGCACTGAGCCCCGGTATAGCGCTTATGCGTTCCAGTGCATAGTTTCTGCGAACGCGGTACTCATCCGCAATGGCCCGGGTGTACTCCTCATCATTGTTAAGCGCAAAGGCGGCGGCATCCTGTACGAACTGACAGCAGCCGAACACGGAACCCGAACCGAAATCCAGGATACGGCGCGCAGTCTCAGCGGAGGAGACGGTCCAACCCATGCGCCACCCGGTCATGGCGTGGGACTTTGACAGGGCATCGATCACAACGACATTCTCAAGCGTGGCGGCTGCATTCAGCAAGGAGATATGCTTCTGGCCGAACGTGATCATTGAGTAGACCTCATCGCAGACTATCCAGACCTTGCGTTCCAGGCAAAATGCCGCCAGCTCACGCAACTGCGATTCAGAAATCATATTGCCCGCTGGATTCCCCGGCGTATTGACAAATAAGACCCGGGTGGCCGGTGTAAACGCCCGCCTGATGGCCTCCACGTCCAGGGAGAAGTTGTTAGCGGTGTCTAGTGGTACGTAAACTACCTCGGCGCCAATTGCACCCAGCAGGCCTTGATAGCCCACATACATAGGTGAGGGGATTACAATCTCGTCGCCTTCATCCAAAAAGCAGGAGAGAGTGGTGAAAATGGCATTTGTGCCACCCGGATGTACCACTATCTGGTCGATGTGCGTGGTCTTGCCGCTGGCCCCGGTTTCGAGGTCGGCGATGGCCTGCCGCAATTCGGGTTCCCCCGCGCCGGGAGAGTAATGTGTGCGACCGGATTTAAGACTGGCAACGGCATGGTCGACGATAAAGTCCAGGGTAGGAAGGTCGGGGTCACCTATCGAGAACAGGATAACGTCTTCACCTGCGGCCTGCAGGGCGCAGGCTTTGTCGTGGACTCCCCATAGCGCTGAGCTGTCTACTGCCATGCGATCGCTGGCGCGGCTGAATTTCATGGCCTCTGTGCTCCGGTTCCGTTAGTCGGCGATTGCTGCCGAATCCTATAGGGCACTTTAAAGCATAGTGATAGCTGGCTACAAACTCATTATAATAAAGGGGGCATCTACATTAACTATAAACCCTAAGCTTATGATTAATAATGATATATTAAAACCTTAGGGTGGAGTGGGCAGGGGCTATAAATAAAGATGATGGGCTGTATCAGTTCACGACACCGAAATCAGCCCATTAGTAACGCCCAGTCAGGCTCTGGCTTAAAGTACCATCTCAGCCATGTCCCTAAGCAGCGCGGCATCACCATTGACCAGCAGTGAGGTGACCGGAGAGTCTTCCCAGTCCTTTATCTTTTCCCTGATCCGGTCCTTGGGGCCAGAGAGTGATATTTCATCGGCAAACTGATCGGGTACCGCGGCGATAGCGGCATCCTTATTTCCTGCCATAAACAGGTCCTGTACTTCCTGTGCCTCATCGGCAAAGCCCATGCGAGCCATCAGTTCTTTGTGGAAGTTGCGCTTCGCAGCGCCCATACCGCCCACGTAGAAGCCCAGCATCGCTTTAACCGGATACAACGCGTCCTGAAGATTGTCGTTGATATTGACCAGGGTGAGAGCGGCGATTTCAAAATCCGGCTTGGCGCCTACCAGTTGGTCGGCATAAACCTCGGGGCGGTAGGGTGAGTAGTAAAGTGGTAGCCAGCCATCGGCTATTTCAACGGTCTGGGTCACATTCTTTGGCCCTTCGGCACCGATGAAGATGGGGACGTCTGCCCGCAGGGGATGGGTAATCGGTTTCAGGGGCTTTCCCATACCCCAGGAGCCCGGGCCATTGTAAGGTAAGGGGTAGAACTCCCCGTCACTTGTTACGGGCCCCTCTCTGGCGAGAATCTGACGGATGATGTCGACATACTCCCGGGTTCGCGTGACCGGTTTGGAGTAGGGTTGGCCATACCAGCCCTCGACAACCTGTGGACCGGAGACGCCCAGTCCCAGGATCATTCGACCACCGGACATATGGTCCAGGGCAAGTGTGGACATGGCACAGGAGGCGGGGGTTCTAGCCGAAATTTGCGCTACTGAGGTGCCCAGCCGTATTGTCGATGTGTTGGCACCAATCCACGCAAGCGGGGTGAAACAGTCATTGCCCCAGGATTCCGCGCACCAGACGGAGTCATAGCCCAGGCTCTCAGCCTCCTTAGCCAGGTCAATGTGCACGGGTGGATAAAAAGCACCCCAGTAGCCCAGTTGCAAGCCCAGTGAAAGTTTAGCCATTTTCGTTCTCCCTTGATTGAGCCATACACTGTACGACATTGCGAGTCAGCAGCAACCGTATTTAGCGGCCAATATATCTGACTTCAGCGATCAATAGTTTTGTCAATTTCCCTATACTTTCGATAGACTCACGCAGCTGAATAACAACTGCTGGAAGACTTTATGGCTGAATTGACTCACCTGGACAAAAGTGGAGCCGCACGTATGGTCGATGTGGGCGAAAAGGCTGTGACAGGCCGGGTCGCCGTGGCCGGGGGGCAAATCCAGATGTTGCCGGAAACCCTGCGCCTGCTTGAGGCGGGTAGCCACAAAAAGGGTGATGTGCTTGCTGTGGCCCGTATTGCGGGTATCCAGGGCGCCAAAAAATGCTCCGATCTGATTCCCCTGTGTCACCCACTGATGCTGACGTCTGTCGAGGTGAGCTTTCGCGCTGACCAGGCGGCCAGCTGCGTGCATATCGAAGCCATCTGTAAAGTGTCCGGCCAGACCGGTGTAGAGATGGAAGCATTGACCGCGGTATCGGTTGCAGCACTCACGATCTACGATATGTGCAAGGCGGTCGATAGGGGTATGGAAATTCAGAATATCGGGCTACTGGAAAAACAGGGCGGAAAATCAGGGCACTGGCAAAAAGATGGCGGACTCAGCTGATGTTGAACGTGGTCTTTTTTGCACGCGTCAAAGAGCAGTTGGGCTGTGCCAGCCTACAGTTACCCTGGGACGATGCCCTTTCCAGTTTTGCTGGGCTGCGTTTTCAATTGACTGAGCTGAAAGGGCCAAAATGGGAGGAGGTCCTGTCGGAAGAAAATATTATCCTGGCGGTCAATCACACCGTGGTTGATGAAAGTGCCGTACTAAACGATGGCGACGAGGTGGCTTTTTTTCCACCGGTAACCGGTGGATAAAATGAATGTGGATACGCCCATCCCCTTATCGGTTGTGATTCAGGAAGCCGAGTTTGATATCGCGGCGCTACAGCAAAGCTTACTCAGGGAGAGCCACCAGGAAGGGGCTGTCGCCACCTTTACCGGCTATGTTCGTGTGAACAATGATGACCGCTCAGTGAATAGTTTGGAACTGGAGCACTACCCCGGCATGACAGAGAAGAGCATTGGCGACATCTTGCACGAAGCTTGTGACAGGTGGCCCGTGCTGGCAGCAGGCGTCGTGCACCGGGTGGGCTTGCTTCAGCCGGGAGACCCTATAGTTTGGGTGGGTATAAGCTCCATGCACAGAGAGGCAGCGTTCAGTGCTTGTGAATTCGTCATGGATTACCTGAAGACCCGGGCGCCCTTTTGGAAGAAAGAGCGTGGACCAGAGGGGGATTGTTGGGTCGATGCGCGGGAAGGCGACCGTAGTCGAGCCGACCGCTGGTAGGGTGCTTGTTATATCTAGCCCGAATAGGGGATGCGATCGCGGGTCCGGCTGAGGTCCAATAGTAGAATGATAGAATTGTCTAATCCAAGGAGTACAACAGTATGAGTTTTGACGGTCGTGATATGAGAAATGCGCTGGGGCGCTTTGCTACCGGTGTTTGTGTAATAACTACCACGACTGATGACCAGCGAGCCCTGGGCATGACAGCCAACTCCTTCTCCTCGGTCTCACTTGAACCACCGTTGGTGTTGTGGAGCCTGCAGAATAACTCCGATGTCTATGACGAGTTCGCAACGCCGCGCCATTTCGCCATCAATGTGTTGGCGAAGGAGCAGCAGGACCTTTCCAACCAATATGCCCGCAAGGGTGATCACCTGTTAGATCATGATCACTATCGGGTGGGCAAATATGGTTCCCCCGTGATTCGTGACGCCCTGGTTACGTTTGAATGTGAATTGGATGCCACGCACGCCGGGGGAGATCACCTCATTATCGTGGGTCGTGTGCTTAACATGGTCTCTCGGCCAACAGGTGAGCCTCTTCTGTTCTTCTCCGGCGGTTATCACGAACTTCACTAGGTTCTGCATCATTTGGTGCGACAGGTCTGATAAGGCTTTATACTGGGCGACTTGATTTGGCATGGGTAGTGTCCCTATGAAGTTTTGTACCAGTTGCGGTAACTCTGTCGCCCTGCAAATACCGCAGGGCGATGATAGAGAACGCTTTGTCTGCACCCACTGTGAGGTGATCCACTACATCAACCCCAGGGTTATTGTAGGCTGCGTGCCCGTATACGGCGATAAAGTGCTGCTTTGCAAGCGTGCCATCGAGCCGCGCAAGGGTTACTGGACCTTGCCAGCGGGGTTTATGGAAAACGGAGAAACTACACCTCAGGGGGCAGCGCGAGAGACCTGGGAGGAGGCCGAGGCGAGAGTCAGTAATCTCGAACTGTACCGAGTGTTTGATGTTCCCTATATCAGCCAGGTTTATATGTTTTACCGCTGTGATGTCGACAATGGCGTCTATGGTGTCGGCCCGGAAAGCCTCGAGACGGAGCTGTACAGCGAGCAGGAGATTCCCTGGGACGAAATCGCCTTCCCGGTAGTACGCGAAACCCTGAAAGAATTTTTCTCTGATACCCGGGATGGAAAATTTCCTGTGCGTGTATCCGCCATCGAGTATAAGCCACGCCGTGCCTGATCCCCAGTTACTCATTTATATCCTCGCCGGTACCACCGGCTTTTTTGTCCTGCTGGCCCTGATAGTGTTTATCCGCGGCAATGGCAGGATTTCCTTGCAAGCCCAATCGATTACTGAGCTGGGTACTCGACTTGAGCAGACGACCGCTGAATTGGAGCGTGCTCGCGAGGAGCAGCTGGACACCGTAGATGAGCTGAAGATACTGCAGGAGCGTTATCTTCAGCTTCGTGAAGAAGATGCCAGGCTAGAGGAGCGCAGTCGCGAATCCCTGCGTTCGGCCGAGGAAAAAATCCAGCTATTGCAAGCGGCGCGTGAACAGATGAAGACCGAATTTAACGAGTTGGCCAATCGTATCTTCGAAGAGAAAAGTGAGCGTATGGTCAAGAATAACAAGTCCTCTCTGGAGACGACTCTTGGCCCACTAAAAACCCAGCTCACCGACTTTCGAAAGAAAGTGGAGGATGTGTACGACAAGGAAACTCGTGATCGTGTTTCTCTTCGCACCGAGCTGGAGCAATTAAAGAAACTCAATACCCAGATGTCCGAAGATGCGGTCAATCTTACCAGGGCGTTAAAGGGCGACAAGAAGACCCAGGGCAACTGGGGCGAAGTCGTGCTGGAACGGGTGCTTGAGCAGTCCGGCCTGCGCAAGGGAACCGAGTACGAAACCCAAGTTTCATTGCAAGCGGAGGATGGCAGTCGCCGCCTGCCCGATGTGATTATCCGTTTGCCGGACAGCAAGGACGTGGTGGTCGACTCAAAGGTCTCCTTGGTTGATTATGAACAATACATCAACGCTGAGAACGAGGAAGACAAAAACAATTTCCTGCAGCGCCATGTCTCAGCGGTGGCCAACCATATCAACGGTTTATCCGTCAAAGAGTATGAGAAGCTGGAGGGCATACGTTCTCTGGATTTTGTTTTGTTGTTCATCCCTATCGAATCCGCTTTTATAGCGGCGTTTGATGCCGATCCGGGCATGTTCAAAAAAGCTTATGATAAACAGGTGATCGTCGTGAGCCCCACGACCTTGCTTGCGACCCTGCGAACCATTCAGACTATCTGGCGGTATGAACACCAGAATCGCAATGCTGAAAAAATTGCGGCACAGGCCGGCGGGATCTTTGACCAGTTCAGCCTCATCGTAGAGTCTTTGGATGAGGTGGGTCGCAACCTGGACAAAGCGCGCGACTCCTTTGACCAGACCCATAAACGCCTTAGCACAGGTCGTGGCAATATGGTCAAGCGGGTACAGCAATTGCAGGATTTGGGCGCCCGGACGAAGAAAAAGCTTCCCCTGTCGGTGTTAGACGTAGACGAAGAGACACCGGCAATCGAAAACACCCAGGAAACAACTGAACCCGAAAAGGAACAATAGCGATGGCATTTCCGAAGATAGGTAATCTGGCTCCGGCTTTTACCCTGTTAGATCAAAATGGAGACAAGGTCTCTCTCAAACAGTTTCGCGGCAACAGCAATGTGGCGCTCTATTTTTATCCCAAAGCCATGACTCCGGGCTGCACCGTGCAAGCCTGCGGTATACGCGACAGTAAAAAGGCCCTGGCAAAACTGGATACCGTGGTGCTGGGGGTTAGCCCAGACCCGTTTCCGCGATTGGGGAGGTTTATGGAAAAACAGGACCTGAATTTCACCTTGCTTTCAGATGAGGATCACGCGATCACGGAGAAGTATGGCTGTTGGGATCTTAAGAAATTTATGGGCCGTGAGTTTATGGGCGTTTTACGCACTACCTTCCTTATTGGCAAGGACGGCCGACTCAAGCACGTTATGAACAAGGTGAAGACCAAGTCTCATCACGACGACGTGATGGATCTGGTTAAGGAACTGGGCCTTTAGGAATCGCCATGATCGAATTTGAACTAAATGGTAGTCCTCAACACCTGGACATAGAAGCGGACACACCCCTGTTATGGGCCTTGCGAGACAATCTTGCCATGACCGGGACCAAGTTCGGCTGTGGCATGGGGCTGTGCGGGGCCTGTACTGTTCATCTTGATGGGATTGCTGTGCGCAGTTGTACGCTGCCCATCGCGGCTGTTGCGGGAAAAACTGTCACTACCATCGAATCTCTAGGTGGTGAGCATCCTTTGCAGAAAGCCTGGGTTGAGCACAATGTTCCTCAATGCGGCTACTGCCAATCAGGTCAGATAATGTCAGCGGTCGCATTATTGGAAGCCAACCCATCGCCCACGGACGATGAAGTTCGCAATGCCATGGCAGGAAATATCTGTCGCTGCGGTACCTACAACAAGATTCGACGCGCCGTTCGTTCCGTCATCACGCCCGACACGGTGTCGACGGCACAGATCTTCGACCCTGCCAACCCGGAGGGTGAAGAATGAGTCTATCCCGTCGTCAGTTTATTCGTAATGTCTCGGTAGCCGGTGGCGCCTTGACGCTTGGTTTTAACCTCAGCGGTTGCAGTGAGCAACCCCTGGTTTCCGTCTCGGAGGGTAGCTTTCAGCCCAGTGCCTTCCTCAGTATTGACGAGACGGGTGAGGTATTGGTACAGATCCACAAAGCCGAAATGGGGCAGGGTGTCGTGACCGGCATCGTGACCCTGATTGCCGAAGAGCTGGAGGTCGACCCGGCACGAGTTCGGTATGAGATGGCCCCGGTTCACCCGGCTTACAATGATCCCGATTATGGCCTCCAGATAACGGGCGGTAGCAATTCCATCACCGGCAGCTATGATATTTTGCGGCAGGTTGGCGCGACGGCCAGGGAAACCCTGCTGCAAGCGGCTTCAATTGACTCAGGGCAAGATCAGGCACAACTCTCGGCAGAAAATGGCGCCATTACTTCCACTGACGGGAGTTACCACGCGACCTATGGTGCGCTTGTTCGCACGGCTCGAACACTTTCAGTGCCAGAGCGCGTGAGCCTGAAGACCCGGGATCAGTTTAAGCTCATTGGTCGTTACGAAAAACGGGTGGACTCTCAATCCAAATCAGATGGCACAGCGCGCTTTGGCATTGATGCCCAGCCTGATAATTGTGCCGTCGCCATCGTTCTTCACTGCCCGCACTTCGGTGGAAAATTACTGGACTTTGATGCGGAGGAGGCCCGCGGTCACCCTGGTGTCATCGACATATTTGCAATTGACGAAGGTGTCGCCGTTGTCGCGGAGGGTTATTGGCCTGCTCGTAAGGCCGGTGAAAAAGTAAAGGCGCGTTTCGACGCACCCGAGGGGGTGTTGCAAAGTAGTGAGGACATTCGCCAGGCCATGGACCAGGCCTTTGACCAGGCAAAGTTTCGTTCTGTTCGCAAAGATGCGCCGCGCTCATCACCGGTTCCAGGAAAACAACTTGAGGCCAGTTATCATCTCCCTTTTCTTGCGCATGCTACGATGGAACCTCAGAATGCCACTGCCTGGGTACAAGATACTTCCTGTGATGTTTGGGTGGGTTCACAATCTCCCGATATATCCAAAGCCGCAACGGCTCGTTTGCTTGGAATGCCTTCCGAGTCGGTCCATATACACAACCAGCTACTTGGCGGCGGCTTCGGGCGCCGGATAGCCCCGGACACCGTGTTGGAAGCCGTAGCCATTTCGGCGAAGCTAAAACGTCCTGTTAAAGTGATCTGGAGCCGGGAGGATGACACCCGGCACGATTTCTACCGGCCAGCCATGGCTGGAAGATTACAGGCGACTGTTGCCCCCAATGGAGATGTGAGTCAGTGGCAACACCGCGTTGTGGGCCCGAGTCTTTACCAGCAGATTGTTCCCCAATTTTCCGTTGCGATAATTCCTGCCTGGGTGCCTGACGCCATCCCAAGATTTGCCGGCGACTGGATAGCACGTACTGGGCCCGCCGCTGTGGAGGGTGCCAAGGAGATACCCTATGAGTTTGATGGTGTCGACGTGCAGTTCAGTAATTTCCAGACACCCATACCTGTCGGCTATTGGCGCTCTGTTGGCCATAGCCATACCGCATTTGTGGTCGAAAGTTTTATTGATGAACTGGCCCATCAATCGGAGCTGGATCCAGTCGCTTTTCGATTGCGTCATCTTGCACCCGATGGCCGGCACCACCGTGTGCTCAGCGCTGTCGCAGAGCTAGCCGGTTGGGGTAAAGCCAGCGAAGGGCATTACCAGGGTGTTGCTCTGCACGAGTCCTTTGACAGCGTTGTAGCGGAAATCGCCGAGGTCTCTCTGCTCGATGGGAAGCCAAAGCTCGAACGCTTTTTTTGCGCCGTCGACTGTGGCCAGGTGGTTAACCCCGATATTGTAAGAGACCAGATGGAGGGCGGAATCGTGTTCGCACTGACGGCTGCGCTTCACGGCGAAATAACCGTACAAGACGGCGCTGTTCAACAGGGCAACTTTCATGATTATCCACTACTGCGTCATAATGAGATGCCCGAAGTCGAGGTTTTGATATTGGATAGTGATGCACATCCCACGGGTGTCGGCGAACCCGGAACACCGCCCGCGGCCCCCGCATTGGCCAACGCAATCTTTGCGGCGACGGGGCAGCGCCACCGCGAACTTCCACTGAGGCTAGGCTAATGCTCCGTTACCCGTATGACGAGGTGCCAGCACCTGGCACCACCATTGAAATTCAGCCCGGCTTGCTCTGGTTACAGATGCCTTTGCCCATGGCCCTGAATCATATCAATCTTTATCTGATCGAGGACAGTGATGGCTGGTGGATCGTTGATACCGGCATGTCGCTGGGCCCCACGCAGGAATTATGGGAGACCATTTTTGCCAATGAATTGAAGGGCAAGCCTGTTAAGGCGGTAGTCTGCACGCACATGCATCCTGATCACATTGGGATGGCAGGGTGGCTATGTGAGAAGTGGCGTGTGCCCCTGTACATGAGTCGAGGTGAATATTTTAGCGGTCGCTCTTTCAGCGCCATGGAAAAATCGGACTTCAGCTGGACCTCTGCCGAGTACCTGCAACGCTCGGGCTTCAATGAAGAGCAGATCGAAAAGTACAAGCAAAATTTTGGCGGCTTTGGTTCGATCATTACGCCCATGCCCAACGCTTTTAGGCGTCTATGTGAAGGGGACACGCTCACCATCAATGGCAATCGGTGGCACATAGTAGTGGGCAGTGGGCATTCGCCCGAACATGCCTGCCTCTACAGTGAGGCGCACAATGTGCTCCTGTCCGGTGATCAGGTCATTCCCAGAATCACATCCAATGTCAGTGTCACGGGCAGTGAGCCCGAGGCCAATCCGTTGAAAGATTGGTTAGAGTCTCATGAACACTTCCTCGAGACGCTTCCCGCCGATGCCCTGGTACTACCCGCTCACAACACGCCTTTTTATGGCTTGCATGAACGTTTACGCGTGTTGATTGAGCATCATAAGGAGCACTTGCTGGCAATCGAACTGGCTTGTGTGGATAAGAACCCCACCGCTTACGAGTTGCTCCCGGTGCTTTTCAAGCGCGAGCTGGATCCCAGCCACATTGGTCTGGCGCTGGGTGAATGTGTAGCGCACCTGAATTACCTGCATCAGCGTGGACAATTGACCAGGGAAGTGGATACGCTGGGGCATTACCGTTACCAGTCGATTGACGAGACACTGGCTTTGCGGCAGCGCGAAAAGCGGCATGAACCCTTGGACGACGTGCCGATTCAAGTTTAGACATAAACATTAAATAACAAATAGTTAAAATCGATTATTAATGTATTTTAGAGGTTTTTCGTATGCCCATGCCGACTGATATTAAAGTAATCGACCTGATGATGTCGGTGCCGGGCCTTGATACCAGTCAGTTTTATGACTGGATAAAGCCGATGCTTATGGACGAAGAAAGCCATAAAATGTTTACCATGCCGGCCCAGTATATGTTCAAGGACATCCCCGTTGCCGAGAAGCAGGACGATTATATCGCCTATACCCTGGAGCAAATGGACAAGCACAATATTGAGCGGGCGATGATTGGGGTGGGGAAATTTGGCGATGTGCATGCGGAGGCATTACGGCGTCATCCGGACCGGTTTTTTGGCTCTTATGAAGCGAATGCCAACCGTGGTATGGAGGAAGTTCGTACCATTGTTGCCATGTATGAAGAGTTTGGTATCAAAGCGGTTACGGCTGCGCCGGCGATGATCTGCCCACCGGTACCGGTGAACGACAAAAAGTGGTACCCCATCTACGGAAAACTGGTGGAGCTGGATCTGCCATTTTGCCCCTGTATGGGGGTGCCGGGGCCGCGGGTCCCAATGGGGCCGCAGAAGATGGAGTTACTGGATGAGGTACTGTGGTTTTTCCCCGAGCTGAAGGTGGTTACCCGGCATGGTTGTGAACCCTGGACAGAGCTCGCCTGGAAGATGATGCTGAAGTACCCCAACCTCTATTATTCGACCAGCGCATTTGCACCCAAGCATTACCCCAAGGACATCATAAATTTCGCCAATAAACGCGGGGCCGATCAGGTGATGTACGCCGGCTATTTTCCCATGGGTTTATCACTGGATCGAATTTTCAGTGAAATGCCGGATGTGCCTTTTCGAGACGAAGTGTGGCCCAAGTTTTTACGAGAGAACGCAATTCGTGTTTTTAAACTGGATGAATAAACCGGGAGGTTTTTAGCATGTTGTCACAACAGGAACTATCAGACAGGTTTGAGATTCAGGACCTCTGTTATCACTATGCGGATTTGATTGACCAGAAAGACTTTGAGCGGCTGCGAGAGACTGTTTTCACCGAAGACGCCCATATAGATTACAGCGTATTTGGCGGCAGTGTCGGCGATGTGGACGAGACCGTTAATTTTCTCAAGGCTGCAGTAACAAACGAGTTGTTTCCTAACTCCCAACACCTGAATGCCAATATTCAGATTCGAGTGGATGGCGACACGGCCTCCGGACGGGTGATGTGTTTTAACCCCATGGAAATGACAATAGGCGAGGGGACTACCCAGACCTATTTCATCGGCTTGTGGTACGTGGATGAATACCGACGGACCCCTGCAGGCTGGCGTATGTGCCGGCGGGTGGAAGAGCGTAGCTGGGTCTTCAATACGCCCGATTTTATGGACCTTTAGAGGAGCTAGATATGATTGAATTGTATACCGCACCTACGCCCAATGGTTACAAGGCCTCCATTGCCCTGGAGGAAATGGAAATTCCTTACAATGTTCATACCGTCGACCTAACATCCGGAGAGCAGAAGAAACCTGCGTTTTTGAGTATTTGCCCCAATGGACGGATACCCGCCATTGTCGATACCGATGCAGGGGATTTTCCCATCTTTGAAACCGGTGCGATCATGGTCTATCTGGCGGAAAAGTGTGGGCGGTTCTTGCCGACCGACGCCAAGGGCAGGTCCCGGGTGATGCAGTGGTTGATGTTCCAGATGGGGGGCATTGGCCCGATGATGGGACAGGCCAATGTCTTTTATCGTTACTTTCCGGAGAAAATCCAACCGGCGATTGACCGGTACCAGAGTGAGGGCAGACGTTTGTTCGAGGTACTGGACAACCGTTTGGCCGACAGTGAGTTCCTTGCCGATGACTACAGTATCGCCGATATGGCGAACTGGGCTTGGGTGCGAACCCACAACTGGTCAGGCATTTCCATTGAAGGGCTGGATAATTTGTCACGCTGGATGGGCGCTATTTACGAACGACCGGCAGCCGTACGCGGGGTGAAGGTGCCTTTTGATATCGCCGAACTCATGGACGCAAAGAACAGTGAAGACGCCGAGGTATTCGCCGAAAATGCGCGTTCTATGGTGGTGGGCCTGGAATCAGAAGAGGATAGCTGAACGGGATGCGTGACGATCGATTTATTGGCCTTGCCTTGGGACTTTGTCTCCTCCTTTGCAGTTCACTGGTCTGGCCCCAGGCTCTGGAGCCCAGAAGCTACAGTAACGTCCCTATAGATGAGACGTTTATGGTCGCGGGTTATATTCAATCCGAGGGAGAATTGACGCCTACACCCACTTCACCCCTGCAGGATGCTGAATTAACCATCGATATCGGTGTGCTGGGCTTCGCTCAGACCTTTTCGCTGGCGGGTAGCTCTGCGAAATTTGACATGGCAGTTAGCCGGCAGTGTTTTGAGGGTAGCGGTGTTTTTCGCGGCGAGTTTGTCGAGGGGCGGCGCTGTGGGTATGGCGACCCCAATCTTCGTTTGACCTGGAATTTCTATGGGGCACCGGCCCTCAAGTTACAGGACTACGCAGCATGGAAGCCCGGCCTGGTGATTGGCACCAGTGTGCAGGTCAGTGTTCCCGTGGGCAGCTACGAGGAGGATGTGCTTATCAATGTCGGTACCAACCGCTGGATGGTCAGGCCCGGGATGGGCATGTCCTTCAGTACCGGACGCTGGCATATCGACGCCATCGCGTCGGTGCGCTTCTTCGAGGACAATGATGATTTCTTTGAAGGGATATACGTGGAACAAGACCCTATCTACGGTCTACAAAGTCATTTGATTTACAACTTTAGTGGCGGGCGTTGGCTGTCCCTGAACGCCAATTTCTTTTGGGGGGGAGAAAGTACGTTCGATGGAAGCGAGGCCGATAATCGACAGGAAAATTCACGGCTGGGACTAACCTTCTCCATGCCTATGAATCGGCACCACAGTTTTAAGCTTTACGCGAACAAGGGCGTCATTACCAGTATTGGTAATGACTTTGATACCCTGGGCGCAGCCTGGCAGTACCGATTCTAGCGAGTCTCCAGAAATACCTGCCGGATAGCCTTTTTTAAGAGTTTTCCGGTGGCATTTTTTGCCAGCGGTTCATCCGATACTGTGATATAGCTGGGCACCTTGAATGCTGCTACCCGCGCCGCCACATAGTCTTGAAGCTCGGTTGCACTGACCGTGTTGTTAACAGATACGGTAGCGACTAATTCCTCCCCCCAGTGATCGTGCGGCACGCCGTATACAGCGGCTTCCTGTACGTAGGCATGTGTCAGTAAAATGCCCTCTATTTCGACCGGGTATATATTTTCTCCCGCTCGAATAACCAGATCCTTGAGTCGATCGACAATATAGAGAAACCCGTCAGCGTCGATATACCCTACATCGCCGGTGGCCACCCAGCCATCGATGAAGGTTTCTGCGCTCGCCTCGGGCAGGTTCCAGTATTGCTGAACGTTCGCCGGGCTCCTGACATACAACTCGCCCGTTTCACCCGTAGGCAGGTCGTGGCCGTTTTCGTCTACCGTTTTGCACTCGACAATGGGGGACAGTGTGCCGGCTGATCCTGGCCGCAGACGAAATGCTTCTCCTGTTCCCGAAGCACAGGTGGCGTTGGTTTCCGTCAACCCGTAGCCCGTGCCCGGGTAGGCATCGGGGAGTGCATCATAAATAAGGTCTTTCAAATGGGGTGGACTGGCGGCGCCACCCGCACCCAGTGAACAGAGGCTGCTGGTGTCTGTCTCTTGAAAGGCCGGGGACTCCAGCAACGACATGGTCATGGTCGGGACACCGGTGAAGATGGTGATGCGTTCCTGCTCTATCACCCGCAAGGCGTCAACTGGATCCCATTTGTAGAGAATTGAGGTCTTGCGACCGCCGCGCAGATTCAACAGAAACACGGCATAACATCCGGAGACATGAAACAGTGGTACGCTCAGCAATGTCGCCGGCTCAAACCCGCTGGCCATCATCTTGCCGACTATCTCTGGGTTTGCCATGGCAGACATGTAGGCATGGACCTCAAAATTTGCGATAGCCTGGCAGACGTTAAAATTAGTTGACGCTGCGCCTTTGGGTTTGCCAGTGGTGCCCGATGTATACATGATCATGGCGAGATCACCGCTAGAGATATCGATATCGGGGAGTTCAGCAGGGCCCTGTTGAGTTGATGTCCAGCTGTCTAGCCATTCGTGATCGGGGTCGCTCTCAGCCTTGGCAATAATGGCCTTGCATTGTAATCCCTGGAGTCGATCGACGACGCAATCCGCGCGTTGCTGATCGCAAAAAACCAACTTCGCCCCGGCATCACCCAGGGCGTACTCCAATTCATCCGCCTGTCCCCAGCTGTTGAGCGGAACCACCACTGCGCCTATCGAAGCAATAGCAACATAAGCCATCATCCATTCAGGATAATTGCGCATGGCGATGGCGACCCGGTCACCTTTGCCAATGCCGTAGTGGTTCACCATGTGGCCCGCGAGACGGTCTGCTGCTTCAAAAAACGCATCAAAGGTATAGCGCTCGTCGCCAAAGGTGACAAACACCTTGTCGCCGTGTTGCCTCCCCTCGGCCAGTGCATCGCGCAGGGTTGCCGGTGCTGATTTATAGGTTCGTAGAGCGACGCCGTTTACCAGCTTCTCTTCAATCTCGAAGGGCATTCCCGGTCCGGTGAGTTGATCACGGGCCTCGTTTAATTTTTGTACTATTTCCAAAGTGTCAGTCATCTTTTTTCTCGGTTACCCATGATTCCGGCAGATAGGTCAGGCCGATTTTGTTAACTGCGGTACGCAATCTGTCCTCGAGTTCGTCCAGCTCCGCAGCCCCAATTTTTTCGGCATAATCACGCCGTACTTCTTCAACGACAATCATGCTGTCTTCGACCAGTTTGACACCGGCCTCGGTGAGCCTGATTTCCTTGGCTCGTTTATCCTGCCCATCCACGTCTCTGGCAATATAGCCAAGCCGTTCGAGCTCCTTCAGCATTTTCCCCATGGCCTGCTGGGTGACCTGGGCGCGTTCAGCCAGCTCAGTAACCCGTACAGCGCCCATGCCCAGATTCGAAAATACCGCACTGTGTGAGGGCCTGATCGTTTCGTGACCGCGTTCCCTGAGAGTCATCAGCACCCTGTACTCGAAATCCTTGGCGAACTCCCGCAGTAGTCGGACCAAATTGTTGGACAGTTTGAAGGCAATTTCCTGGTTGGTTTCAGCTCTGCTCTTGGGCATAGCGGGACTCCACAATTCAATTATTGTTATGCCGGGATATTTTTAGAGCTGATATCACTCGGTAGCCATTCATTTTAGCAGGTCATGCCGCGCCTTGGGTACTACCTTGTACCCATGGTATTGCTTCCAGTACACTCGCCCACCATCGAGCAAGCGGTTTTTGCTTCTATCCTTGGGAGAAATCGGACTATGGCAAAGATTATTACCTGTAATACCAATGGCATACGAGCAGCGGCCCGAAAAGGCTTCTTTGACTGGTTGGAGGCTGAACAGCCAGATGTCGTCTGTATACAGGAGACCAAGGCCCAGGTCGATCAACTGACTGACCCCGTATTTCATCCCGAGGGCTATCACTGCTATTACAACGATGCCGTTAAAAAGGGCTACAGTGGTACTGCGGTCTATAGCCGGGTCAAACCGAATAAAGTCATCTCTTCACTCGGTTGGGACCCCGCCGACTCCGAAGGGCGTTACCTGCAGGTCGATTACAAAGGGCTTAGCGTGATATCCCTGTACCTGCCATCGGGTTCCAGCAGTGAGGAGGTATTGCAAAAGAAACTGCGATTTATGGACCTCTTTATGGATCATTTGAAGAGCCTGCGTCGCAAGCGTCGCGAATTTATTATCTGCGCTGACTGGAATATCTGCCACAAAGAGATCGACCTGAAGAACTGGCGCCCCAATCGTAAGAATTCCGGTTTTTTGCCCGTAGAGAGGGCCTGGTTGGATACGCTCTATGATGAGGTGGGTTATGTCGACTCCTTCCGATTGGTGAACCAAGATGCAGATGAGTACACCTGGTGGTCCAACCGGGGCCAGGCTTGGGCAAAGAATGTGGGATGGCGATTGGACTATCAGGTGATCTCACCGGGCCTGGTCGACGCCGTTCGGGGGGCGAGTATTTACCGCGAAGAACGTTTCTCAGACCATGCGCCACACACTATGGAATACGCGCTTGAGATAGTGTCTTAGCTGCAGTCCAGATTGCGGCTACAGGGGAAACCCTGTACATTAGCGGTCCAATCAAATGCTCCTTCTGGAGCCTGAAAACAGGAAGAAAGTAATGAGTTTGTTTGTAGCCAGTGCCCATGCCCAAGCGACCGGTGGCGCCGCACCTCCTGGCGGCGATCTGTTCCAGATAGCGTTTTTGGTGGGGCTGTTTGTGCTGTTTTACTTTATCGCCATACGCCCCCAGCGCAAGCGTCAGAAAGAACACACTGAAATGGTATCAGCCTTGTCGAAAGGCGACGAAGTGGTCACCTCTTCGGGTATTCTCGGTAAAATAAGCTCTCTGGACGACAACTATATCGTTCTGACGGTCACTGAAAAAGTTGAACTGAAGTTTCAGCGTGTTCACATTCACGCCGTACTGCCCAAGGGCACGCTCAAGTCGATAGGCTAGTCGCTGGACAGGACTCAGGATGCCGCTCAATTATCCACGCAAGATAGACCTCGCTTGCACACCCACGCCGTTGCAGTTTCTCTCTCGCGCCTCAGAAAAATGGGGGCGAGGGCATAAGCTCTGGGTGAAAAGAGATGACTTGACCGGTTCCACTCTCAGCGGAAACAAAGTACGTAAGCTGGAGTTTATTACGGCTTATGCCTTAGACAATGGCTATGACACGCTGATAACCGCAGGCGGTATCCAGAGTAATCACTGCCGGGCAACGGCATTCGCCGGCGCCCAGCTCGGCTTGTCCGTGCACCTGCTACTGCGAGGCGAGGAACCACAGGATTTCGACGGTAATTTTCTGCTGAATCACCTGGCAGGTGCCGAAGTCAGCTGCTATCCCGCCCGGCAATTCGCAAAAGAGCGGGAGGAGTTGTTCCTTCACTGGCAGCAGCATTATGCCGACCTGGGCCGCAAGGCACTGGTCATCCCCATCGGTGGCAGCGATGAAATCGGTATTTGGGGTTACATCGCCGCCTGCGAGGAGCTTGCTGCTGATATGGCAACGGCGGGCATTGATCAGGCCCATATTGTCACGGCGTCCGGCTCCGGTGGAACGCAGGCAGGTTTGACGGTAGGTGCCGCAGTCCACGGTCTGCCAGCTGAAGTGTGGGGTATCAATGTCTGCGACGACGAGCAGTATTTTGTCGACAAAATCAAAGCGGATGCCGCCGCCTGGTCGCGGCGGTACCCGGGGACACCCGAGCTGACGCTGTCCCCCCGCGTTATCGACGGTTATGTGGGTCAGGGTTACGGTGTTGCCAGCCCGGAGGTCTTTGACCTCATTGCTGAACTCAGTCGACTGGAGGGCATCGTACTCGACCCCGTCTACACCGGTAAGGCCTTTGCGGGAATGCTGCAGGAAATCTCTGCGGGGCGTTTCTCAGGTTGTGAGGATATTGTTTTCCTCCATACCGGCGGGCTCTATGGGGTCTTCCCCCAGAGAAGCCAATTCAGGTGGTAGTATAGGTTTGGCACGGACTGACCTCATCGGAAAGCCAATAAAAAAACAGGACCCCGAATGACTGAATTGATTGGACAGGTTAATAGCTGGGCCTGGGGCCCAATGATGCTGGTGCTTCTACTTGGCACGGGAATCTATCTCAGCCTGGGACTCCGTTTTCTGACCATCAGAAAAATTCCGCGAGCCTTTACCTTGTTACTGCAGGGGCGCGAAGGGCGAGGGCAGGGCGACATATCCCCGTTCAGTGCCCTGATGACTTCGCTTTCGGCGACCATTGGCACGGGTAATATCGCCGGTGTTGCCACGGCCCTGGCCCTGGGTGGCCCGGGCGCGCTGTTCTGGATGTGGGTGACAGCATTAGTCGGCATGGCGACCAAGTATGCTGAGGCAGTCTGTGCGGTCCGTTTCCGGGAACAGGATGACCAGGGTAATTTCAGTGGCGGCCCTATGTACTATATTCGTAACGGGCTGCACAAGCGCTGGCATTGGTTGGGCTATGCCTTTGCCCTTTTTGGCAGTCTTGCCGGATTTGGTATAGCCAATACGGTTCAGTCCAATTCTGTGTCTCAGGTATTGCATGACTCCTTCGACGTTCCACCACTGGCCACAGGGCTGGTACTCATGGTCTTGGTGGGTGCCGTTGTATTGGGTGGTATTCGCCGTATCGCCAGTGTCGCCAGCTGGCTGGTGCCATTCATGGCGGTGGGGTATATCGTTATGGCTTCTATCGCGATATTGGCGCACCTCGATGAAGTGCCCGGAGCCATAGTCACGATTGTTGATAGCGCTTTCAGTGGGTCCGCTGCAGCGGGCGGTTTTGCCGGAGCCTCCGTGTGGGCGGCCCTGCGTTTTGGTGTCGCCCGGGGTATTTTCTCCAACGAGGCCGGGCTCGGGAGTGCACCCATAGCCCATGCCGCCGCCAAGACCGACGAGCCGGTTCAGCAGGGTATGATCGCTATGCTGGGTACATTCATAGACACCCTGATCGTGTGTACGTTGACCGGTCTGGTCATCGTCATTATGGATGTATTGCCAACGGGTGTGAGCGGCGCCTCCTTGACCTCGATGGCTTTTGCCAGCGCAATTCCGGGCGGTGATATCGTTGTCACTATCGGCCTGTGCCTGTTTGCGTTTACCACCATGATTGGATGGTCTTTCTATGGCGAGCGCTGTGTGGTGTTTCTCGTGGGAACCCGAGGCATCATCCCTTTTCGATTGGCCTGGGTCCTCGCCATTCCTGTGGGCACCCTGGTCGAGTTGGATTTGGTCTGGTTGATCGCAGACACACTCAATGCATTTATGGCGATACCTAACCTTATTGCCTTGTTGTTGTTAAGTCCGTTGGTGTTTACAATTTCCAAAGACTATTTTACACGCAAAGAGACCAGTGATGCCCGCTCAACACAGTAGCAAGCTCGTTATAGCGATCTCTTCCCGCGCGCTGTTTAATCTCGACGAGAGTCATCTGGTCTACGAGGAGGAGGGCTTGCATGCCTATTCCCAGTACCAAATTGATCGGGAAGACGAGCCACTTGCCCCGGGAGAGGCCTTTCCCCTGGTGCACAAATTACTTCGCCTGAACGAGCGCCTGGGAGAGGACTCCCAGGTTGAGGTTGTATTACTGTCTCGCAATAGTGCCGATACCGGGTTGCGTGTCTTTAACTCTATTCAACACCATAATCTCACGATTAGCCGTGCGGCCTTTTGTGGTGGTGAAAGTCCCTGGCGCTATATCAACGCCTTTGGCTGTCACCTGTTTTTGTCAAACGAAGCGGAAGACGTCCGTCACGCGCTGGATCACGGAGTGGCGGCGGCGACCCTGGTCTCCAACAAGGGGGGCGCGATGGATACCGAATTACTGCGTTTTGCCTTCGACGGCGATGCGGTCATTTTCTCCGATGAAGCAGAACAGGTGTACAAGAGCCAGGGGCTGGCCGCTTTTACAGCAAGTGAGCAGGCCTCCGCTCATCAACCCCTGAGCGGCGGTCCTTTCAAGGCCTTTCTTGGTGCACTTCACCAGCTACAACAGGCCTTGCCTGCCAGTGAATCGCCTTTTCGGACCGCCCTGGTGACTGCCCGATCGGCACCTGCCCACGAGAGAGTCATCCGAACGCTGCGTGCCTGGGATATTCGTATCGATGAATCGATTTTCCTTGGAGGTATGGATAAAACGGCGTTTTTGCAGGCTTACCAAGCGGACGTATTCTTTGACGACCAGCCGCTGCACTGCGATTCGGCCAGTCCGCACATAGCCACAGGACACGTCCCACACGGTGTCGCAAACAGCTGAATTGGCGACTTGGTAGTTATTCCTTTTTATGTTGGCGTTTACCTCATTTAATGGCTATTCTTCATAAGAGAATCAGGGCGACTATCAAGCGAGACCGGAGCCAGGAATGAAATTACAGCAGTTGAGATACATCTGGGAAGTTGCCCATCACGACCTGAATGTATCTGCGACAGCGCAGAGTTTGTATACCTCTCAGCCTGGAATTTCCAAGCAGATTCGCCTGCTTGAAGACGAACTGGGCGTGGAAGTGTTCGCTCGCAGTGGCAAGCATCTCACGCATATCACACCCGCAGGCGAGGCCATTCTGAAGACGGCCGGCGAGGTACTGAGAAAAGTCGAAAGTATCAAACAGGTAGCCCAGGAGTACTCCAACGAGAAGAAGGGCAGTTTGTCCCTGGCCACCACCCACACTCAGGCACGTTATGCTCTCCCTGGCACAATAAGCTCCTTTATCGAACGCTACCCCGATGTCTCCCTGCATATGCACCAGGGGACTCCCATGCAGATCTCCGAGATGGCAGCAGACGGTACAGTAGACTTCGCTATCGCTACTGAGGCGCTCGAGCTGTTCAGCGATCTGGTGATGATGCCCTGTTATCGCTGGAACCGTTGCGTTCTCGTGCCGCGCGACCATCCCCTCACGCAACCGTCAAAGCTGACCCTGGAGGACGTTGCAGCACATCCCATCGTCACCTATGTCTTTGGCTTTACCGGTCGCTCCAAACTGGACGAAGCGTTTATCGAAAAAGGACTGCTACCCAAGGTGGTGTTTACCGCCGCCGATGCGGATGTTATCAAAACCTATGTTCGCCTGGGGTTGGGGATAGGGATTGTCGCGGGTATGGCGCACGATCCCGAGGTGGATAGTGATCTTGTCGCACTGGATGCCAGCCATTTGTTCTCCAGTAGTATCACCAAGATAGGCTGCCGGCGTGGTACCTTCCTGCGAGGCTATATGTATGATTTTATCGAAGACTTTGCCCCCCATTTAACCCGCGAAATTGTGACCGAGGCTTTCCAGCGCCACAGTAAAGCAGAGCTCGACGAACTGTTTTCCAGCCTGGAACTGCCTGTTCTCTGATTTTCTCCCGCGAGACTTGTGTCCTAGTCGCCAACTGGTTAGATTGTCACGCTCAAAAATACTGAATTGGGAGTGTAATGCCGTGGAATTAGCCTGTCTGGACCTGGAAGGGGTTCTGGTACCTGAAATCTGGATTGAATTTGCGGAACGCACTGGTATTGATGCGTTGCGAGCGACCACCCGTGATATTCCTGATTACGATGTTCTGATGAAACAGCGGCTCGATTTACTGGATCAGCACAAGCTTAAAATAGATGATATCCAGGAAGTGATTGCCGAGCTTGAACCCCTGCCGGGGGCAATTGAGTTCGTCGATTGGCTGCGAGAGCGTTTTCAGGTGATTATCCTGTCGGATACTTTTTATGAATTTTCCCAACCTCTCATGCGCCAGTTGAGTTGGCCAACCCTGTTTTGCCACCGGCTTATCACCGATGAGAGCGGCCGCGTGGTGGATTATAAATTGCGCCAGGTGGACCCCAAACGCGCATCGGTCAAGGCATTTCACAGCCTGAACTACAAGGTGATCGCCGCTGGCGACTCCTATAATGACACAACAATGTTAAGCGAGGCGGATGTCGGCATTCTGTTTCATGCCCCACAGAACGTGATCGAAGAGTTTCCCCAGTTTCAGGCCGTGCATGAATATGAGGACTTAAAGAAAGCATTTCTCGCCGCCAGCGATCGCAATCTCTCCTAGGGCAGGCTACAGGATTCTCCGATAGGCGTTTTCAGGAACTTGCTGCACAGCGCAGTAGGTTCCTGCCGTGCGTGCTGCCGCGCTAGAATTGCTCCATGGGCTATGTTGACGCCGAACATATGCGTAGATATGCGGTTCAAATATTACGCAATTTACCCCCAATCTCCGGCTTACACCCCTAAACTGCGCTTATTTCCTCCTGCTGGCAAGCACATTCGAATTGACTTTAGGGCCTAATGGACTTAAGGTAAGTCGCCGAATTTCTGGCCGGTTTGCATCGTAAGCCCGACCGTCAAAACATGCGAATTCCGCGACTGTTCTGTGAAGCAGCGGGATTTTGTAGGCCCCTCAAAAAGCCCTTTGGGCTGTAGTATGGACCAGAGTATATGAGTAACAAGACCGACAACACATTGATAGCGTCACTGGACAATCCCTTCGCTGAGAAGGACGAACGTGAATTTACGGTTCCGGGCGAACTCGCCGCCGAACCGGGGCTGTACGAGAATGCCCTGAAATCGGGCTGGGAGTTACAGCAACGCCCCTACGAGGCCGCGGGTGTCAAGGGCACTCAACGCCAGCACCAGAAGAAAAGGATGACCATCTGGGAGCGTATCGAATGTTTGGCCGATGAAGAGCCAAAGATTCTTTACCAAAACTGGGGCCCCAACCTCGACGGCGCCTCGCTGGTTACCGCCATTATCAAGGTCAACGGGCGTGATGTCGCTCTCTACGGGCATGATTTTACCGTGCGCGCAGGCTCTATGGATGCCACCAATGGCAAAAAACTGGCGCGTTTATTTGAGCTGGCAGCCAAGCGGAAAATTCCCCTGGTAGGCCTCAATGACTCCGCGGGCGCTTATATACCCGCAGGCGTAGGGGGGCTGGACGGCTATGCCGATGCTTTTACCGCACTGCGCAAGATTAGCGGCGTTGTCCCAAGCATTATGTGCATGTTCGGTTTCAATGCCGGCGGAGGCTCTTACTTGCCCAGGCAGGGCAGCTTTCTAATTCAACCCAATGAGACCTTTTTCGGACTCACCGGCCCCGGCGTTGTGAAGTCCGTGCTAGGTGAAGATGTCACTCCCGATGAACTGGGCGGCCCTGGGGTACACAGCCAGTCCGGCGTCACAGACTTTGTGGTACCCGATGAGGTTGCCGCACTGAAGAAGGTTCGTGAACTGCTGAATTACCTGCCCAGCGCCAACAACGAACTGGCACCTTTTCAAGCATCTTCCGATCCCAATGATCGCAAGACCTGGGATATCGACATCCTATTGAAGAAAGCCTTCAATTCACCTACTGGCTTCAATACACCGATTGATATCAGTATTCTGATTCAGCAGCTTTGTGATCATGGCGACTTTTTGGAGATTCAGCCTGAACGGGCTCGCAACACGATTACAGCGCTGGGACGTATGGGTGGCAATGTCATTGGTTTTGTTGCCAACAACTCTGCGGTGTCGTCTGGTCAGATTGATATTGATGCCGCCTACAAAAACGCGCGTTTTATCCGCTTTTGTAACTTGTATAATATCCCCATAATTTTCCTCGAGGACACGACCGGTTTTTTACCGGGCAAGGAGCAGGAAAGCCGCGGCATCGTGCAGGCGGGTAGGGCCATGCTCGATGCGATTGTCGATCTGCGTACGCCACGTTTCCTGGTCCTGGTCCGTAACGCCTTTGGTGGCGCCTATGCGTCCTACAATAATTACCCTACCGGAGCGGATTTCGTCGTCGCTCTGCCGACCACCCGGGTAGCCGTTATGGGGCCTGCAGGTGTTGACTATGTCTACAAGGACGAGCTGCGTAAAATACGCGGCTCAGTTGAAGAAAAAATTGCCAAAGAGACCGAGGCTCAACAATCTGCTGGCCTTGCCGCCGACGAAGCGCGGGCTACGGCTGAGACATTGGTAGCGAATTGGGTGAAGGCTGAAGAGCAACTGCTGGTGCAGCGTTACGAGCAGGAACTGATGAATCCCAACGAGGCGCTAAGTCTTGGCTCGATCTCTCAAATAGTCATGCCATCAGACTTGAGGCAGGTGTTGGCGGAGCATATGGATTTCCATTTGGGCCACTACGAACCGACGCCCCTGCAGTCTGTTCAACGAGAATTCCACTAGGAAGCAAGCTGGATTCCAGCCTGTATTTTAGCTGTTAAAGGTTTTATTGAGGAAGACAAACGTGTCCAACGAACACTATTTGCGCAACGCTTTGATTCACCGCGACCGACGACTTGGTCGCAGACCCTCTAGCTGGGTTAGCCAGTTCGATTGCTCGGACTTACGACCGCTCATCATTTGCCGAGGCCCCATTCGCAAAGAGGCCATGGACGTATTCAGCGAAATGGGCATCGATAATTTTGGCATTCTCTTGTCAGAGAAGGATTCGATAGTTTATCAAAATGCTTTGGCGCCGGAGTTGCGGTCTCTTAACGAACCTGATCGCATACATCGCGTACCCGATTACAGCGGAGCGAATAAAGCCGAGCGCGATCAGCGTATCGCCCAGATCATTCGTATCGCTGCTGAGAACAATTACAATGCCATTTTCGCCGGTTATGGCTTCATGGCCGAAGACGAGGCTATGGTTGCGGCTATGGAAGCTGCGGGCTTGAACTTTATTGGCCCCTGTTCCAAAACCGTTCACGACGCGGGCCTTAAGGATGAGGCCAAGCGAACGGCTTTACGCATCGGAGTCTCGGTTACGCCCGGCATAGACAACGGCACCGCAATTACGCTTCTAAAGAAGTACCCGGATGCAGCTGCTCTGATTGCATTGGCTGACCAGCACGGTCTTGCTGTAGACAAGGCAGCGCTCAACGATGACGCTGCCGAGCTTGAAGACAAAGCCGACGTGGTGCTCGCAGCGTCCTATATCAAAGGCATTGATCTTTACACTGTTGACGAGCTCAGTGAAACTTTGACTGAAGCCGTCATACGTATGTATGAAGAATATCCCAGCAACCGCATTCGCCTTAAGGCCATCAGCGGCGGTGGTGGTAAAGGACAACGTATTCTTGCAGCACCTTCTGCCTACGAAGGTAGCGTCGAAGAGAAGGTCAAACAGGCGGCGTCACGTACCCCTGAAATGGTCCGCGAAATTCTCAACGAAGTGAAAACTACCGGTGTTGGCGACAACAAGAATGTGCTGGTTGAGCTTAATATTGAAACTACCCGACACCAGGAAATCCAGGTGATTGGCAACGGTACCTGGAGCATGTCCATGGGTGGCCGGGACTGCTCTTTGCAGATGCATGAGCAAAAACTGCTGGAAGTTTCTGTGACCGTTGAGTCTTTACGCGCCGCGCTCGCACAGGCCCAAAGTAGCGGCATGACAGAAGAAGAAAAAGTTCTGACCCAGGACCTGCTTACCCTGGAAGCTATGGAAGATGAAGCGGCACGCTTTGGTGAGGCTGTGGGCCTGGATTCAGTGTCCACTTTCGAGTGTATTGTCGATAGAGACAAGCACTTTTTCATGGAGATGAATACCCGTATCCAGGTGGAGCACAGGGTAACGGAACTCTGTTACTCTCTTCAGTTCTCAAATCCTGATAATTCAGACGAGAGCTTTGTTGTGGAGTCTCTGGTTGAAGCCATGGTACTGCTGGCAGTTCATGGCAAGGAACTGCCGCGCCCGGAACGGGTTTTACGACATAATGATAGCGTCGAGGCTCGCCTGAACGCAACCAATCAGGCTCTGCAGCCTAACGCGGGCGGTGTTATCGCCTACTGGAGCGACGCCCTTGATGGGGAAATTCGTGATGACCAGGGGATTAGCCTGCACAATCCCGATACCGATGTTTTCATGAAGTACACCCTGGCCGGTGCCTATGATTCCAATATCGCTTTACTGCTCACGGTAGGCGAAACTCGGCTGGATACCTATGAGCGTATGGCCGAGACCATTCGCCAGACCACAATGACCGGCAAGGACCTCGCAACCAACCTCGAGTTTCACTACGGTCTGGTCAACTGGTTTATTGGGCAGAACATTAACGCGAGACCGACCACGCGCTTTATTGTTCCCTACCTGACCGCGGTTGGTGAACTCAAACAGCGCGCCAACAGTATGGATCTGGAGTACGCCTGGCGGCAGTTGGCAAAGTCGGCCGTGGCAGGGGAATCGAAGGAGTATGCCAAGGCGATTAACCACACCCTCGAACTTAAAAAGACCCTGCTCTTACGTCCATTGGAAATGTTGCTTGCTGAACCGCATATCCTCAGTGGCTGGCTGAGCGTCAATCGTGACTGCTATACCGTGATCGACGGCAGGATCAGTTGGAATGAAAATCCGATCGAACTGCTGTCGGATACCTACCACTTTCTCGATATGGATTATGTTGAAGACGCTCCTGCGGCCAATATGATCTGGGATCATGACCGGGACATCCTGCAAGAAGCCGTTGATTTTTATGACGAGTTAAACAACCGTACCGATGTTGGCGACTGGATCGAAATGCAGTCCCTATTGGCTCAGGATGAAGCCCCGGCCGATATTGATGATGGTCTTTGGCAACAGATTCAGGCTGCTCATAGAGGCTTTCAGGCCGGCGTCGATATATTCGCGGCACTGCCCAGTATTGCCGAGGCCACAGGATTTTATCAGCTCACGGTAAACCCGGACCTCAGTATTCACATCCCGGAACATCTGTCCGACGAGGACCTGCAGGAGAAGATGGCCAAGGTACTGGTGCCCCCGCCTGTAGCGAAATCAGATGAGATACTGACTGTGAGTGGCGGCATGTTTTATGGTCGGGAAACACCGGAGCACGAACTTTATGTGCAGGAAGGCGATCACTTCAATGCCGGCGATCCGCTGTTCATCGTCGAAGTGATGAAAATGTTTAACAAGGTATATGCACCGTTTGCCGGCACGATCGATGAAGTGCTGGTCGACACTGATGGTGTCATTATCTCCAAAGGTCAGGCGATCTTTAAAATTACGCCTGATGAGATAGTGATTGAAGAGCCCCCGGAAGTGATCGCTGCCAGGCGCCGTGATATCACCGGCCAGTTTCTCACGCAAGTCAGCTGGGAGGCGTAATATGATCACTGCACTGGACCACATCGCCATCGCCGTGCCAGACCTGGAAAAGTCCATCAAGCGCTTCATGGAGGACTTTGGTTTAACGTTTGAAGGAACTGAGGACGTTGAGGCTGCGAAGACCTCTACGGCATTTTTTCCTGTTCCGCCCACCAGCATCGAGCTTGTACACCCCTTGCGTGGTGAAGGCGCTATCGCAGGTTATCTGGAAAAGAAAGGTGGGGGCTTACACCACCTGTGCTTCCGCTCAGACAATATCGAGGAGGACATCGCCAGGCTCAAGGACAAGGGATACCAGTTCTTGGCGGATGAACCGTCCCCCGGAGCCCACGGTTCCAGAGTCATCTTTATTCACCCCAGAAGCTGCGATGGCGTGTTAATCGAAATTAATCAGCCGGGCGAAGAGCACTAAGAGGCAATCTCATGAGCGACAAGATTTTCGATAAGACAACAGCCACCCCCGAGCAGTGGCGCGAACTGGCCACCAAACAGCTCAAGGGCAAAAGCCCGGACGAGCTGACCTGGCAAACTGCCGAGGATATCCCGATAAAAGCGCTGTATACCGCCGAGGACATAGAGGACCTGCAGTACACCAATACCATGCCCGGCATGTCGCCCTATATGCGCGGCCCCCAGGCAACCATGTACGCAGGACGTCCCTGGACTATCCGCCAGTACGCGGGTTTTTCCACCGCTGAAGAGTCCAACGCATTTTATCGCAAGGCCCTCGCTGCCGGCGGGCAGGGCGTTTCGGTAGCCTTCGATTTGGCGACGCACCGCGGTTATGACTCGGATCATCCCCGGGTAACCGGCGACGTGGGTAAAGCCGGTGTAGCAATCGATTCTGTAGAGGACATGAAGATCCTGTTTGACAGTATTCCCCTGGACAAGGTTTCTGTGTCCATGACCATGAACGGTGCCGTACTGCCTGTTCTGGCAGGCTATATTGTCGCGGCGGAAGAGCAGGGCGTTGCACAGGATCAACTGGCGGGCACTATTCAAAACGACATCCTGAAAGAGTTCATGGTGCGTAACACCTATATTTATCCCCCTACGCCCAGTATGAAAATCATCGGCGATATCATTTCCTATTGCTCAGGTAATATGCCGCGTTTCAATACTATTTCCATCTCCGGGTATCACATTCAGGAAGCGGGTGCGAATGCCGCGTTAGAGTTGGCTTATACCCTCGCCGACGGTAAAGAATATATCCGCACCGCGATCGCATCGGGGCTGGGTATTGATGACTTTGCTCCGCGCCTGTCCTTTTTCTGGGGCGTGGGCATGAATTTTTACATGGAGATAGCGAAGATGCGCGCGGCTCGCCTGCTGTGGACGCGTATTGTGAGCGAGTTCAATCCGCAGAACCCGAAGAGTTCCATGTTGCGTACACACAGCCAGACATCGGGCTGGTCTCTCACTGAGCAAGATCCCTACAACAACGTCGTACGTACTACGATTGAGGCAATGGCGGCAGTCTTTGGCGGGACACAGTCACTTCACACCAATGCATTGGATGAGGCTATTGCCTTGCCAACCGAGTTTTCCTCTCGTATTGCACGTAACACCCAATTGGTGATTCAGGAGGAAACAGGTATTACCAAGGTCGTCGACCCTTGGGGTGGTTCCTATATGATGGAAAGCCTGACTCAGGATATCGCTGACAAGGCCTGGGAGCTCATTGAGGAAGTTGAAGAGGCCGGCGGCATGGCCAAAGCCATCGAAACCGGTATGCCTAAACTGCGTATCGAGGAAGCTGCGGCACGCAAACAGGCGCGTATTGATCGCGGCGAGGATGTCATCGTCGGCGTCAACAAATACAAAATGGATACTGAAGAAGACATTGATGTGCTGGAGATCGACGATAACGCTGTTCGTCTGGCCCAGCTCGAACGCCTAGCCAGTGTCAGGGCGGGTCGCGACGAATCAGCGGTAGAGGCTATACTGGAAGAAATCTATCAGTGTGCGGTTAGCGGCGAGGGTAACTTGCTGCAGTTGTCTATTGAAGCAACACGCCGACGTGCCACCGTTGGGGAGATTTCCTTCGCTATGGAACGTGAATTCGGTCGGTTTAATGCCCAGGCCCAGACGGTCTCTGGTGTCTATGGTTCTGCCTTCCAGGACGACGAAGGCTGGCAGGCCATCAGTAGCGATATCGACTCTTTTGTCGAGCAATACGGCCGGCGTCCTCGTATGTTGGTTTGCAAGATGGGTCAGGACGGTCACGACCGGGGCGCTAAGGTTATTGCTACGGCCTTTGCTGACGTTGGCTTTGATATCGACCTGTCGCCCATGTTTTCCACGCCGGAAGAAGTGGCACGGCAGGCCATTGAAAACGATGTGCATGTCGTTGGCGCCTCCTCGCTGGCGGCAGGTCATAAGACGCTGGTTCCCCAGTTGGTTGAGGAACTGCGCAAGCAGGGCGCCAACGATATTGTGGTTATCGCTGGTGGCGTGATTCCGCGGCAGGATTATGATGCTTTGTATTCCGCTGGTGTTAAGTGCATCTTTGGACCGGGTACTCCGATTCCTGTTTGTGCTCGTGAGGTTCTGGATGCCGTTAGTGAGGCGCAGGGATAGAGATGTACTTTTTGTCCCCGAGTCGCGACTGCACTACCTGTTTTTCCGGGACTCGCCGTGAATACATCCATGTAGGCTCGTATCGGCCATCCTTGGCCTCAACGGTCGCTGTGAGGGGATACAGCCCTCCCGGGCACTACCTTTTTCACTTCGACCAAGGGTTCGGCGTTTTTCAGCTCTGGCATCAAGCGTATGCTGCTAGCACAGAGCATACGTCAGGTCTTTCCGGGACCGTAG
>JBALWA010000047.1:0-38130 GCA_036960305.1 Halioglobus sp. | reverse complement strand
GTCTGCGATAATCTGAATACTCAAATCATCCGTTGGCGTGTAAAGCCCCTGCAGACGCACACCCCAGCGATCACGATCATTGACCATCTCGTCGCCAAAATTTACGCTGTCTACAGCGCCGTCACGCGTGGTGATAAAACCGGTCGCTCTCAAAGCCAAAACATCCTCTACCACACTGAAGGATTTGGCGCCGCTGGCGCTCAGTAAATCAAACTCACCGTAAGTGCCCTCGATAAACCCGCTGCCCTCGTGGTCAGGTTTCACACTGTAAATGGAGACTGCACCAGAGGGTGTGTTGCGACCAAACAGCGTACCCTGAGGGCCACGCAATACTTCAACACCGGCCACGTCCACCAGGTTGTTAATCATCGAACCCTGTCTTGCGCGATAAACCCCATCGACGTACAGGCCCACGGAAGATTCGAGGCCGAAGTTTTGTCCGCTGGTAAATACGCCGCGAATACTAAAGGAAGAAGCCGTTGAGGTCTGCTCGGTACCCACACGCAGGCTGGGCACACTCGCCTGCAAATCGATAATATCCTTGACCCCGGATTCAGCCAGCATCTCGCCGGTAAAAGCAGAGACGGCAATGGGTACATCTTGCAGGTTCTGTTCCCGTTTCTGAGCGGTGACGATTACTTCTTCCAGCATCTGGGCCTGTACCGCGGGCGCAACCAGGGTACAGCAGGCTAAGAATAATGGATTGCGGACAAATTTCTGTACTGTAGTGGCAGTGTGTTTAATCGTCATGTAGGAAACCTTCTTTATTATTTATACGTGTTTACACCGACAACTTATCATGAATTCACTGCTTGGTGCAGCAGGCGAATGCCGTAAATACTGCCTAACTTTCGCCTGTGCCCAGACCCAATTCAGGAAAGCTCTTCTTCCCGCTTTTTGGTATTTCGGGTGGGGTTGGCCTGAAGGGGGTCATCGGGCCAGGGGTGTTTGGGGTAGCGCCCCTTCATTTCTTTCTTCACTTGCTGGTAGCTGCTGCGCCAGAAACCTGTCAGATCCTGGGTCACCTGCAGTGGCCGCCCGGCGGGCGATAACAGGTGAATCAGGAGTGATACCTGACCACCAGCGACCCTGGGCGTTTCCTCACAGCCAAACATCTCCTGTAGCTTAACTGCCAAAACGGGCGGGTGCTGACTGTAATCGATGCTGATGCGCGACCCAGTGGGGACCACCAGTTGCTCTGGCGCCAGTCGTTCCAGATCCAGTGGTAATGGCCAGGGCAACAAGTTGTAGAGTATTGCCTTCAGGTCAAGCTTTTGAAAGTCCTCCAGGCGCCTGACATCACCCAGATAGGGCGCCAACCAGTCCTCCAGAGAAGCGAGTAAACCGACGTCGGAAAGATCCGGCCACAAACTCGATTCATTGCCGGCGTAAGCCCTGTCGCCATCCGTCGCCAGAGTGCCCATATCGGCAGCCCGCAGTAACATGACTCTCGCCCGCCACTGCTCCAACTTCCTGGTCCAGGGCAACAAGGACAAGCCCTGTCTACGCACCACCCCAAATAAGGCTTTATTGCGTGCCTCCTCTGGCACGTCCGGCAATGGCTCGCAGGACAATAACAGCTGGCCTACCCTGGCCCTGCGTTCAGCCACAAACTGATTGCGTTTTCGATCCCAGTCGACATATTCCTCCTGCTGTAGCAGGGGCGACAATATATCCTGAAACATCGCGGGGTTGAGATTGGTCGCGCTGAAAATGCGATCCGAAGACTCTCCCACATGGCCGCCGACCTCCGCCAGTGCCAACCACTCCTTCCCCGCCAGATTATCGTCTGCTGGCAACACCGCACTGCGACCGTTGCTCATCTGGTAGCGCGTATGGTCCCCGCCTGGCCGCAATTTAGCAATACGGTCCGAGTACGCACTGGCCAGGAGAACACCGAGCGCATCCTCTTCCGATACCTCAATGGCAAACTTCCGGGGTTTGTGCACCTCGTTACACATTGTCAGGAAGCGCTTGGCCTGGATCCGGGTTCGTTTCAGCCAGATAGTATGCTGGGCCGGGCAATCCCGCTCACCCATTAACACAGCCATCGAGGCGGCGAGATCCACGCCTTCACCAGACAGGGGGTTTCGGTCTGACAACAGGGCCGCCAACAGGCAGGCCATGTCGCTGGCGTGAATATCACAGCCCACCAGCAGCATGTGCGCAAGACGAGGATGCAGGGGCATTAAGGCCATGCGAACGCCGTGGGGTGTGAGCTGAAAACTGCCCGCCTTGCCCTCATAAACCGCGCCACAGGTCACCAGCTGTTCGATCGCCTGACGGTAGGGACCCAACGGCGGGGGGTCCAACCAATCGAGATCATCCGGCTGATCGGCACCCCAGGCCAGCAGTTGTAGAGCTAGCGGTGCGAGGTCCGCCTGCAGGATTTCCGGTGTAGCCTGCGCCACCAGTTGCCCTTGCTGGGCCTCGCTCCACAAGCGATAGCAGTGGCCGGGCTCCAGACGCCCCGCCCTGCCCTTACGCTGCTCCGCAGAAGAGCGGGAAATTCGCCGGGTATCCAGCCTGGTCATCCCGGTGGACGCATCGAAGACCGGCTCCCGGGCCAGACCGCAATCCACCACCGTACTAACGCCTTCAATAGTCAGGCTGGTCTCCGCCAGATTGGTCGCCAGTACCACTTTTCGGGCGCCGTCGGGCGCGACGGCAATAGCTTCCTGCTGCTGCTTTAGTGGCAAGCCGCCATAGAGGGCGGCAATCAGCACTCGCTCGCCACTTGCGGCCAATACTGGCGTCAATTGACGAGCAACGCGTCGGATTTCGCCCTGCCCGGGAAGAAAGACCAGGACACTGCCGGATTGCTCCTCGAGCGCTCTCAGTACTGTGCGAACCGTCGGTTCAATAATCGAATTTCTCAACTCATAGCGGTCGCCATACTCGACTTCTACCGGATATTGCCTGCCCTGGGAACTAATCAATGGCGCGCCACCCAACAAATCAGCCACCACCTCTCCATCCAGCGTGGCCGACATTACCAGTACTTTCAGGGGTGGGTCGCCGCGGAAGAGCGTCCGACTCTGTAGGGTCAGGGCCAGACCAAGATCCGAGTCAAGGTTGCGCTCGTGAAATTCATCGAAGATCACAAGTCCCACACCGTCCAGCGTGGGGTCGCTCTGCAGCATGCGAATCAGTATGCCTTCGGTAATGACCTCGATGCGCGTGGCTGCACTGGTGCAGGAGTCCATTCGTATACGGTAGCCCACCGTCTCGCCGACAGGCTCATCCAGCATCTCGGCCATTCGCATCGCAGCAGCACGGGCGGCTACGCGACGGGGTTCTAACACAAGGATTTTCTGCTCTCGCAGCCAGGGTTCGTACAAGAGAGCCAAGGGGACAGCCGTTGTTTTACCGGCACCGGGCGGGGCCTGTAAGACCAATTGATGGCGGAGGGCCAGCGTGTCCCTGATTTGGTCGAGGACCTCAGCGATGGGTAAATCAATAAGATGATCAGACAGCATTGGGGCATTCTAGCGGAGGCCGCGAAGCTTAGCTACGGCAGCATGGGTTTAGTGCAAAAACTTTCGATTTCAGTGTACTTTGTAACATTATTCCGGAGCAAAAAACCGCCTACTGCTGTAATATTGTTGTCATATCTCGGCACTATAATGTTCCGCTGTGCTGGCAAATTTCTAGCCTATATACCAATACCCTTCGACAAGCCACCGGCCAATACCCGGAGGAGAGAGACGTGACCGAAATCGCACTGCAACAACACCTCGTTACTGTTCAAAATTCAACCAACAGTAAACCCGTTGTCGCCTACTTTGACCTGGATAGAACCCTGATAGCCGGCTATTCCATTGTAGCAATGGCATGGGAGCGGGTCAGACGGGGTGTCAGCCGCGGCGAATTGCGGGAGTCGATGAACATTCTCGGCGACCTGATCAAACAGCAGCGCAATGAGAGTGGTGGCAAGAAAAGTAGCACTTACCAGCGCCTGGTGCGGAGACTGACAGAATCCCTCGCCGGTATATCGGAAGAAACCCTGACAGAATTGGGCGAACAAGCGTATCAGAACACCGTCGCCCGCGGACTGTATCGGGAAGCCATCGCACTGGTAGAAGCCCATCGCGCTGCCGGCCACCACCTCGTTATTGTCAGTGCCGCCAGTCACTATCAAATAGCACCCATCGCTCGCGTTCTCGGTATAGACGAAATCTGCTGTACCCGACTGGAAGTGATCGACGGGCAATTAACCGGGAAAACCCTCCTTCCCCTGTGCTTTGGCGAAGGCAAAACACTTGCCGCACGACGGGTCAGTAAACGGCTGAAGACATCGCTGAAACACTGCTGGTTTTACTCTGACTCCAGTGATGACCTGCCCCTTCTTCGCGCCGTAGGCAATCCCGTGGCCGTGAACCCTTCCGACAAATTGGGAGCGCACGCCAGAGCAAACAACTGGCCACAGATGCACTTCCAAAGCCGTGGTTTGCCCAGCATGGAATCCCTGTTGCGGACCATGATGACCGCACAAACACTACTGGCAACCACCGCCATTTGCGCCCTTGGCAAACGTTTCAAAATTGGCCGCATCACCAATGCCAATCGCATGACCCAGTTGATAGGCGGCGTAGGCAGTGGCTTTGCCGGGTTGGACATGGAAATCGAGGGTGCAGAGCACCTCAAGGAGCAGCGTCCGGCGATCTTTATCTTTAACCATCAGAGCCTTCTGGACTCTCTGGTTATGGCACATTTGCTGCGCGAGGATGTCGTTGGGCTGTGCAAAAAGGAAATGGGGGACAACCCACTGGTGGGCCCTCTACTGCGGCAGGTAGACACCATATTTGTTGAGCGCGACGACCAGGACCAGTCACCCGTACTCAAGAAGGCGTTGGCCGTGATCGCCAGCGGACGCTCTTTGGTTATCGCCCCGGAGGGGACCCGAAGCACATTGGGCAATATCCAGCCCTTTAAACACGGCGCATTCTTTTTAGCGAAGAAAGCAAAGGTTCCTGTTATCCCCATCGTTCTACACAACGTAAAGGATGCACTTCCCAAGGGCGCCATGCTTATTCGCCCCGCCACTATTCGAATTACTGTTCTGCCGCCTATGCACCCGGCAACCATGGGCGGGGTAAGACAAGCCTGTGAGAAAATGGAGCAGCGCTACAGTCAGGTTCTTGGCGATTCAAAAATTGCCGCCCTTCCCTATCAGGCTATACCGAAAGCGGGGTAATTCAGCGAAAAGTGCTATGCTGGCCACCAGTGAAGTGAATAACAGGGAGTCAAAAAATGGTTTTACTGATATTGGGTCTGGTACTTTTTGCCGGGGTTCACCTGGTGCCATCGCTGGCACCCGGCCTGAAAGCAAGCTGGCACAGTAAATTTGGAGAGGGAGGTTACAAGGGCAGTTTTTCCCTGTTGCTACTACTCTCCTTTGGCCTGATCATCGCGGGTTGGCGCAGCGCGCAGCCCGAATTGGTTTACCTGCCTGTGCCTGAAATCAAACATCTCGCATTGTTGCTCATCGTTGTGGGGTTTTTTCTCTTCGTCATCAGCAATCGACCTTCACGCGTATGCCAATGGATACGGCATCCGCAGTTAACCGGACTACTGCTCTGGGCTCTCGCCCATCTTCTGCTGAATGGGGATAATCGCTCTGTGACGCTCTTTGGTGCGCTTGGAATTTGGGCCATCGTAGAAATGGTTGCCATCAATCGGCGGGAAGGCGCATGGGTGAAGGCTGAATCACCGCCTCTGACGACAGAAGTAATTTCCGCCGCCATTACCATTGTGGTTGTCGCGTTGGTAGTGTCCGTGCATCCCTATCTCAGCGGCATGCCAGTCTTCTAGCGAGACGCTACCACCTGACGCCCGGCGGTGGCTTGAAGCTTTCCAGCACATTGACATAATTAGCTCGCGCATAGGCTGCAGGGTCTATTGCACGCTGCTGGCTTATGCTGCCTTTTAGCTGGCTGACCGACTCGTACTCCCGCTGATCCAGCCACTGCTCCAGCTCATTGAGAACCCGCTGTAAATGTTCCGGCCCATGGTGCAACAATGCGCTGCACATATGCGTCACATCCGCACCGGCTAACAGGGCTTTGAGCACATCCTCAGTACTGTGAACCCCACCCGTTATTGCCAGAGAACAGGACACTCGTCCAAACAATATGGCGATCCAACGGATACGCAGCAAGGCTTCATCGGAGTGGGATAGCTCTAGCCTGGGAACAACTTCCAGTGTATCGAGGTCGATATCCGGCTGATAGAAGCGGTTGAAGAGAACCAGCCCTTCCGCCCCGGCCAGTTCGAATCGCTTTGCGACATTCACCAGGGCGCTGAACTGGGAGGACAGTTTCATAGTGACGGGGATACTGACCTGTTGCTTTAGGGCCCGTAATGTTTCGACATAACGGTCTTCTACGGCATTACAGTCTTCATCACGCTCAGCGGCGATATAGTAGTAATTCAGCTCCAAAGCATCAGCCCCGGCGTCCTGCAGCGCACTTGCGTACTCAATCCAGCCGCCGGCCGTTGTCCCATTCAGGCTCGCTATCACCGGGATATCCAGTTCCGCCTTCAATTTTTGCAGCTGCATTAAATGAACGTCCTGGTAGCTCTGATATTCATCAGGAATGGGATGGAAGCTGTCTGCTTCGCCGTGGCCAAGCGACTGTTGATGAAAAAATCGGGCGAGGTTTTGCTGCTCTTCCTCGATTTTCTCCTCAAACAACGAGTGCATGACGATCGCCGAAGCGCCCGCATCTTCCAGCCGCTTCGCTGAATCCATGTGCTTGCTCAAAGGCGAGGATGAAGGCACCAGTGGGTTCTTGAGCTTCAAGCCGAGATACTCAGTTGATAGATCTGCCATAATCAGGACTCCCCTTCTGGTGTAGCGACTGACACCCTCGCTTTGGCTTTCACCTGAGCGACATGGTCGCTGTCGCTCCAGTCCAGCTGTGATAATTGCTTGTAGTAGTTGTATCGGTGATTCACGTGTTCCTGTTCTTTTGCCAACAGGGTTTCAGCCACCTCTGGATGCGTATGCCACAGCATGTTAAAGCGGGTTTCTGTCTGGACATAGTCACGATAGGGGATACTGGGCGCAGGTGAATCAAGCTTCAGTGGCGGCTTACCCCTTTCAATGTTGCCCGGGTTAAAGCGGATCAGCGGCCAGTGCCCACTTTTCACAGCCAATTGCTGCTGGCGGTGGTTGAACGACATATCAACCCCATGGGCGATGCAGGGCGAATAGGCGATGATAAGAGAGGGGCCGTCATGAGCCTCCGCCTCAATGAAACTGTGCAGGGTATGGGTATCTTTAGCGCCATAGGCGACTCTTGCTACATAGACATTCTCGTAATCCATCGCCAATAGCGCCAGGTCTTTCTTGCCCGTGGTTTTACCACCTGATGAAAACTTCGCTACTGCGCCCCGGGGGGTCGCTTTCGAGGTCTGACCGCCAGTGTTGGAATACACTTCGGTATCCAGCACCAGGATATTCACATTGGCCCCGGTCGCCAACACATGATCCAGACCACCGTAGCCGATGTCATAGGCCCAACCATCACCACCCATAATCCACACGCTTTTACGGCAGAGATTTTCCGACAGAGTGAGCAGGTTCCTACTCTCTGCGGTATCGAGCGCAGTAAGTTGTTCGTCTAACTGAAGAATGCGTTGTCGCTGCTCGTACACACCCGCCTCGCTGGATTCGTCGGCGGCCAGGATGTCTTTTACCAGAACTGCATCTAATTGCTTACCGAGCTTGGCCAGAAGTTCGCGCGCCATCACCGCCTGTTTATCAACCGCCAGGCGCATGCCCAATCCAAATTCAGCATTGTCCTCGAACAGGGAGTTGCTCCAGGCAGGGCCTCGACCATCGGGCGTCGTTGTCCAGGGGGTTGTCGGCAAATTTCCGCCGTAAATTGACGAGCATCCGGTCGCATTGGCAACCAGCATACGGTCACCAAATAACTGTGAGGCAAGTTTTACGTAGGGTGTCTCACCACAGCCCACACAGGCGCCGGAGAATTCAAACAGCGGTTGTAGGACCATAGACCCCGGAATGGTATTGGCCTTTAACTGGCTGCGATCGAACTGGGGAAGTTCACTGAAGAAGGCCCAATTTTCTGCCTCTTGCGCCCTCAGGGGTGGCTGGCTGGCCATATTCAAAGCCTTGTGACTGGCGTTGGATTTATCACGGATGGGGCAAATATCAACACACAGCGTACACCCGGTGCAGTCCTCGGGGGCGACCTGGTAACTGATATGGTAGCCGTCCGGGTAGCCCTTGGCGCGTACGGGGGCTGATTTGAAAGTAGCGGGTGCTTCTGCAAGAGCCGACTCGTGAAAAACCTTTGACCGGATTGCCGTGTGGGGACATACAAAGGGACACTTGCCACACTGTGTACAAAGATCAGCGTCCCAGTCTGGTATCTCGAGGGCGAGGTTGCGCTTCTCGTAAGCCGCAGTTCCCAGCGGGAAACTTCCGTCGGCGGGGAGTTGGCTCACTTTGATCAGGTCGCCCCTGCCCGCAATGATTTCGCCGGTGACATTGCGAACAAATGCCGTCGCACCGGCAGTCCGCGATACCGTCCCGGTATCTTCGCTCAAGTGATCACCCGGCGACACTGGATGTAGCGACGCCAGGGTTTCGTCTATCGCCTTGAAGTTGAGCTCTATAATCCGCTTGCCCTTCTTACCGTATGTTTTCTCCACAGCGCTCTTGATCGACTGGATAGCCTCTTCGCGCGGCAGAATGCCCGAGATGGCAAAAAAGCAGGTCTGCATGATCGTATTAATACGTTTTCCCATGCCTGAATGATCGGCCACCTGATAAGCATCGATCGAATAGACGCTAATATTTTTGTCAATAATTTGCCGCTGCATTCTGCGTGGCAGACTGCGCCAAACCTGCTCAGGCGGTTCAGGCGAGTTCAACAGAAACACCGCCTTATCAGCCGCCTTATCCAGCATGTCTGAGCCCTCGAGAAAATTGGGCTGGTGACAGGCGACAAAATTCGCGTCCCCACTGTCGATCAAATAGCTTGAACGGATAGGATTGGGACCAAAGCGCAGGTGTGAAACCGTTACTGCGCCAGACTTCTTGGAGTCGTATACAAAGTATCCCTGGGCGAATAGATCGGTGCTTTCACCAATAATCTTGATGCTATTCTTGTTGGCACTGACCGTACCGTCGCTTCCCAGCCCGTAAAACAGTGCCTGAAATGTTTCACCGTGTGCATCGGTGCGAAAAGTGGGGTCCCAGGCAAGGCTGGTCATGCTCAGGTCATCGTGTATCCCGATGGTGAATGCATTCCTGGGCCGTGACAGCGACAGCTCTTCATAAATCGCAGCGATCATACCCGGCGTAAATTCCTTAGAGGACAAACCATAGCGGCCACCTACTATCATAGGCATCTCTGCAAAGCGTGGGCTGCCTGAACAGAAATCCTGGGCAACGGCCGTTACCACATCCTTGTACAAAGGCTCGCCATCTGACCCCGGCTCCTTGGTTCGATCGAGTACCGCGATCTTTCGAACAGACGCCGGTAATGCGGCCAACAACAGTGCGGGCGCAAAGGGGCGATACAGGCGCACTTTGAGCACACCCACCGATTCGCCCTGTGCGTTGAGGTAATCGACCGTTTCATGTACGGCTTCAGCTCCCGAGCCCATAATGACGATAACGCGCTGCGCATCCGCCGCGCCTTCGTAGTCAAACAGGCGGTATTGCCGGCCGGTAAGCGAGGCAAACCGATCCATAGTGGCCTGCACAGTGCCCGGTAGTCGTTGATAATAGGGGTTGACGGTTTCGCGGGCCTGGAAGTAGACGTCAGGATTTTGCGAGCTACCGCGCAACACGGGGTGCGCCGGTGACAAAGCGCGGCTGCGGTGCCCGGCAACCCACTCGTCCTCGATCATGGCGCGAACGGTATCCCTGGTAACAGTGCTGAGCTTGGCAACTTCATGGGAAGTGCGAAAGCCATCGAAAAAATGTAAAAACGGCACCCGACTTTGCAAAGTGGCACTCTGGGAAATCAGCGCCATATCCATGGCTTCCTGGGGTGAATTGGACGCCAACATGGCAAAGCCGGTCTGGCGGGTAGCCATAACATCACTGTGGTCGCCGAAAATGGATAGCCCCTGACAAGCCAATGACCTGGCCGCTATGTGAAAGACCGTCGGCGTTAGCTCTCCGGCGATCTTGTACATATTCGGAATCATCAACAACAGCCCCTGGGAAGCTGTAAAGGTGGTGGATAGCGCACCGGCTTGTAAGGCACCATGTATAGCGCCCGCTGCCCCACCTTCGCTTTGCATCTCAACAACGGTAGGGACAGTGCCCCAAAGGTTCACCTGCCCCCGGGACGACCATTCATCTGCCAGCTCCCCCATATTCGATGAGGGTGTAATGGGATAGATAGCTATCACTTCATTACTCAGGTGGGCGATTGTGGCCGCAGCCTGATTGCCATCAATTGTTGCCGTGCCAGCCTTGCTCATAGCTCACTCCGCTGAAGGGGAATTACCACTCCTTCCACTATAGTTCGGTTCTCTCGACGGTATATTGACGGGGATCAGCGAATTGGCCACTGAGGACCCAATCACTCTCTGGTCAGCAGACCTCAAAAAGTGTTATTACTGCATACCTGCACCCAAGGACTGAGAACAGAATGGACAATTACGAAAGCTTGTCAGCGAGAGCGCCCTTACGATTCTGGGGCTGGGGGTATAGCGATGAACACCTGTCAGCTGAAGAAGACAGCCTGATAGAAGCGCTGGTAGCCATGTTGGTACCCGCCGGCGCAGCGGAAGTTGCGCCACCTGCCATAGCGGAATTCGATCTGCCAGCACCCCGACGTGATGTACCTGAGCGGCTTAAGCACCTGGTGTCCACCCTACCCTACGATCGCCTGGTCCACAGCTACGGCAAATCCTATGGCGATATTGTCCGAATGTTCCTACGGGAGGTTAAAAACCCGCCGGACTGGGTCGCATTCCCCCAAAGCGAGCAGGACATAAGCGAGCTAATCGCCTATGCCGAAGAACACAACATCGCCGTCATACCCTTCGGCGGAGGCACCAGTGTCTGCGGCGGCGTTGAAGCGGACGTCGGCACAGGCTACGCGGCCACCCTATGCATCGATTTGCAAAACCTGAACCGTGTACTGGAAATTGACACTGTTAGCCGGGCTGCTCGAGTTGAAGGCGGCATCTTCGGCCCCGATCTTGAGCGGGAACTAAAACAGCACGGCTACACACTGCGGCACTTCCCACAAAGCTTCCGATTCTCCACCCTGGGGGGCTGGATTGCGACCCGGGCAGGGGGCCACTTCGCCTCTGTTTATACACACATCGATGATTTCGTGGAGTCTACCCGGCTGCTAACACCCCGCGGCGTAATGGAGAGCCGACGTTTGCCAGGATCCGGCGCGGGGCCATCAAACGACCGCCTTGTCATGGGATCCGAGGGGATACTGGGTGTTGTAACACAGGCCTGGGTCAGATTACAGGACCTACCCAAATGGCGGGCTTCAGTTTCAGTAAGCTTTAACAGCCTACAGGACGGTACACAGGCAGTCAGGGCGATTTCACAGTCCGGGCTATTCCCCAGCAACTGCAGGTTACTTGATGAAACGGAAGTACAATGGAACGGGCTGGCAAGCAAACCCTGTGCCCTCCTCGTATTGGGTTTTGAGTCGGCGGATCATCCAGTGAACGCCTGGATGGAAAGAGCCCTCGAAATTGCAAGCAACCACGGCGGCAGCTACGGCGAGGTATCATTTTCTTACCGGGACGATGCCAAAACCCCGCGAGAAGATGAAGATAGCACCGCAGATTCATGGCGCAACGCCTTTATCCGTATGCCCTATTATCGTAATCGCCTGGCCGCTTTTGGCATCATCGCAGACACCTTTGAAACTGCCATTACCTGGGATGGGTTCGATGCGTTCTATCAGGGGGTAAAAGCCGGTATGGAGAGGGCTATCAAAGACACCACCGGAATAGAAGGTATTGTGTCTTGCCGATTCACCCACATCTACCCCGATGGCCCAGCACCCTACTTCACTTTCTTTGCGGTCGGCGACAGCAACGGTGACTTGCGGGCGGCACTGGAAAAATGGCGTCAGCTGAAGCGAACCGCCAACAAGCTCGTGGTATCCCTGGGAGGTACGGTTACCCACCACCACGCGGTCGGCAGGGATCACCGTTCCGGTTACGAGGAGCAAACCTCTGACCTCTACCGCCAGACCCTAGCCGCCGCCAAATCCACACTGGACCCGGCAGGCATCTTTAACCCCGGCGTTCTGATTGATCCCATTGACAGGCCAATAGGAATAACCGGCGTACTTAGCTTAGCTAGTGAACCTCGCGATAACTGAACCGGGTATGCAATTTTACGTTCCAGGGCTTACCCCCCACTTCCACATAGGGGTAAATGAAGTAGTTCAGCGGCATGCTCTCACTCACCTCACTGAGGACAATGTCGCGCCCTGTACTGAAATGGATACGATCCGCCGGGTGTGTACCGTAATAGAGTTCGCGCTGCTCGGGATGCTTAGCTGCTTCCGAGGCATCAATAGGAACCCATCCCCGTTCCGGTAGATAAAACTGCACCCAACAGTGGTAACCACTAATCTCGCCGGCACCGCGCTCACGTGGTACGGGAAAGCCTATTTCGAAACGGGCAGGAATGCCCTCGGAACGTGCCAGGGAAATAAACAGGGCGTGAAAATCCGTACAGTTTCCGTAGCGTTCACTGCAAGCCCAGTAGGTGTCGCCATTACCCCACCCCGTACCCACTTTCTTGTACTCAACATTGTCTACTACCCAATCGTATATCGCCCGGGCAGTGGCCTCCTGCGAATCGTCTGCCCGTAACTGGTGTATTTCGGCCAGAATGGGCGCTAGTACAGGATGACCAACGGGAACCAGCGAGTTAGGGGCGAGATACTGCTGCCGCTCAGCATCAGTCAAGGTGTCTTCTTGCCCGGCAGTGACAGTCGCTCGACTGACCTTCCAGCTGAGTGATACTTCAATGGGGCCGTTCACATTGGCCGGTCGATGAACATGATAAAAAGCGTTGTTGAATACCGACTCCCTACCCTCTTCCCCTGGCATGGATGAACGAACACTGCTATCGATAATGGTCTGTCCGCCGTGTTCCGCCGGCAGGGGAATGTAAATATCCACGGCCTCATTGGAAGGAAATTCGGCAGCCAACACATGATAATTGAACTCAAAGACCCTGGCCTCGTCGGAGGACGAATTGCTCTCGTCGATTGAGGAAAAAGAGGCGGATGCGAAGAAAATTGATAAAAAAGCAAACGCTGTCACGACGTGTCGAAATAGGGTCATTCGTCCGGGTATCCAAAAAGAGCCAGGGGAGATCAGCGGCGCATTATTCCAAAAAAAAGCTGCAATGGACAGTAGAAAAACACCCCGGTTAGAGGGCACTAATGGACGGTACGCCGATGTCGAGGCTGGGAGATCGCTATGCCACTGCAAATCACGACAAGCCCTACAAACTGCCAGACGCTAACCGGTTCAGACAGGAGAAAAGCGCCCACGGCAAATGACAGAGCGGGAATAATATAATTGGTAATCGCCAGAAAGCTGGGGCCACAATCTGACACGAGTTGAAAATATACCCAGGTTGCAAGGCCCGTGGAAAAGAAGCCGAGCGCTATAACGGCCATCCAGGCGCCGCTGCTGGTTTGTAACTGCCAAGGTTGGTCAACCATCAGGGCAATGGGTAGGTTGATCAATGCTCCGACCATCAAGGATCCCGTTGCCATAACCAGCCCATTCAGGGGCGGCAGCCGTTTAGCATACACGGCATTGACTGAATAGGAAAAGGTCGCCACCACCATCGCCACCTGCGCCCACAGCGCGGGGCCATCAAAGTCCGTAAAACTATCCCCGCCGACCAGTATTCCGACCCCCACAAAACCCGCGACTACGCCCGCCACGCGGCGGGGTGTCAGCTGCTCATGGGCAACAAAGTAATGGGCTAACAGCATGGTACTGATAGGCATCAGCGCCATTAACAACCCGGCCTGGCCACTTGAAATATGCACCTCTGCCCAGGAAATCAGAGTGAAAGGGATCAAATTTCCCATGATGCTCAGTAACACGAAGTACCCCCACCAACGACGCTCGCGAGGTAGCGATAAGCCCTGACGGCGCATAATGAGATATAAGATCCCAGCGCCAACCAGCAGGCGCAAGGTGACCAGCGTTACCGGCGGAAAAGAATCGAGCGCAACAGCAATCAATAAAAAGGAAAAGCCCCAGGCTATGCAAAGATAGGTCAATAAAACCCAATGCCTGGGACTGGGTTTTTGCAGCACTATTCTGGTTTTCCGTTAGTGTACTCAAAGCCCACGCAGTTCTCCGTATAAGACCATAATTGCGCGGCGGCCTCATCGTCGCAGGCCCAGGGCTTCGGTGACCTTACTTTACAATTGGCATAGTACTGGCCGCTGACGCCGGCGACATCATCACTGGTACACAGATAAATTGATGTACGAGCACCCTTGTCAGGAGACCGAAAGAAAGGTTTCAGGACCAGGGGCAGGAGGCGAGACAGCATGCCCTCATTCTGTTTGGCCAGAGAGGTAGCCACCGCCCCCGGGTGCAGGCAATTGACGGTAATCCCCTGCCCTTCCAGCCTCTGAGCGAGGCTGCGGGTAAACAATATGTTGGCAAGTTTTGAGCGACCGTACTCACGAAAGGTCTTATAGTTTTGCTCGGCCTGCATATCACCAAACCCCATACTCCTCACAAAGGCGTGTGCGTCAGAGGCCACGTTAACTACACGCGCCGTATCCGCCAACTGAAGCAGAGGCAGAAGCCTACCGGTAAGCAAGAAAGGGGCGAAGTGATTCACCGCTAGCGTTTCTTCAAAGCCATCGACAGACTCACGCCGCTGGGTGTTGACGATACCAGCGTTATTGAGCAGCACATCAAGCGGCTGATTACGATCCAATAAGGTCTGGGCCGCCTCACGCACACTGCTCAAATTTGTCATATCCATAAGGATAATGTCGGGGCTTAAGTGTCCCGCTGCAACAATCTCGGCCTGCAGCTCAGCGCCTTTGACTGCATTTCGACACAGCAGGGTCAATTGAGCACCGCGCCCGGCCAAATCAAGCGCGGCGCTGCGACCAATGCCAGCTGTAGGACCGGTGATGGCGACGTGTTTGCCCTGCATATTCATAGGTTTGCTCTCCTTAGCCCCGGCTCCATACCAAGTGGCATGTCCACGGCGCTGCTATTCTATGCCGATGTTGCACAAGCTTCAATCAAGTGACGCTCCCATGCAATCCTATGACAGCTGAATCTTAAAACGCTATACTTCTACTCCCCTATTCAGTACAAATCAGACTATGGCCGCTTTCGATAAAGACAACCAACCCCTGGACCAGCAGGCGCTCGATGACCATATCGCCGCCGCACTGAAGATCGGTCCCCTCTCGGATCGCGAATTGGCAAGCAGTTACAAATTGATCAAGCGCCTCTTCAACCCTATGATGGTAGGGGCTGAGAAACTTCCCGAGCAACCTTGCCTGTTCGTGGGCAATCATTCGCTGTTTGCCCTCGATGGGATGATGATGGCCCCCCTGATGCAAAAAGAACTGGGGCGCTTCCCGCGAGGCCTGGGTGACAAGTTTCTATTCAGCGTAAGTGCGGTCAGTGATTTTATCCTCAAGCGCGGCGCGGTACTCGGACATCCTCAGGTTTGCGCCGCCCTGATGGAGAACGGCAGCGACCTCATGGTATTCCCCGGTGGGGCCCACGAAGCGGTCAAAGCCAAACAGGATATGTATTCACTGCAGTGGAAGGAACGTTACGGTTTCGTCAAACTGGCCGCCATGCACGGCTACACTATTATGCCCTTCGGTATCGTTGGACCGGACGAATTTTATGGGCACGCCATGGAGGGACACGAACTGCCCGACTCCGCCCTGGGAAAACTGCTTAAACGGTTCGGCGTGCTAACTGATGATACGCGTACTGACATGATGCCGCCCATACCCGTGGGTGTACTGGGATCTCTGTTCCCCAAACCCCAGCGCTGCTATCTGGGTTTTGGCGAGCCCGTAGACCTCTCTGCCTATGAGGGCAAAAAACTCTCAAAGAAGAATATGCAACTTATCAGGACTCAGGTAGCAGGTGAAGTCGAAGAGCAGCTAAGCGAGATGCTACTACTGCGGGAGCAGAACAAGGGTGACGACGGCTTACTGCGCAGGCTTCTCACACTCTAAACCCAACTTGAGGTAGCCTTTACTCCGCCAGCACGCGTGCCAGGCGCTCCGGATGGCGCCAAACGCCGCCCAGCAGGCGCCATAGATAGATCGCTGCCAGAGTGATCAACATGGCGACAAAGGTCCACCAGGAAACCATCGGACCGAAATCGTAGACCATAATAATGAAGTACTGAGCAATCAACATCAGCAGGTGTACTGTCACCGAGGTAATCATAATCCAGCGGGTATCCCCCGCACCGCGCAGTGCGCCCCCGGAAATAAGAATCACCGCGTCGGCAACCATGTAAGTTGACAGTCCAATCATCATTTGGCCGGCCAGCGTCGCGATCTCTAAAAAATCCTGGCCCGGCGTCTCGAATACTGCGACCAATTCATGCCGAAACACCAAAAAGAGTACAGCCAACAAGCCTGAATAGCCAAGTGCGGCTATGAAGCCTGAGGAGATGACCTGGTTTGCTCTTGCCATATCCCCTGCGCCCACAAACCGACCTATCAAGCTCATCACACCAATATTGAGCCCTATCATGGGTACGAAAGACAACATGTCCCAGTTAAACACGATCGCCATGGCAGCCCCCTGCACCACACCGTAGGACTGAAACATCAACAAGAACAGGTTGAACGTCGCCGTGTTCATAAAACTTTCAAGCCCCGAGGGGGTACCCAGGCGAAGGTATCGGCGGGTGATACGCCAGTCAAAATGGAACGACGACAACACATGAAACTGCTCTCGATTCTCTCGCGCGAAATAGAAATACACAAACAGGAAGATAGAAAAGATCGAGGCCACGACTGTGCTGACCGCCGCTCCGGCGATACCCATTTCAGGTAGGCCCAATTTGCCAAACACCAATGCCCACGTGAGCGGGATATTAAGGAAAACCCCCAACAAGTCGCTGATCATCACAACCTTGGTTCGGCCAATTCCCGAGAAATAACAGGCAATACAGGCCTTAACAAGGGTAAAAAAACTGCCACTCATCAGAACGTAGAAGTACACTTTTTCGAGCGCGACCTGTGCCGGGTCATGGCCCATTTGGGCAAACAGCCCACCGACGAAGTAAGCACCAAGGGCCAGCAAGGGGATACAGCACATCGCCATGATAAGCCCCTGAGTGACGACCTTGGGACACTTGGACCAGTCGCCGGCACCATAGTATTGGGCCACGAGTGCATTGGCGTAGGTAATGACACCCATGAACAGGGAAAAGCTAAAAAACGCGGCGATACCGCCACCCAAAGCCGCGGCGATATGGGTGGCATCGATCTGCGACATAAACCAGCGATCGGTAAATATCATGACCGCAAAGGCGCCCTGCGAAACCACCATAGGCAGTGACAATCGCAGTAATTCGCGCAATGTTGTCATGGAAAAAATCATTAGAGCTGCAAACGGTTAACCATAGTTGAATGAGCGCAGAGTATAGGGGGGCCGATGGCAGACATAAAGCGCCGGGGCTTGCCCGGCGCACATTTTCTAGAACGCCTGGCCGGGAGGGTCCAGATCCATAGCCAGCGAACCCGTGAATAGGTACTGGCGCTTTTCCTGTAGCGGATGAAAATGCGATGCCATGACATCGCGCAGTAAACACTCGATGCCAGCGGAGCGCATAAAGCCCGGGCCACCACAGGCCTCTACCGCCTTGGCGGCGACCTTCTTACACGCCTCTGCAGCAACCGTCTTGCGCTTCACCATTTCGTTGACCATACCCACATCGGCTGTAAACCGGAATTCATCTACCAGGGCAACCATGTCTTCCACCATGACCTGGGCTGTGGTCAGGGCGGTTTCCATTTCCCCAAGAATGTAGGGCGTGACGGGGTCTATGCTGCCCTTGCAGCGGGTTCTTGCTCTCTCTGCTGCGGTCTCCGCAATGCCACAGTACACGGACATGATTAACGGCAGAGCAACGGGCAACACAACACAGTACATGGCATGAAAATCTCCCCGGGGCCGGGTTGCCGCGATGCTCTCATCCGGTACGAATACATCCTCCAGTTGTACACTGTTCGAACCGGAGCCACGCATACCCATCGGCGCCCAGTTATCCAGCACCGTGACACCCTCTGCAGCAAACGACACAGGGAAGTGCAACACCTGCCACCCCAACTCTGAATCTTCATAGGGCGCAGAGGTCACGAGCAGGTCTGCTGCGGGGGATCCGCTAGCGAAATGCTTCATACCGGACAGACGGTAGCCGCCGTCAACTCTCACCATATTACCGCTTGAGGCAAGCCAGTCGCCGGCACCCGTGCTAACCAGTTTGAGTTCATTACTGGCCACCTTCTCGAGCAAAGCCTGGCCGGGCATACCGTGTAAGTGCTTGTAAAGGTTCGCCGCGATAATATGCTGGTGCATGGAGCAGGACAATGCGGTAGAAGGATGATAGCCAGCCAGCTCCCGCAACATCAGGCCCATCTGCCGGTAGCCCAGGCCACCGCCAGCCAGTTCGGTGGGCACCATTGCCGAAAACACGCGCTTCTCGGCTAGCAGCCCATAGTTTTCCCGGGAAAAGGTATCAGTTGCATCCGCCTTGACCCCGTTTTCGGCCAACTGTTGACCAATAGTCTGCAGGCTTTCCGCTATGTTCACTTTCATATCCATGATGATCCTCTCAAGCGACTGTGCCGCTTATAATAGTATAGGTGTAGTACAGCTCGAACATATAGTCGAAGACCGTATAAATCTGGACAAGATGTGCACTAATTAACCAGTAACGTTTCATCGCGACTTCCTCTTTTCCAATGCTTCGACTTGGTATCAAAGGTACGCCTGAGGACCGATTTCCAATACTGCAAACACTGGAGTAATGCACTACACTTTATGGAGTAACCAACTACAGAAGAATCACTATGTCAGACAGCGGATACGGTCAGTTTTGCCCCGTCGCCAAGGCCATGGAGGTATTGGGAGAAAAATGGACACTCCTGATCGTGCGGGAGTTACTGATGGGAGGCACCCGTTTTAATCAACTACAGCGCGGACTAGCACACATATCCCCTACTCTGCTAACCAAGCGACTCAACGCCCTGGAACAGGAAAACCTTATAGTCCGGCGGAAGATACCGGGGCAGCGAGGCTACGAATATTTCCCGACCCAGTCCTGCAAGGAATTGCTACCCATCGTCGAACAGATTGGCCAATGGGGCATGCGCTGGGCTAGAGACAAAATGGCTGAAGACGATTTCGATCTGAGCCTACTCATGCTCTATCTCCAGCGCAGTATTCAGCCAGACCAGCTTCCGGGCCGTGAAACGGTAGTGCGTTTCAACTTCACCGACGCTACAGATATCCCTACCTGGTGGATAGTGGCAAGCGAAGATGATATTGATATCTGCGTGCACGACCCCGGCAAGGAGGTAGACGTATACTTCAATGTCGATTTACGCACCATGTGTGAGCTGTGGATGGGGGAGATCAGTTACAAGCGTGCCATTAGCGAGCAGAAACTGGAACTCATAGGCCCGCAAGCTCTCACGAGAAATGTCAGCGCGTGGCTGGTCCCCAGTATTTTCGACGGCATCCCACCCGCTACCCAGATAATCGAGCCAGCCTAAACTTCACTTCAACCCGGGACAATTGACCATGCTAAGAGAATACCTCAATAAATTTTCCACGCTGACTGCCTACGCGGTAATGCTACTGTTCACGCCGGTAGCAATGGCTGCTGAAAAACCGAATATCCTGGTTATCTGGGGTGACGATATCGGCACCTGGAACCTGAGTGCCTACAACCTCGGCTCCATGGGCTTCGAGACCCCAAACATAGACCGCATCGCCCGTGAGGGCGCCTTGTTCACTGACTACTATGGTGAGAATTCCTGCACGGCCGGCCGATCCGCTTTCATAACAGGTCAGCACCCTGTTCGCACAGGGCTGACAAAGGTCGGCAGTCCCGGCAGAGAGGCCGGCTTGCAAAAGGAGGACCCAACGATTGCCGGACTATTAAAGCCACTGGGTTATGTCACGGGCCAATTTGGAAAAAATCACCTGGGTGACCGGGACGAGCATCTGCCCAGCCAGCACGGCTTTGACGAATTCTTTGGTAACCTTTACCACCTGAATGCCGAAGATGAACCTGAACATATTGATTACCCTACGGATCCGGCCTTCATTAAAGCTTTCAGTCCGCGCGGCGTCATCCACTCCTATGCGGACGGGAAGATAGAAGACACCGGCGCGCTGACCAAGAAACGCATGGAAACGGTAGACGAAGAATTCACCGCCGAAGCACTGAAGTTCATGGATAAAGCCGTCAGTCAGGACAAACCATTTTTTGTCTGGTGGAACTCAACCCGCATGCATATCTGGACACGCTTGAAGGAAGAAAGTGTAGGACTGTCCAAACGGGGCGGTCTATACGGTGATGGCCTGGTTGAACACGACAATCACGTGGGACAGCTGTTGGACTTCCTGGATGACAAGGGCATTGCCGACAATACCATCGTCATCTACTCAACCGATAACGGGGCGGAAGTCTTCAGCTGGCCCGATGGCGGCAGCACCCAGTTCCGCGGAGAGAAAAATACCACCTGGGAAGGGGGATTCCGCGTGCCAGCCCTCATTCGCTGGCCGGGTACGGTTAAACCAGGCACCCGGTTCAATGAAATGGCCTCCCATAATGACTGGCTGCCAACGCTACTGTCAGCCGCGGGTGTAGAGGAGATTGCAGAAAAACTCAAGAAAGGCTATCGGGCCGGGTCAAACAGCTACAAAGTACACCTGGACGGCTATGACCTGACGGATTATCTCAGTGGTAAATCAGCCACCTCACCACGCACTACCTTCCACTACTTCACCGATGATGGTGATTATTCAGCACTGCGATGGGGAGACTGGAAAATCATGTATTCAGTGCAGGAAGCAACCGGCAATGGCGTCTGGCAGTATCCCTTCACCGAATTGCGTATGCCCTACCTGTTCAATCTTCGCCAGGACCCCTTTGAGAGAGCCCGACAGGAGTCAGGGGCTTATGACCGCTGGTACTTTGAACATATTTTTATGCTTTACGGTGGCTCTATGGAGTCCTATAAGTTTCTTACTACCTTTCAACAGTTTCCGCCCCGGCAAAAGCCTGACACCTTGGACATGAATGCGCTGGCAAAGAAAATGATGGGGTATCAGAACCGATAGCTGTCCTTTAAAATTGGCAACAGCTGAAGAAGATGGAGACGATCGGGGCGAGAACTCGCCCCCACTTATCCACCTAAGTATTATTCCGCCGCATCAATACGTGAAACTCCCAGCCTCTTCAGGTTCTTGGCCATATCCTCCGCCGATGTCTCTGGATTTATTGCATCATCGATTTTTAATATACGGCCATCTATACCAATGTAAAAGGTCTGCCGCGCCGCATAGCCCTTAGGCTGTAACACACCGTAGGCTTTTGCTACCGCCTTTGAAGGATCACTCAATAGAGGAAAATCTGCGCCTGTCTCCTCGGCAAACCCCTTGTTATCGGCCAACTCATCGACACTGGCCATAAAATAGGCAACATCATACTTGCGTATCAAATGGCCTTTGTTAGCCAGCGACTTACACTCTACAGTACAGCCTGAGGTATAGGCCTTGGGGAACCAGGCAATGACAACAGCGCGTTTGCCCTGGAAAAAAGCCAGGTCATAGGTATTGCCATCACTGGCTTCCAGCTTGAAGGTTGGGGCAATATCTCCTACCTTTAACTCATCAGCGTGAGCGGCCAGACCGACGCTGTACAAAAACAGGATAAAACAGAGTCGCTTGACAGCTCTCATGGCTACCTCAATTTTGAAGTGTATAAAAGACCACTTTAATACATTTTTAGGCAGCAGGGTAAGCTTTTGATACACTGTTTTTCGTCTCGACCTACCACGTTCCACTGGCTAAATACTAAAGGGCTCTGCGATTGTGAATAGCGATTTTCCTGCATTTCTTCTGACACCCCGCAGCTTTTTTGTGCTGACGGCCATTCTGGCAAGCCAATATGCATGGACACAGGATGTCGACCTCAAAGATGCCGGCGCAGGGTATGCGCACCTCATCAGCTTTGAGGCTGAACCTGAAATTGCGGCAGCCACCTTTACAGTTGATGCCGACAGCCCCGAGACGTCTGACACCAAGATAAAAACCATGAAGCTGCCCCTGTACCGCGAATTCGAATCAGACGATCACGACTGGAGCTGGTTCATTCAGGGTACCTTGAGCTATCTGGACATGGATTCAACATCGTATCTGGAACGCGGGAGCCAGTTTCAGGAGAGTATAGATCAGGAATGGACGGCGTATGGGGGCTTAGTTGAAGCCGGTCTGGTTTTCCCCTTGGGTAGAGGGTTCTCGTTGGCCTCGGGCCTGGGGTTAGGTATCAGCAGGCTGAAAAATACCACCGACTTTTCCGACCCACGTCTGGAGGACTTGCTTGATCCCAAACTTCAGGGCGCGGTCTTTAACTGGGAAACCAATGCCACTGTAGGTCGTGGCAGTCTGGGACTGCGCTACGACCAGGAGCATGGTAACTTTCGTATCAAGGGCAGCGGCCATGTCAGCTATAGCTATATTGACAGCTTCAGCGAATCTCGAAATTTCGCCAGCTTTTCCGACCACGCAGGCACTGCAACTTTCAAACTGGATGCTCGCCACCCACTCAATATTGAATTGGGCAAAAGGCCGCTGTATATCATTGGCCACCTGGGCAGTACGCATTTCATCGGCAGTGGTCGTGATGAGCTCGATTTTACCTACTTTCACGAAGTGGGAGCGTCCATCGGCATAGAAAAATTCACGCTTGGCGTACTTGGGGTGATTGGTGACGATATCGATGGCTATACACTGGTCTTCAACTACGACTATTAGTTAGCAAAAAACCGGTCTATCACTGTTTGAGTCTGTGCCTCACTATGAACGCTACAGGCAGCTTTACGCCTCGGTAAAAAAGGCGTAGCCTCTAAAAGTAGTAACAGATATCGGCTTTTTCGATGCGACGACCTTACTCGATTAGACTTATAAATCTAACAAAAAAGAGAGAAAACCATGAACATGTTTAAACTTATTGCACTGACGTTTATGACCACACTGTTGCTCACCGTAACAGCTTGCAGCAAAGAGGATGTCGAGAAAGCCAGCAAGTCGATGGAAGAGACGGCGAACAATGTCGGCGAAGCTGCTGGGGACATGGCTACGGACGCTAAAGAGATGGCCGGGGACGCAGCTGACAGCGCAAACCAGGCTATGGCAGATGCCGGAGACGCAGCGGGAGATGCCGTTGACGCGGCTGGCGAAATGGCAAGTGATGCCGCAGACAGTGCTGAGCAGGCTCTCAACGATGCAGGCGAAGCTGTCGAGGAAATGGCCGATGACGCCGCCGATGCAGCAGGCGATATGGCTGATGACGCGAAGGATGCTGCCAAAGAAGCCGATGGCGCTATGAATAAGGCAATGGAAGGCTAAACATAGCCAACGGGTGCCGGCGTCACACGCCGGCACTTATGAGCGCGCCCTTCCCCAGATGTTTCTTTCCCTGTAAACACTTACCCTCACCAACACGCGGTATTTCCAATGTTTCTGAAAGCACGCCATCAGGGTTTTGTCCTGTCCTGTCTTCTCACACTACTTTGCTCTGCTACCGCTCATGCCAACGGCCTAACCACTCTAGTTGAACAGCGACTCAACCATATGAAAGCGGTGGCCGCCTACAAATGGCAACGCAGCCTTGAGATTGAGAATCTGGCGAGAGAGGAAGTCGTACTCAACAATGCCGTACAACAAGGGCTAAGCTACAAGCTTACCGTCAAAAGTAGCCAACAATTCTTCGAAATACAGATTAATGCCGCCAAAGAGATACAGCGCTACTGGTTTGACCAATGGCAACGTCAACCAGAGCAAGCCCCCTCGGGGTCAATTGATCTGGACAATACAATTCGTCCAGAACTGATCAGGCTGGGCGGTCAAATCACCGCCGCTTTGGCAAGCCAGAGAACCTCGCTGGGCGCTCTCAGCGTGGAGGGATTGAGCGCTGACAGTGAAGGAGCATTGCGCGACGCTGCTGGCGCCGCGGAACGATACCCTAACCGACTGAAGCAGGTCCTCGACAGTGGGATCTTGCGCGTGGGAACCACCGGTGACTATCAGCCCTTCTCCTCGCGTAACCCGGAAAATGAATGGCAAGGCATCGACATCGATCTAGCTGAAGATCTGGCAGCCTCGCTGGGAGCAACGATTCAATGGGTTCACACCAGTTGGCCGACCTTGATGAGCGACTTCCAGCAGGGTCAGTTCGATATTGGTATGAGCGGCATATCAATAAGCCTACCCCGACAGCACCATGGGTTCTTCAGCACACCCTATTATCGCGGGGGTAAAACAGCGCTGATTCGCTGTGCGGACCAAAGCAAATATGCCTCACTGGAGGCGATAGACCGTCCGGGCACCCGGCTGGTGGTCAACCCCGGAGGCACTAACGAGAAATTTGCTATCGAGCATATTCACCAGGCCCACATCAGGGTGTTTGAAGACAATCGTTCCATATTCACAGAGATTATCGAAGGCCGCGCTGACGCTATGATCACAGACCTGATCGAGGTCCGCCTTCAGGCCCGCTTGCACCCGGAGCTCTGTGTCTCAATGGGGAAAGAGACACTGAATTTCTCAGAAAAAGGCTACCTTCTACCCCAGGATGTAGTGTGGAAGGAGTATGTTGATGCCTGGCTGGGATTGCGATCCGGCGATGGCACACTGAAGAGAATCTTTAACACGCACCTGCCAGAGAATGACTAGTTCTTTGTTGCCAAACAGCTTACTTCGGCACCAGGGCGACTACCCGGAGCGGACCACCCGATCCCCCGCCGATTTTCATTGGCAGCGCTATCAGGGTAACACCAACTGGACTCAGCTCTTCCAGATGTGAAAGGTTTTCGAAGCCTAAGACGTTGTGAGCTGCGGCGATGCGGTGCACAACAAAGTCTTTAGAGGGGCCGTAATCAATTGATGCGGTGTCTACCCCAATAGCCTTTACTTTTCGCTGCTCAATCAGTAAACGAGCTGCAGCCTCACCGTAACTCGGAAAATGCAGATCTGACGCGTCGCCAGGCTTATCGCTACCCAGATATCTAGCCGCGTCAGGCCAGTACTGACTATAGTCTGTCCTCATTAACACCATCGTATCGGGTTCGATAAGGCCGTGGCTTGCCTCGAACGCTTCTATATCGGCTACGGTTAGCCGGTAGTCCGGTGCCCTGCTTACTTTGGCTGAAACATTTATCACGATCGCGGTGCCCAGCAATCGATCCAGCGGAATATCGTCCAGACGCCAACCCTGCTCCGAAAAATGGATGGGCGCGTCCAAATGGGTGCCGCCGTGCTCAGGGGTTGAAAAACTGTTGGCAGAGTAAAAGTAGCCTCCCTTTGTCATACCGTATGCATCACGGTGTAACTCAAAACCAGAGCTTGCAGTAGGCCAATAAACCGTCTCTTTATCAAAACTGTGGGACAGGTCCACCATCTTGAAACGGGAAAAATCAATCGGTTCTGCAACACTGAATACTGAGAAGAATGACAGTAAAACAACGAGAATTTTCATCTTTTTCTCCTATTAGCTCAAGTTGAACAGCACGGGATAAAGTGAGGAAACCAACAACAGCGCCATCGTGACATTAAAGTAACGTAGTCTCCTTGAACTCGTGAGAATTCGCTGCATTTGTTGACCCAAATTGGTCCACAGACTGATACACGGAAAATTGATCGCACCAAAAATAGCTGCGACAAAGGCTACGGCCACCACGCTGTGAGTGGGTGAATACACGCTCACGGCCGTCAGGGCCATAGTCCAGGCCTTTGGGTTGACCCACTGAAAGAGTGCTGCCTGAATAAACGTGAAGGGCGTACCACCGCCATCAGACTGCTGGGATACGGATTCAGCAGTACCAATTTTCCATGCCAGATACAGGAGGTAGATAACACTGAAGACCTTGAGAATCAAATAGCTGACAGGCACTGTGTTGAAAACCTGAACCAGCCCCACACCCACCAAAAGCACCATGAAAGTGAATCCCAGCGAAACGCCAAGCATATGCGGCAGCGTGCGACGAAAACCGAAATTTGCGCCCGACGCCATCAACATCAAATTATTCGGTCCCGGGGTGAGGGAGGACACCAGGGAAAACAGTGTCAGACCGATGAGTGCCTCGTAGCTCATAGGGCATCCTTCATGGTAATGTTCAAGACGCTCCAGTTTACGACATTTTGACAACAACGCGAGCGCCGTTCGGCCGCAACTGGCCCCCACGCAGCACGAAGGACCTATAGAGGCTTATTATGAAAGGCTTTACCGCAGAAAACGTTCCGGACCAATCCGGCAAAACGGTCTTTATCACCGGTGCAAATACCGGACTCGGATACGAGGCGGCAAAAATCTTGGCTGCCAGGAACGCCCGGGTAATTCTCGGGTGTCGTTCGAATGACAAAGCGCAAAAAGCCAGACAAACCATTCTGGCAGAACACCCCGACGCTGATGTGGCCATCGTGGACCTTGACCTGGGCGATCTGGCATCGGTAAAACAGGCCGCTGTGCAAGTCATGCAAGAGCCCAAACTGGATATCCTGATTAACAATGCAGGCATCATGGTTCCCCCCTATGAGCTGACAAGGGATGGATTTGAATCGCAATTTGGAGTCAATCACCTGGGCCCCTTTGCGCTGACCAGCCTGTTACTGGATAAACTGCGAGACAATGCCGGCGCCAGAATCGTCAGCACATCGAGTATTGCCCATAAGCGGGGAAAGATTCATTTTGATGATATCGGTGCTGAGAAAAAATACAGTGCCACTGCACGCTACGCCATGAGCAAGATATCCAACCTCTACTTTGGCTATGAATTACAACGCAGACTAACGGCAGCCGGAGAGAATACTATTTCCGTTGCCGCCCACCCAGGTATCGCCGAAACGGAGCTCAGCCGATACCTACCCTCCGCCCTGATGGTCGTCGCGCCCCTTTTTCGCCCCCTGCTCAATACTGCGGCCCAGGGCGCGTGGCCGACTTTATGCGCAGCAACGGGTCCCGACGTTCAGGGTGGAGAATATTATGGCCCCTGCAGGCGCGGTGAAACGTCCGGTCCCGCGGTGCGCGTCAAGTCAACACGTAGCAGCCACAACGAAAAAGTCGCAAAAAAACTTTGGGACTTGTCTATCGAAATGACAGGCGTGTCACCGGGGATATAGCGACGGGTACCAGGTCAACCGACATTGGCCCGAAGCAGGAACACCTCAGCCATCTCTCTGGCAAGCGCCGCCGCTTCCCTGTTGCCGCTAACGTGTGCTTCGACGATTGCGCCTTCCAGCAATAAGTTGAGCTGTCTAGCCAGGATTTTCGGCTCTGTTGCACCCGCCTGTGCGGCCAGTTCAGAGAGATAGTCACGTACCAGCCGTTTGTGCTCAGCGCAGACGATGTGGTTGGGATCATCCTGGGGAGAAAACTCCGCCGCAGCATTAATGAACATACAGCCGGAAAAGCCCTTTTCCCTAAACCAGGCTCCGTGTGCATCGAATATTGCCAGTAATCTCTCAGCGGGCGTAGTGCCCAGGCGCTCCGTCTCACGCATCATTTTGTTTCTGAACAAGGCATCCCGCATACGCAGCGTGGCCAACACGAGCTCATCTTTGGACTTAAAATGGTTATACAGCGTTTTTTTGGAAACCCCGGCTTCACTACAGACTCGCTCAACGCCCGTCGCGTTAAAGCCATTTTCGTAAAACAGCGTTAACGCTGATGTAACAATCTGTTCTCTCTTCGATTGGGCAGGCATAAGCACAGCTCCTCTAAATCAATATATACCGTAGAGTTTACCTTTGACATGCTAGCTATTCAATACGCATGTCACATATCGCGCCTGAGAATACGTAAAAACCCCATATAATCTGCCAATCAGGAAAACCAAACCACTAAAACGCACTTGACAAGGGATACCGATCGGTTTATATTTCAGCTCAATATACACCGATCGGTTTCCTTTCGGTATGAATACGGAATATAGAGATGAGCAACCCACTTAGACCACCCTTCAATCACGCTTCAGCCCAGGAAAAGGTTCAGAGAGCAGAGGACTTATGGAATACACAGGATCCAGAACGAATAGCCATGGCCTATACCCCGCTGTCTAACTGGCGTAACCGCAGCGAGTTCGTCACCGGTCGAACAGCCATTGCTGAATTACTGCAACGCAAATGGCTACGAGAACTGGACTACACGCTGAAGAAAGAACTATTTTCCTTTTCAGACAATCGAATCGCCGTACATTTTACCTACGAGTACCACGACGACAGTGGGCAATGGTTCCGCGCCTACGGCAATGAACACTGGGACTTCGACAGTGAAGGCCTGATGCAACACCGGGATGCGAGCATTAACGAGCTAGCAATAGACGAAAATCAACGCACCCTGTTTTAAACCCAAAAAAGGAAGAAACGATGTCTAATATTACACTGTACCGCCATGCCCTCTCGGGTCACTCTCACCGTGTTGAAGTTTTCCTGTCCATTCTGGGCCTGACTCCCGAGATCGTTAATGTTGATCTCGCCAACGGTGCACACAAGGCACCAGAGTACCTTGCAAAAAACCGTTTTGGCCAGGTTCCAGTACTTGAGGACGGTGAAGCCACACTCTCCGACTCGAACGCTATCCTGACCTACCTGGCAAGTAAGTATGATCCAGAGCGCCAATGGCTACCGGAAGACCTGGTTGCCGCGACTGAAGTTCAGCGATTCCTGTCCCTGGCCGCGGGTAAAATTGCTTATGGCCCCGCCGCGGCGAGATTGGTCAACGTTTTCGGCGCAACACTGGATCACGACGGCGCTATCAATACAGCACACGCGGTACTGGCTGACCTCGAGGCTCACCTGGAGGGACGCGACTGGTTAGTGACTGAGCGACCCACCATTGCCGACATTGCCAACTACGCGTACATTGCTCATGCCCCCGAAGGCGGTGTATCGCTGGAAAACTATACGAATGTTCGCAGCTGGCTGGCAAGGATAGAAGCACTCCCCGGCTTTGTTCCGATGCAATCTACACAGGTTGGATTAGCGGCATAAGCATCCTACTGTGCCTGACCATAACGCCTGGTCAGGCACACTAACCTATAGTTGGCAAGGAACGAAACAATGACCGAATTACTTGAGCAAACGCCATCACCCTTCCACCGGGGCGAGCAGATCGCACAGACACGGGTTGGACTGAGGGAGCAAATGGAACGCTTCGGACGCCGGGTTATTCGCGATCACATGCCTGAACAACATCAGGAATTCTACCGACAACTGCCCTTTCTTTTCGTTGGCCACGCAGATCGAGACGGCTGGCCCTGGGCCTCAATTCTATTCGGCGAGCCCGGCTTCATTTCCTCCGGCGATGCGCAGACCCTGGATATACGAAGTCTACCCGTAGCCGGCGACCCCTTGGCCGAGACGCTAATACCCGGCACTCGATTGGGCCTACTGGGCATAGAGCTACCCACACGGCGTCGCAACCGCCTTGCTGCACACATTCTGGAGACTAGCAAGGAAGGTGTGCACTTGATGATCGACCAGGCGTTTGGTAACTGTCCACAGTATATCCAAACTCGGGAACTGGACCGGGTAGATCCCGCCACGATGCCCGCCAGCCACGTCGAGGAACTCGTCCAGCTCGACAGCCGGGCACAAACGCTAATACAACAAAGCGATACATTTTTTGTCGCCAGTTCCGTCAGCAACGGCAGCGGAGAGGCCAGCGAAGGCGCCGATGTTTCCCATCGCGGGGGCAAACCAGGATTTATCCGCGTTGATAATCCCGGGACTTTAACGATTCCTGATTATGCCGGTAACAATCACTTCAACACCTTTGGAAATTTCCTGGAGAATCCCAGGGCGGGCCTGCTTTTCCTGGACTTTGAAAAAGGCCACCTGCTGTCCCTGACCGGTACCGTGGAGATTGATTGGGATGCATCTGAAGCCAAACATTTTGAAGGCGCACAGCGGCTGTGGAAGTTTCACATCGATCACGGACGCTGGATTAACCACGCCCTACCCCTGCGCTGGAAGCTGGATAGCTATTCCCCCAACAGTCTGCTTACCGGAACCTGGGAAGAAGCCGAAGACTTGCGGAATGCGGATACCAGACGGAGCCAGTGGTCACCCTATACCGTGAAGAAAATTGTGGATGAAAGCAGTGTAATTAGATCGTTTTACCTCGAACCTGAGCTCTCCCCGGCGGCCACCTTTCAGGCCGGACAATTCCTCACGGTTAAAATACCCATCGATGGCCGCGACACGGTCCGCACCTATACGGTTTCCAGCGCGCCAAATGACAACCACCTGCGCATCAGTGTCAAAAAGGAAAAGCCCGAAGACCCCGCCCTGCCTGCGGGTCTATTTTCGAACTTCCTGCATGAGCACCTGAAAGTCGGCGACGGCCTCGAGGCGAAAGCTCCCTGTGGTGCATTCACCTTTAATGCTGCGGAACAACGTCCGGCCGTCTTGCTCGCAGGCGGTGTCGGCATTACACCGATGGTCTCTATGGCGCGTCATGCACTGATAGAGGGTGTACGCAGCCGCTATATTCGCCCGACAACACTCATCAGCTCAGCCCGCTCGGCAGACCAACGGGCCTTTTACGATGAACTCAATGCCATTGCAGCGCAGTCAGGCGGACACATTCGTCACTTCTCGCTACTGAGCCAGGTCGATGACTCAACGGAACCAGGCAGGGATTATCAGCAGAAGGGTCGAATATCCTCGCAGTTCCTACAGTCAGTGCTACCCATTGATGACTACGACTTCTATCTGTGTGGGCCGGGTACATTTATGCAGGCGATGTATGACATGCTGCGCGATTTAGGCGTCGATGATGCGCGAATCTTCGCCGAGGAGTTCGGGCCCGCTTCATTGCATCGTACAGCCGACCAGTCCACAGAAATATTGGAACCAGCACCCGTGGCCAAGGCCGCCATAGTAGAGTTCACCAACGCCCAGGTTGAACAAGCATGGTCAGCGGGCGACGGTAATCTTCTGGAATTTGCTGAGGCTCATGGCCTTACTCCAGAATACGGCTGCAGGAGCGGACAGTGTGGTGCGTGTAAAACCTCTCTGCTGTCTGGCGCTGTAACCTACCAGAGTGCCCCCACGTCTCCGCTCGAGGAAAATGAGGTGCTACTTTGCTGTGCTGTACCTGCCCTTGTTGAAGGTGAAGAAGTCAGCAGGCTGGCAATAAAGCTCTAGGGGCGTGCCGCAACAGCTTAGACAGCACGAAAGACCTCTGGAGAAGTTTCATATTACTGCCCATGGCATATTTAATTCTGTAGAATTGGCCCTCAATCAGCTCTTCAGAATCCGGTGGGGAAGACAGAAAGGCCGATGTGAATAGTTTTAAGTAGGGGCTACAGCCGCACTGGAGGTTCACCTTGGAAAAAATCAGTCTCTTCGTCGATGTGCAGAATATCTATTACACCTGCCGACAGACTTACCAGAAGAACTTTGACTACAACCGTTTCTGGGCCGAGGTTACCCGGGGTCGCGAGCTCGTGGGTGCCTACGCCTATGCAACCGACCGCGGTGACGCCAAGCAAATGCAGTTCCAGAATATCCTGCATGCCATTGGCTTTACCGTGAAGTTGAAGCCCGTATTAAAGCGTAGGGATGGCAGCACCAAGGCAGACTGGGATATCGGCATCGCGCTGGACGTTTACGAGGCCGCCGCGCAATGCGATACCATTGTGCTGCTCACCGGCGATGGTGATTTCGGACTTCTGCTGGACCGGATCAGGAAGCGCTTCGGTACAGCCAGCGAGGTTTACGGCGTCCCCGCCCTAACATCGGACCTGCTGACCAAGGAGGCCAATCGGTTTATCCCTATCGATGAAACACTACTTATGAAGTAAATCGACAACACATAAAATTCCTATGTTTATAAACAATAACAATCACTTACAAGCTTTACCTCATCCAGTTAATCCAATACAAATATACCTCCAAAACCCACAATCATGACAACATGAACTCAGCCAGCTCACCACCGGCACGCAACCGATGCGGTCCGGTGAATCAGGCCTGATTGGATGTTCGCTCGACCTGTGATATCAGTTCTACTATCCAGTCCACTGACTTGTAATTCTTCTGACGGCGAATGCAGGGCGACATTTTAGGGCGGTGCGGTATGAACACGATTAAAAAACCCCTGGTATGGCTGAAGCAGGATCTCGAAAGCCCCCCATTTTCACCCGCAGCCAAACTAAAAGCAGGCTATTTCCTGAGACTGCTTCAACACGGCGTAAGGTTGTCACTTCCGACCTCCAGACCCACCCCATTTCTCGGCGGACGCTGTCACGAACTCCGAATCGACGACGGCGAAAAAACCTGGCGACTGGTCTACCGAAGCGAGCCTGATGTCATTCTAATTCTTGTCCTGTTCGAGAAGGTCAGCTGCAATACGCCTAAATCGGTGATTGACACCTGTACCCTGAGATTGGAAATGTAGGCCCACCTATGAAGGCAGCCAGACGCAAACAACTTGAACGCCACGGCTGGATCATGGGGTCAAGCAGTGACTTCTTGGGCCTATCACAGCAGGACGCTGCCTACATTGAGATGAAAATCGCCCTCAGCCACAAGCTTAAATCCCAGCGTCTCAGGAAAAAGCTTAGCCAGCGCGAAGCCGCAAGCCTCTTGAACTGCTGTCAATCCCGAATCGCAAGAATGGAATCCGGTGATCCCGGCACTTCAATCGACCAACTCATCAGGTCACTGATGGCCCTGGGTGTCCCCCCGAAACTACTGGCCAGGACAATCGCCAAATCGGGATAGGCCGAGTGCGCGTTAATATGTGTTAGCTTTCGCGGCCTCTCGCGTCATTCTTGAACATGGAAAATTGCATTAGTCTGTTACTCGTCCAAAGACCAACGCATACAAAGAGGAACAACATGCAAACTGACTTCTGCAAACAACTGGGTATCGAAGCCCCTATTTTTGCCTTTACCCACTGCCGTGATGTCGTCGTTGCGGTCAGTAAAGCTGGCGGCATCGGCGTTCTTGGCGCGGTAGGTTTTACCGCTGACCAACTAAAAGAAGAGCTGGATTGGATTGACGCCCACATTGGCGATCATATCTACGGCGTTGACGTAGCAATCCCACAAAAGTATGTGGGAATGGAAGAAACGGACCCGGACGAGCTGGTAAAAATGCTGCAGGATGCCATTCCCGAGCAGCACCGGAAGTTCGCAGAACAATTACTCAAAGATCACGGCGTTCCGGAGTGCCCGGACGACGATGGTGAAGTCAGCCTGAGTTTCTCGGCCGTACAGGCCCAGGTGTTGGTTGATGAGGCACTGACACGCCCTCGCTGCCGTATGATCGTCAATGCCCTGGGCACACCGCCCAAAGACATTGTCCAGCAGGTCCACGATGCAGGCAGGCTGATCGGTGCACTGGCCGGACGTCTCAAGCACGGTATTAACCACAAAAAAGCAGGCCTGGACTTTATTGTTTGCCAGGGATCAGAAGGCGGTGGCCATGCGGGTGAAGTGACATCAATGATTCTTTGGCCACAGATGGTAGACGCTGTCGCACCACTGCCGGTACTGGCCGCGGGCGGCATAGGCAACGGTCGCCAAATGCTCTCTGCCATGAGTATGGGCGCTGCTGGCGTGTGGCTTGGTTCCATGTGGCTTAACTCTTCAGAGGCGCACGCGGAACCGGCACAGCGCGAATCCTATATGAACGCCACCTCCGAGGACACCGTTCGCTCGCGTTCATGGACCGGCAAGACCGCTCGCATGCTCAAAAACGACTGGACTGAAGCCTGGGACAGAGATGATACGCCGGACCCGCTGCCTATGCCGCTGCAGGGATACCTGACGTTTGATGCAACAAAGCGTACCCATAGATACGCCGGCAGTGGCGAATGCCAGAAAGTCGCCTTCAATCCCATAGGTCAGGTAGTAGGACAGATCAATGAAATTGAGTCCTGCCGAGATATTGTTTTCCGCCTGCTGACGGAATACAGCGACGCGTTAGATCACGTCAATGCGATCATGCCTCAAGACTAGGGTCTAAGCCCACGCTGCCAATCCCGGGCGGAATCGGATCGGGGTCTGACTACAGGCCCCAGATCCTTACTCACACTAAGACTAGACAGTTGCGCCAACACCGGCAATCAACGCCAGATATGCCACCACGGCATAAAGTGCAGGGAATAGGACTCTACAGACCACGTCTATCCATCTGGCCAGCTGCAATCGCCCGGCAATTGCCAGTCGGGAGGTGGTTACGACCTCGATAAGACTGGAAAACACCAGCAGCGTCGAACCAAAGAGAAACAGATCCATGCGGGTCAAGTAGGATATGTCGGGTAGTTTTCCGGACAGCGCGATGTGATAGGCAATCAATGTTAAAACGGCGGTAACCGCCACACCCAACTGACTGCTTCCCTCCGCTGGGTCTATCCAGAATACCACCCAGGACATAGCGACAATCAGAAACAGGGGGATAATAAATTTAATAAGGATGTGGCCTGAAATTCGCGCCCCCTTGAAGGAAAAAATAAAACCATTTTCTTCCCCACCCTTAATCAGGTTAAGCGGTCCTGTCTCCACGGACCAGTCAGAAATCTTCCAGTCCGCCACAGATAGTTGCTGAGCTATAAAGGACTCCTCCTCCGGGTCGGGCAATAGCTCTACGGTTGCGCCATTGTGGCTGATCGCCACAATCGGTATCTGAAAGACATGGCTGTCAAAGGGGAACTCCCGTAAGCGCATAATCTGGGAAAAATCGCCCCACAACCGCATGCGATACAGGGCTTCGCCCTCAGGCGTAATATCCACCACATTGAGTAAAGAGGACCAGGTGCGCTGTCTATTCACCAGAATAAAACGCGGTGCCTGAATTTCGGTGAGTTGCCTTCGGATAGCCGTTTCCCCATCGTGCGCCAAGCGCGGGTCAAACCAGCGAAACTGTGCGATCAGGTTGAGGGTGAAGCTCTGGTCCGCACTGTTGATTGCGTCGACGTCAAGCACACCCACCGTAACATAGACCTTTTGCGTCTCCGTCACCGGCGCTACCGGGTCAGTGTTAGCCCAAACGGCCGCCGTCCCCAGGGTAGATAGCAGAAATAACATAGTGATGACAGCGAACTGTTTCATGGTTGACCCTTGTAATTTTTCAGCATTCTAACTGTCTTCACCGGCAACGGAAAGCAATTAGGCCCTTGACCAATAATAGTACATGTATAATCTATCTACATATTTACCGCTTGGAAAACCCACATGCCGCCGGACACTCAAAAGAAATGGCCCTTTCGCTGGGATTTGCTTTTACGTTACCGCTATATCGAGACCATCGCTCTGTGGGAAGGCCGACTTACCACCCGCCACCTTTGCGACACCTTCGGCATTGGCCGTCAACAAGCCAGCAAGGATATCAACAACTATCTCCGTGAGGTCGGCCCCGGCAACCTCGAGTACGACAAGTTCTTGAAGGGCTACAAACCCACCGATGAGTTTGCCCCCTCGGTAACCCGGGGCGTGGCAGATGAGTATCTGCACCTGATGGCACGCAATAACGAGTTGAACGATGTCTTCGAGTCACTGGCCCTTAATAATGCGAATGCAGAATCCCTCTCGGTCCCCGTACGTGACGTGAAGCCTGAGGTTCTTCGCCCCATCATGCTCGCTGCCCGGCAACAGAAACGACTGGATGTGGATTACGTTTCTATCAACAACCCGGATCACGAGGGGCGCATCATCGTGCCACACACTCTGGTACACACCGGCCTGCGCTGGCACGTTAGGGCCTGGTGTGAGAAGAACCAGGAATACCGGGATTTTGTACTCAGCCGTTTTCGGGATATCCCCGAAATCATGGACGATTCCGACCATGGTATCGAAGGCGATAGTGACTGGAATACCTGGGTTACAATACGCATTGTCCCCGACACGCGCCTGAGCAGTGAACAGCAAGCCGTCATAGAACACGACTATGGTATGGAGCAGGGTGTACTGGAAGTCTCTACCCGAGCGAAACTGGTTCCCTATGCTTTGAAACTGTTACATATCGAACATAAACAGCAACTGGCGGACCCTACGGCGCAACAGATCATCGTTGAAAACCGCAAGGAACTGGAAGGCTGGCTGTTCGGTTAGAATTACAGCCACAGGTCAACCGAGACATTGGCATTTTATATAAGGGTAAGCACATGGCGGATCACAACAAATTTGAGGAGGCTTATTCTGACGAGAGCTTCTGGGACAAGCTGAAGCACTACGCCAAAGCAGCTGGGCGAGAGGTCGTCGAAAAAGCACTCTTGCTCTACTATGCCGGACAGGAAGAAGATGCGCCCACCTGGGCGAAGGCAACAATCGTAGCTTCGTTGGGCTATTTCATTGCTCCTGTGGATGCAATCCTTGATCTCACGCCAGCTGTGGGATATGCAGATGACCTCGGCGTACTCGTTCTGGCTATTGCCGCAGTCGCAACCTATATCAACGATAACGTGCGCCAAAAAACCGCCCTCAAAATGCAGGATTGGTTCGGCGAAGAAAACTAATGGCAACTGTATTCTGGCAGGGATTCCGGCGCCTGGCGGACCCCAAGATATCCCTGGCTTCCTTTGCCGGCCTGTTCCTCGCAGCTTGCATGGCGCATCAGGATCAGGGGCTGGCCTGGAGCTGGCTTATCCTGACGGTCATCGGAATCTTTGCCCTGGAGGTGGCTAAAAATGCTTCTGGGGAAATAGTCGACTACGACAGCGGTACGGACCTCGCTGTGTCAGCGGAGAATCGCAGCCCCTTCTCGGGTGGCAAGCGTGTCATGGTTGATGCGTTACTCAGCCGTACGCAGACTATCCGCATCGCGTGGGTATTCTATGCCGTGGCAATAGCAGTGGGATTATTCATAACCCTGTACCGTGAAGACCGCATACTCCTGATAGGCATCGCAGGCGTGGCTCTGGCCTGGTTTTATCACAGTGGACCGCTCAGGCTTTCTTATCGGGGACTAGGCGAAATTGCTGTAGGCATAGCCTACGGGCCACTGGTAGTCTGTGGTTGCTATATAGTTCAGACAGGAACCATGACACCGGCCGTTATTCATGCCTCGATTGCGCTGGGTATACTGGTGGCGGCATTCCTGTGGATCAACCAATTCCCTGATTTTGAGGCGGACCAAGCCAGTGGCAAGCGCAATCTGGTGGTAACAATAGGCAGAGATAAAGCGGCCACCGTTTATATCGTCCTCATGGCAGCAGCCTACATCTGGCTGCTTCTAACAAGCCTGTACTACCCCTATTCGATGGGCCTGCTATGGGGTTTTATCGGTTTCCCCGCTGCGATATTTTCAGCCTGGAAATTATGTGAAAGTCGCTTCCTCACAGTCGATGTCATTCCGGCCCAAGTCGCCAGTCTCGCCTGTTTCGTTTTCACCGCTCTCGGGGCCGGAATGGGCTACCTCTTACAAACGCAGTAAGGTCTCAGAACGTAGATCAGGTCAGGAATGACTTCGCAGCACCCATAATTCCGCCTATACCGCCAACGGAGTCCAACAGCTTTCCGCCGCTACTGCTCTCATCCATCATTTGCGGAATGATGTCTGCGAGGCCGTTCGAGGCGGACGCTGCGTCTGTACCAATTTTGCCGGCAAATTCGCCGATATTGGCCTCGCCCAAAAATGAGAGGACAGTGTCTGCAGATATCGCCGTATTCGCACCATCTCCCAGCCATGATCCAAGCACCGCGCCAAGGTCACCATTTGCCGCCAGCTTGCCCGCCAAACCACTGAGATCGAGACCACCGCTACCATCACCCAACAATCCCGAGAGCGCACCCACTACGGTCTTAACATCGACGGGCAGACCCAGTTTTTCTATAAGCATTTCGGCACCGGTTTCAATAATATCCA
>JBALWA010000046.1:0-39440 GCA_036960305.1 Halioglobus sp. | reverse complement strand
GTTTTGATTCCAATCCGGGGTGGAGTAATGCACAGGCAGAAATCTTTCGGCAAGGCTATGCCTGGGTTGGTGTGAGTGCGCAGTTTGTCGGTGTCTACGGTAGGGAGGGTGCGCTCGTGCCCTTTAACTTGAAGAGCTATGACCCCGAGCGTTACGCTGCACTGGAGCACCCGGGTGACAGTTTCTCCTTCGATATCTTTTCTCAGGTTGCCCAGGCTGCTCGTCATCCTGGGACGCTGGACCTGCTCGATGGTCTTGAGGCGCAGCGGATCATTGCCACCGGGCAATCCCAGTCGGCCAGCCGCCTGGTGACCTATGTCAACGCTATTCAGCCACGCTATCAAGCCTATGACGGTATTCTCATACACAGTCGATCTGCCTATGCGGCCCCTTTAGCGGAGGGTCCTCAGGTGCTGATCGAGTCACCGGAAGATACTTTGATTCGCACCGACCTGAGTGTTCCTGTTCTGGTATTGCAGGCCGAAAACGATGTCTTGCGCTCTTCAGTCAGGGTGCGGCAGGACGACAGCAATTTACTGAGGATCTGGGAAGTCGCCGGGACAGCACATTCGGACCTGTACTCAACCCAGACCGGTTGGCAGGACGATGGCACTGATCCCAGTGCCGCGGCGGTGGAGGAAGTTGACAATATCCAGGGTTTTATTCAGTGTGATGCGCCCGTGAATTCGGGGCCGATGCACTATGCGTATGCCGCAGCACTGGATGGGATGAATCGCTGGATTATAGACAAGGAGGCGCCCGCAAACGGTGAACCGCTGCAACTGAATGATGATCTCAGCGGATTTCTGTTGGACGATACGGGCAATGCATTGGGCGGCATAAGAACGCCATTTGTAGACGCGCCGGTGGCTTTGCTCTCGGGGCAGGGTCAGTCGAACCAGAGTTTCTGCGCTCTTTTCGGTACCACGCGTCTATTGTCATCGGAGCAGCTCGCCAGTGTTTACACGGATGAGTCCGGCTACGTGGCTGCGGTGAGTGAGGCAACGGACTCGGCCGTGGCGGCAGGTTATTTGCTGTCGGACGATGGCGAATTGATTATTGCCTGGGCGAGTGAGCAGTGGCGTATCCTGATGGCTCGGGCTGATTGACCGTCTCGATTTTTCGCCTGGTCGAGGTCCTTGCTCTCTCTTTGGGAAAGTTAACCTTCGCCTGTTCATTGAGGTACAATGCGCGGCGATATTAACGCCTGAGCCCCGCTTTTTCAGTTAGGAAACCCATGAAGAGATCAATCCCTGTTATTGCCCCGGCATTGCTGTTGGCGGCACTGCCGATTGTAGTTTTTGCGCAGCAGCAACCCGAGGTAGAAAATACCCTGGTCACCGGTAGCTATGCGCCCAGCGCCAGACTCACGTCGTCCGTGTCGGTATTGACCGCAGAGGATATACGCGCGCTGAACAAACGCAACGTCGTGGGTCTTCTGAAGACCTTGCCAGGCTTGCTGGTGGAGCAGCAGGGTGGTCCGGGTGGTCTCACTGCCGTGTCAATACGCGGCGCGGAATCCAATTTTACCCTTGTGTTGTTGGATGGTGTCCCGGTCAACGATCCTACAAATTTCCGTGGCGGTGGCTACGATTTCTCCAATCTTAATCCGGCAATGGTGGAGCGTATCGAGGTTGTGAGAGGACCGCAGTCAGCGATTTATGGTTCTGATGCGTTGGGGGGCGTTATTAACATTATTACGCGTCGCGCGGAGGAGGGGCACAGCCAGACGGCTCAGTATGAGCATGGAGAAGACGGCTATTACAATCTGGGGTTTAGTGCACTGGGCACTCTCGGTGACTTGGAATATGGCATTGATATTGCCCAGCGAGACGATGGTGAGCCGGTAGAAGGCAGTACCCGCGACAGTGACAGCGCCAACCTGCGACTTCAGTGGCGTATGGGTGGCGTCCATAGCCTGAGCGCCAGCTACCACTACCTGGACGGTGAACGGACGTCCTACCCGGAACAGGGCGGCGGTCCCGAGTTTTCGGTTACCTCAGACCTGGACCTCAGTGACTATACCGATTCGGTACTGGCGCTGGGATGGCAGGCCGATTTTAGCCCGATATGGCGAAGTACACTGCGTGCCAGTCGTTTTGATCATGAAGAAAGCTACTACTCGCCCGGTATTTTTCCCTACGAAGATGTTCCCCCTAATGCGGCGGATACCGATTTTCAACGGGACCAGTTGCAGTGGGTGAACACCTTGAATGTCACTCAGGATTACCAGTTCAACCTGGGTGTGGACTACCGTCAGGAAGAGGGTGAAAGTCTGGGTTACCTGGAATTCTTTGGTTTCCCGCTGCCCACAGATTTTGAGCTGGATCGCAGTACGCGGGGTGTTTTTGCGGACACCTCTATCAGTGCGATAGACGACCTGCTGTTACAGGCGAGTATTCGCTATGACGACCCGGATGACTTTGATGGTGAAACCACCTACCACTTCGGCGGCAGTTATGACCTGGGTAGAGGCGTGTCGTTGTCAGCCAACTGGGGCAAGGCATTCAAGCTGCCGAGCTTCTTTGCCCTGGGGCATGCCCTGGTGGGTAATCCTGATTTACAGCCTGAGCGGGCCACGAGTTGGGATCTGGGGTTGGCCTGGGATACCTCTGCAACCTTGCGATTGGAGCTGGGTTACTTTTTCAATGATTTCGAAGACCTGGTGGATTTTGATGACGAGACCTTCAAGAATGTTAATCGCTCTCAAATAGAGACCAGTGGCTATGAGTTTCACTTCAACTGGCAGGCACTGGAAGCGCTCAGTTTGCAGGGGCAGGCGACCTATACCGATATCGATACCCTGGGGGAAGATACCATCCTGACCGGTAGGCCGGAGTGGACTGCTGGCGCAGTGGCGCAATGGCAAATCAGCCCCCTGTGGGACACGGCACTGGACTATCAATGGACTGGCGAGCAGTTCGCCGGGTCGCGCCATACCGGTGATCTGGTCTACACCGAACTGGACGACTATCATCGTGTTGACTGGGTATTGCGCTGGCAGCCCGTGGCTTCCCTGCAGTTGCAGTTATCCCTGGATAACCTGTTGGACGAGGAATACGAAACCTCGGTGGGCTTTCCTGCGCCAGGACGAGCGGCTCGGCTGGGTATTCGCTTCAGCCACAGGTAAATAAATGGGGTCAGAACACATTTAATCAGTTATTGGTTCAGTGGGTTGGCTTGATTGGGAGTGAATATCTCCTTGATGGCCTGACGCGCGACCGCGCGCCTTGATGGCTCACCAAGGAGATATTCACCCCCAACCAAGCCCCGGTACTCTGTGCGATTAATCGGGATTGAGCGAACATCTTCGTCCAGGTATGGAGTTAGGGCTGCAGGTTGGCAGAACAAGCCTGGTGAGCCATCAAGGCACGCGCGTCGCGTGTCAGGCCACCAGGCTTGTTCTGCCAACCTGCAGACCGGATTAAACAGGTACTACCTCCTCCACAATAGGCAGCATCCACTAGGCAACCGATCAAGCTAATCCGGGTCATAGCTAAAGTTTATCAATCTAATGAATATTTATAATTTTACCTATCATTCTCGATCGACTATTCTCTCCCTATGCACTCAACCACCCCAAGGAGAAAAGTTATGAACCCAGTTAATCGCGTACCCAGTGTCGTATTCAAAACCCGAGTCAGGGATGAGTCCGTAGAAGGCGAAAACCCATACCGTTGGGAAGATAAAACGACTGAAGACCTGTTTGCCGGTAAAAAAGTTGTGGTCTTTTCACTGCCCGGCGCCTTTACCCCGACCTGCTCATCGAACCACCTGCCGCGCTATGAAGAACTCTATGATGAATTCAAGGCGCAGGGCGTCGATGAGATTATTTGTGTCTCTGTCAACGACGCCTTTGTGATGTTCAAGTGGGGCAAGGAGCAGGGCAATGAAAATATCTTTTTGCTGCCTGATGGCAACGGAGAATTCACCCGTAAAATGGGTATGTTGGTAGACAAATCCAATATTGGATTTGGGATGCGGTCCTGGCGTTACTCCATGGTGGTGAACGATGGCGCCATCGAAAAGATGTTTATTGAGCCGGAGTTTGCCGACAACAGTCCTACAGACCCCTTTGAAGTGTCGGATGCCGATACCATTCTGTCCTACATGAAAGGTGTTGAGTCCGGTGGTGTGTCAGCACCCCGTAAAGCGTTCCAGGGCTAATCTGTACCCTACGGAGACTCGCTCATTTTCATTGAGCGAGTCGTTCCGCTGGAAATCAAGAACTGATCAGTTGAGGTGATAGCTTGCCGGGTCTATGGATTTGGTTTGCTGCCACATGTCGAGAATTTTCCAGGGCCACAACACGGTGCACTTACCCTGGGCATTCTGGTAAAAGCTGTGTTTGATGGAGCCGTGTTCCCAGATCATTTTGGCGTGCTGGTCACGGAAGCGCTGTTGGTATTCATCGTGTGCCTCCTGTGTGCACTCCAGTGTGCTGGCACCGGACTGTAGCAGGTGTTTGATGCACTCCATGATGTACCGCATTTGGCATTCGCCATTAAAGATGAGACTGCCGCCAAAAGCGAGATTGGTACCCGGACCATACATCAGGAAAAAATTGGGAAAGTTGGGTACGGTAATCCCGAGATTGGCCGAGCCCTCCTGGCCCCACTGCTGGGCAAGTGATTGTCCCTCGCGTCCCTTAATGTCCATCGGCCACAGGAATTGGCTGGCTTTGAAGCCGGTGGCAAAGACGATAATGTCGGCCTCAGCGGAATAACCGCTTTCAGTGCCGACGCCGGTTTCGCTGATTCCAGTTACAGCTTCGTTTACAAGTTCAACATTGTCCTGCTTGAGTGCCTTCAGCCAGCTGCCATTGTCCTGCAGTGTCCGTTTGCCCATCGGGGCATAGTCGGGAATAACCTTGGCAAGCAACTGTTCGTCATCACCTACTTGATCGTGGATGTAATCGGTGAACATCTGGCGCACGAAGTCGTTGGCTTCACCCACCGAACGGTCCTGGTGCGGCCACTCGGGATCTACCACTACGGTTTCCCAGGCGCCGTCTATGGCCGGCCAGAAGATAAGAAAGCGGAACCATCGACTGTAGCCGGGCAGGTTTTCCAGACACCACTTTTTCCCCAGCGGCACCTGTTCATGGTAAATCGGGTTCTCAAACATCCAGGGTGCGGACCGCTGGAAGACGGTGACCTGTGCTGCCGTTTTAGCCACTTCGGGTACCAGTTGGAATGCGCTGGCACCCGATCCGATGACCACGACACGTTTACCTTTCACATCGATCGCAGGGTCCCACTGTGCGGTGTGACAGGCCTGGCCGGTAAAACTGTTATGGCCAGGGATGTCAGGAATATTCGGCCGATTCAGTTGGCCTACGGCGGAAATCACTGCGCGGGCACTCAGGGTTTCTATCTCGCCAAGCGTGTTGCGAACACAGACTTCCCATAGCTGGGAAGATTCGTTCCAGGTGGCAGCGGTTACCTCCGTGTTGAACCGGAAATTACTCCTCAGATTAAAAGTCTCTACACAGCCTTCAAAGTAGGCCTGCAGTTCGGGCTGCTGGGCAAAATATTGAGTCCAGTGGTGGGCGTCTTGAAAGGAGTAGCAATACAAGTGGTTGGCGACATCGACACGAGCGCCGGGGTAACGATTTTCATACCAGGTACCTCCCACAGCGTCATTCTTCTCGATGACCTGGAAAGGTATGCCAGCTTCGTGGAGACGGATGGCCGCGAGCACGCCAGACATGCCGCCACCGATAACCAGTACGGGAAAATTGTCCCGATTGGCGGAAGGGATCTCATCCCCCCAATCGTCGTTCCGCTGATCTACCCCATCGAGCTCCAACTCCTCAAGCATCATGGGCACATACTCGGCCGGAACATCCTGTGCGACCATAAACCCCATCATCTTATGCACGGTGTCAGGCGAGGGGGGTGGGCAACGTGGGGTGCCGCCATCCCTGTAAGCGCGAATAACTTCAAAGGCCTGCTCCCTGACGGCAGATTTATCCTCTTCAGCCATATAGCCCTGAAACTCGTTTATATAAACGCCCAGCGGTTTTATGGGCCCCTCGAGTAAACTGCTGTCACCACTCATGTGTATCATGGACAGCATCAGGGTAGGAATGCTGGCTTCGGCGATGGCTGCGCGAAGCGTTTCGTCGGAAGCTTCCACTAAGGGGGAGGAAAAATCGATAGTCATGGCGATGTCCAAATCAGGTAGTGATAATGAGCCTCAGACCCTGCAGCTGCAGGTTGGCGTGCGTAATGTGGACTGCGCACTCTTCTATGCGAAAACGCAGGTGATCCAGTTCTTCCTGACGGATAGATGGATTGACTTTGCGCAGGGCTTCCAGGCGGAGGAGTTCGCCCTCCAGGTTTGTTCTCATCGTCGCCTCTGCATTGGTCAGTATTTCCTGCAGGCTTTGCTCTGCCACCGCTGTGGCCATAGTCATCTTCGCATCCACCTCCCGGTGAACCTGCTTGATGATGGCGAGGGCGGTGGGTTTCTTGATTTTTTCTACCAATGAATTCAACCGATCGTGGGGGAGGATAGCGGCCAGGTCCTTACCTCTGGCATCCACCAGCAGGCGCAGGGGGGAGAGTGGTAGGAACCGCTCTACCTGTAGGGCCTTCGGTGCGACACAGTTGACGGTATACAGACATTCAAGCAGCATGGTGCCGGCGGGTATGCCCTTTAGCTTGATCGTGCCGATAGCGGCGTTGCCGATTTCCGTGGAGTGCACCATTTCCATGGCCTCCACAATCATGGGGTGTTCCCAGGTGAGGAATTCCATATCTTCTCGGGAAAGTGCTTTTTCCCGATCGAATGTTACCGTGGTACCTTCTTCCTGAAGATAGGGAAAGTGGCCGGTTAGCATATGCTCAGAGGGTCGTAAAATGAGGCTGTGGTCAGAGTGGAATTCGCTGTCCACGCCATAGGCTTCACAGAGCGTTTCGAGGTATTGCTGCAGCTCATCTCCTTCCTCCTGCGCAATAATTTCCTCGATGACGACGGAGGCGACCTCCGGTTTGCAGGAGTTTCTTTCCAGCAGCTTGTCGCGCCCTTCACGCAGCTCCAGTCGCGTTTTTTCGGTGAGCTGCGCAGTGTCATCGATCAGTGCTGTAAATGCGTCAGTGCGATGTTCAAGCTCGCTACAGAGTCTTTCTTCGAAGGCCTGTAATAAAGCGAACCCGGCCGAACAGCTCTCGCGAAACACGTTGAGCCCGCGATCGTACCAGTCGAAGAGTGTGTGTTGTGCGGTGTTCTCCAGATAGGGCACGTGTATTTGTACGTCTTCAGTTTGGCCAATTCTATCCAGGCGGCCTATACGCTGTTCCAGTAGATCAGGGTTCAGGGGCAGGTCAAACAGCACCAGGTGATGAGCGAATTGGAAATTGCGGCCTTCACTGCCTATCTCGGAACACACCAGTGTTTGGGCGCCGCCGACCTCGTCAGCAAAATACGCCGCTGCACGATCCCGTTCGATGATCGATAGGCCTTCGTAGAAAGCGGCTGAACGAATACCAGCCCGCATGTGCAAATAGTGTTCAAGCGCCAGTGCCGTTTTGGCCTGGGCACAAATGACCAGTACCTTTGCAGGACGCAGGGCCTTTAATGTTTTTTCAAGCCACTCGACTCTGGGGTCAAAATCCAGCCAGCTATCATCGATGTAAGGCTCTTCGGGGTGTAGTTTCTGTTCCAGGTCTACCTGCGCGTGGATATATTGATCAGGTGCAGGCAGGGGGTAGGCGTGCACGACACGCTTGGGAAACCCGGTGATGGCGGCGCGGGTATTGCGAAACAGGACGCGGCCCGTACCGTGACGATCGAGCAAGCTGGCGATGACGGCCTCGGAATCAGCAGTGACGTCGATGTCAGCCGGGAGCTCTTCAGGGCGTTCACCGGCTTCGATTGCGTCGACCAGTTCACCCAGCTGTCGGTAGTTCTGTTCTTCTTTACGGAAGATTTCAAAGTCGTGAAATCGTGAGGGGTCCAGTAGACGCAGTCTGGCGAAGTGACTTGACTGGCCTGTTTGTTCAGGCGTTGCGGTCAACAGCAGCAGTCCGGCCGTACGCTGGGACAGCGCTTCAATAAACAGATAATCTTCACCGGCTTTTTCCTCTGACCAATGCAGGTGGTGGGCCTCGTCCACGATGGCCAGATCCCAGTTCGCGGCCAGTGCCTGCTCCTGTAAGTCTGGGCGAGCGGTGAATAAATCCAGGCTGCACAGTACCAGTTGTTCGGCTTCAAATGGGTTGCCTTCCTCGATCTGGCTGATGCGCTCTTCATCGAACAGGGCGAAACGCAGGTTGAAGCGCCTCAACATTTCGACAAGCCACTGATGCAGTAAGCTGGAGGGGACGATGATAAGAATCCGTCCGGCTCGACCCGTCAGTAACTGCTGCTGGATGATCATGCCCGCTTCTATCGTTTTGCCCAGTCCGACCTCGTCGGCCAGTAGAACTCTGGGTGCGTGGCGCTGCCCCACTTCATTGGCGATATAAACCTGGTGCGGGAGCAGGTTGGTGCGTGAGCCCATCAAGCCACGGGCGCCGGATTGCTGTAGGCGATCCGCCTGTTGAAAGGTTGCTACACGAAGGACGAATTCGTGGTTCTTGTCAAAGTGGCCATTGAGTAAACGCTGCTGGGGCGTGGTCAGTTGTACGAAAGAGTCCAACTCCAGTTCGGAGACAGTCACCTCCTGTTCATGGTGATCCAATCCGGTATAAAACAGCAATCCACCGTGCTCTTCCACATCAGTGAGTTGCAGTTCAACGTCATCAATGGTGGATATGTGATCGCCAACCTTGAAACGCAGACGTGTCAGGGGGGCATTATCCAGGGAGTAGGTGCGTTCCTCTCCAACGGCGGGGAAGGTGACAGTGATCCTGCGACCTTCTACTTCGACAATAATACCCAGGCCCAGCTGCGCGTCCGCGTGGCTGACCCAACGTTGTCCGGTGATGTATTCCATTAGAACGCTTATATCCTGCAGCTGCTATGTTATTTTCGCCTGCATAGTGTAGCACTGATTGCCGAATTTGTAGCAGCAGCAGGTCTGGCTTCCGTCAAGATATCGTGATCGCGCGCCTTCTCAAAGCAGTAGGGGCATTAGGCCTGTTCTGCGATCGTCTCGCCCAGGGCATTGACCAGACTGTCAATTTCCTCGCGCTCTGTGGTGAAGGGTAGCCCCAGTTGTATTGTGGCACCGCCGTAGCGGACGTAGAATCCTTTGTCCCACATGCGCATAGCGATCTCATAGGGTCTGCGGGCCGGCTCTCCTGGTAGCGCGTCAAAGGTCAGCCCGGCGGCGAACCCATAGTTGCGGATATCGCTTAGGTGCTTGCTCCCTTTTAGGCCGTGTATCATCTCTTCAAAATAGCTGCTCAGGTTTGCGACATTCTGGATATAGTCCCCCTGCTGCAGCAGCTTGAGGGAAGCCATGCCTGCGGCGCAGGCTACCGGGTGTGCGGAATAGGTATAGCCGTGAGGTAGTTCTACCATGTAGTCAGGGCCGCCCTGCTCCATGAAGGTATCGTAGATTTCCTGCTTCGCAATCACTGCGCCCATAGGGATGCAGCCATTGGTCAGCTGTTTGGCGATATTGATGATGTCCGGCACGACACCGAAAGCCTCCGCCCCCGTGTTGGCACCCATACGGCCGAAGGCGCAAATTACTTCATCGAAGATCAATAGGATGTCGTGTTGGTCACAGATCTCACGCAGGCGGTTCAAGTAACCTACAGGCGGCGGAATCACACCTGCGGAACCTGCCAGCGGCTCGACAATAACAGCGGCTATGTTGGTCGCATCGTGCAAGGCAATGAGGTCCAGCATATCATCGGCCAGGTCGGCCCCGATTTCAGGCTGTCCTTTGGTGAAAGTATTTGCGGGCAACAGTGTGTGGCGAATATGATCAGCATCAACAGCCTGGCCGTAAAGTGCACGGTTGGCACCAATGCCGCCCACTGATATACCGCCCCAGTTCACTCCGTGATAGCCCAGGCCCCGACCAATCAGCTTGGTTTTTTCTGGCCGACCTTTTTTACGCCAGTAGGCTCTGGCCATTTTCAAAGAGGTTTCAGTGGATTCAGAGCCCGAGCCGGTGTAAAAGACCCGATTCAGGCCAGTCGGCATAAATTCTGTGATTTTCTCCGCCAGTTGGAATGCTATCGGGGTGCCGAATTGGAAAGCGGGGGAGTAGTCGAGTTTCTTTATCTGGGCGGCGACCGCCTCATTGATCTCCGGAACGCTGTGGCCGAGTCCACATGTCCACAAGCCGGACAGGCCATCAAAAATTTTGCGCCCATCGGCATCGGTATAGTACTTACCTTCAGCCTCAACAATCAGGCGCGGATCTTTCTTAAACTGACGGTTGCCGGTAAAGGCCATCCAGTGAGCGTCCAGCTGCGCCTGGCTTAAGCCTGCGAGAGAGCGATGATCTGTCATGGTGGTGCCCTTCAAGAGAGTGGTGAGAGTGAATCCGTGGACTTATTATGGCAAAACTAAACTTATGTTAAATATACAGTTATTAAACTAAACTTAAGTAATTGTTTTAGTGACTAGGTCGGGTAACAGCAAGTGGGAAAACAGGTCAGGAAAATTTTCTCCGGTGAGGTTGCAGATACGGATATCCGTCTACTGCGGATTTATCGCACGGTGGTGGAGAGTGGCGGCTTCTCTGCTGCTGAGGTTGAGCTCAATATCAGTGTTTCGGCAATCAGTATCGCAGTGGCAGATCTGGAAAAACGCCTTGGGATGAAGCTGTGCCAACGTGGGCGCGCTGGATTTGCGCTCACGGACGAAGGGAGTGAGGTCTATCAGGCGATATTACAACTCCTGGCCTCTTTGGAGGACTTCAAGACCCAGGTCAACAGTATCACCGCACAGCTGAAGGGCGAGTTGAATATCGGGATTACCGATAATCTGGTCACGATGGGCAATCATATGCGGGTAACGAATTCCCTGGCGGCGCTAAAAAAACGCGGACCCGGTGTGCGAATAAATATACGTATGATGCCGCCAGGTGAAATAGAAAAAAGTTTGCTTGATGGTCGTCTTCATATCGGTGTTATTCCCGACATCAAGCGCCTGAGCGGCCTGGATTATATCGATCTTTATGAGGAGGAATCGCAGCTCTACTGCGGCCACAAGCACAGTCTCTTTTCTGTGTCTGAGAGGGACTTGACAGTGCAAGCCGTCAACAGTCAGGATGCAGTTTTTCCAGCGGCGGCGGTCCCACTGGCGAACAGGACGCAGTTACAGAAAATGTCCTCTGCGGCGACCGCAACGGACAGAGAGGGTGCTGCGTTTCTTATTCTGTCGGGGCAATACCTTGGCTTCCTGCCTACCCACTACGCTGAGTTATGGATAAAACAGGGCCGCATGAGGGCGCTGTTGCCCGCGAACTTTTACTATCAGACGCAGTACGCGGCGATTACGCGCAAGGGCGCGAGGCCCAACCTGGTACTGCAGACGTTTATCGAAGAACTCAATCGTAAGGAAAATGACTTGCCCTAAGGTGTTGTAAAAAATAGCGCATGGCTGTTGTCGTAAACTTGTTGTAAAAACGCCTCGACCTCCAGGTTCTTTATGCCGGCAACTGTCTCGGCAATAAATGGCAGGTAAAATGGGGCATTGGGTCTGCCGCGGTAGGGCACGGGGGTGAGATAGGGTGCATCTGTTTCCAGCAGGATTTTTTCTATGGGGGTGGCGGCCACAACTTCGCGCACATTATCGGCACGGTTGAAGGTGGTAATGCCATTGAAGCCCAGGCTGAACCCCTCATCCAGGCAAAATTCTGCTAGCGCCAGGCTGGATGTAAAACTGTGGATGACGCCATTGCCGGCCAGACTGGCACTGAAGTTTTGTAGAATGCTGCGAGTGTCGTCATCTGCTTCCCGGGTATGAATGACCACCGGCATTTCTCGGTCGACAGCGATTTGAAGCTGCTGTTCGAACACCTCTCTTTGTACCTTGCGGTCGGCGTGATCGTAGAAATAGTCCAATCCTATCTCGCCGACTGCCAGGATGCGGGGGTCGTGGCTTCCCTCTCGAACAGAATGGGCTACGTCTGAATTCCAGGACTCAGCTTCGTGGGGATGTATGCCCTGGGTGCCCCAGATATTGTCTGCCCTGCGCGTGAGTTTCAGCACCTTTTCCAGGTTGTCCGGTGATACGGCAATGGTGATGATGCGTTCGATACCAACGTCAGTTGCCTGTTGCACCGTCGCGTCCAACTCATCGGTATCCAGGTAATCAAGGTGGCAGTGAGTCTCAATAATGGGCGTATTGAACCGGGGGATTTCACGTCTTTTTTTCTTACTCATTTACGTTCAACCTGATGGTGTAGCTTTTAACTGCCTGGCCAGCAGGCGGTCCAGGGCATTGGCAAATTGCATTCGGTCATTGTGGCCCAGGGGAGGCGGGCCGCCGTGAACGCCGCCACTGGCACGCATCTCCTCCATAAAGTCCCGCATGTTGAGCCGTGCGCCTATGTTGTTGGCGGTAAATCGTTCTCCCCGGTGGGTAAGTACCAGAGCGCCTTTTGCTATCAGTTCTGCGGCCAATGGAATGTCCCCGGTAATAACCAGGTCGCCAGCTGTGGCCCGCTGCACAATCAGGTCGTCAGCGACATCAAACCCCGAGGATACCTGCAGTGCTTTTATATAGGGAGAGGGAGGGGTAGTCAGGGCGTGATTCGCGACCAGTGTCAGTTGAATTTTGAGCCGTTGTGCCGAGCGGAACAGTATCTCCTTGATCACTTTGGGGCAGGCATCAGCATCCACCCAGATTTGCATTGCGTTGTTATTGTCGGTTGCAGGGGTCACAGGGTTTCCGGTTCAACAGGTGGCGCAGGGACGTCAGCGCGCAGTTCGGCTAGTGTATCCATAATCTGTCCCCAGAACCATTGATGCACGGGTGAACTGTCTGTGCGGTGGTGGGTGACCAACATATAGTCCATGGTGTAGTCGACATCCTCTGGCAGAGGGAGCGCAATAATGCCTTCGGTTGCCGCTGTGTTTTGCAATATGTAGGCGGGGCCCAGCATAAAATAGTCGGTACCCCGCAAGACCTCAAGAGACGTGAGTAAGTGAGACGTTTCCAGACTGCCCTGATCAGGATTTCGAATGCGGGAAAAGGTGTCAGAGCTGCGGACAATTTCGATTTGCTCGAGATCGGAGATGTAGAGGCGAATCACCGGGTAGTTTTCGAGTCGCTTCCAGGTGATCAGTCCCTGACTGAGGGGGTGAGAACTGCGAGCGAGAATCGTTGGTGGGTTACTCGCAATTTGCTCGACGCGGTAATCGGAACTGTATTGGGCCTGATCAATGTGGATGGCGAAATCGAGGTTGCCATTTCTCAGCTGTTCCAGCTGATTTTCTACTCGGGTGATGGTTCTGATGCGCAACCGGGGCGCAATATGGTGTAATTTTTCAATGAGCGGCGGCAGGAGGGCGACGCCAATGTATTCTGACAAGGCCAGTGTTATCTCACCGGTATAGGCGTAGGGGTCAAAACGGGTCGGGGCGACCAGCTGATTGATGTTGGTAAGAATGCCGCTCAGGTCACCGGCCAGCTCGAAAGCTCTGGGAGTGGGTTGCATGCCGTGGCTGCTGCGGATAAAAAGCGGGTCATCGAACACTCGCCGCAGCCTGGAAAGGGTCTTACTCATGGCTGGCTGGGTGATATGGAGGCGTTCAGCAGCTCGTGAGACATTTCGTTCGTCCATCAAAACTTGTAATGAAATCAGTAAGTTAAGATCAATTTTAGCGAGTTCTCTGGTGTCCATTGCTACCTTTATGAATTTAATTCATATAAACCATGATAATAATACATTGGATATATATCAGAGTCTTGTTTAATCTGGTGGCAACTCGCAAACACGCTCTTTTTAACGATGGAAAGAGCCGGTAACGGAGCATTCAGTGCCTGAGGGCAAGCTCATTACCAATCTCCATTCAGGTCCATGAGAGTTATTTTGAACCCGCCACTTTGGCGGGTTTTTTTATGTCCATGGATGGACATAAAAAAAGCCGGCGCGGATTGTCGAAACCCGCGCCGGCTTGATTACAGTGAAGCTGAGGGTTTATTCAGCTCAGGATTTAGCCTTTAACTTGGGTGCGCTAGCCGCCTGCTTTCTTCTCACAGCCTTTGGCCTGACGGTCGCTGGCTTCGCCTTGGGCGCTGCTTTAGCCTTAGGCTTAGGCTTTGCGGGCGCCTTGGCTTTGGGAGTCGCTTTTGCCTTGGCCTTTGCCGGTGTCTTGGCTTTCGGAACAGTTTTCGCCTTGGGCTTCGCGGTTGCTTTGGCTTTGGGCGCTGCCTTAGCCTTGGGCTTCACGGGTACCTTGGGCTTTGGCGTTACTTTTGCCTTGGGCTTCGCTGCTGCTTTGGCTTTTGGAGCTGCTTTAGTCACAGCCTTTTTCGGCTCTTTAGCCTTCTTAGGGGCTTTGGCAGTCTTCGCAGCTTTTAGCTTTTTCTGCTCCTTATCCTTTTTGGGTGCCTTGGATTTGCCCTTCTTCGCCTTTGCAGCAGGTGCGCTCTCGCGCTTGGGCGATACAATTTTCGCCTTGGCCTTAACGGCCGCTTTGTCGCTAGCTGATTTGGCTGGGTCCCTAAGGGCCTGGGTTGCAGCATAGAGCTCCTCGTACGATGCCACCAGGCAGTCGTGATAGAGCTCGGGGTCAGGCATAATTTCCCTGTCTGCGAGCACCGAGAGGGTCACAGAGCCGGAATAGCTGAATACCAGGTGAAACACCCCGATACCCGGGGTCAGTACGCCCAGTCCGTAGTAATCCACCATGCGGGCGCCCGCGCAGTACAGTGGGAAATCCGGCCCCGCAACATTGGATATGACGGTTGAGACGTTGACCGGCAGGTGCTTGGACAATTCATTGCGTGACCAGAAACCTGCGACAGATTTGGAGATAGCGGGGGAGAAAGCACCGGCAAGTTTAAGCACGTCAACCATGGGGCTGGCTTCACCGTGCTCCTTTGCCTCCATAGTGGATTCGTGGACGGCGTTCAAGCGCGCCAGCGGGTCCTTTTCATCGCTGTGCAGCGAGGCAAAAACAGCCCCCACCTGATTATTATCGTCTGTTACGCCCCTGCGGGTGCGCATATTGAGTGGTAGGCTGGCAGCCAGCGAGCCTTCCGGGTACTCGTTGTTTGCTTCGAGGTAGCGCTGTAGGGCGCCGCCGATTACTGCCAGGGCCACATCATTCAGTTTAACCCCCGCAGAGTCCTTTATGTCTTTGAACCCTTCCAGTGGAAATTCCGCGGCGTCAAAAACGCGGTGGGGTCCCACTGCCTGGTTGAGTGAGGTTTTGGGTGCAGATATATCCGGTGCGGGGATTTCCTTGCGGGCAATTTGCAGGGCATATTTGCCCATATCGCGTGCACTGCGGACCGCGCCGACCAGTATTTTCCCGGTATTTTTGACGGTGTTCACGGAGGCTTTGGACAGCAATTCTCCGGTGGAGGGTTCATTGTCAACCAATCGCGGCTCCATTTCCGTGTCCCTGCGTTCGGTAGGGTCAGGGTTGGCCACCAGGTCATGTAGAACGGCCATAAAGTTGGAGCCGCCTGCACCGTCGACCAGGGCGTGGTGCATTTTGGTGTAGACTGCGAAAGAACCCGCAGGCAGGTTTGGAATATTGTCCAGGCCCTCTATGATATAGGCTTCCCATAAGGGGCGGGATAGATCCAGCGGCCGGGAGTGCAGTCTAGCTACCTGTATGCAGAGCTGTCGCCAGTCACCGGGGTGAGGCAGTGCGATATGTCTCAGGTGGAACTCTACATCGAAGTTGGCATCTTTAACCCAGTAGGGTCTGTCGAGACCGCCGGGCACTTCCACCAGACGGGTGCGAAAAAGAGGGTTTTCACCCAGGCGGCGTTCGAACGTGGAAATAACCTGCTTGAAACGCACGAATCCACCAGGCGCCGTCGAAGGGTCATAGATACCCATGCCGCCCACGTGTTGAGGGGTATTGATCTGCTCCAGATTGAGGAATGCGGAGTCTAATATTCCAAGTTGTTTCATAGTTTCCTGACCCTGTGGGTGCCAAATTCGGTGTTAAAAGAATAGATCATTCCAGTCTCATTTGCCTGAGTTTGGTCAAATGAGGCTCTACAGTTCATGTCGGGTATTCACTGTTGGAGGAGAATGTGTGCGACTTTTTAGCGTGAGCATTTCAGGCGAACGTTATACCATTGTTGGTTGGGTCAGACTAGATAAGTGGTTATAAATTGGTCAGTAATGTAAATAGTTACACCACTGGAGCGGCCGCGGTGCGCGAGCGTATGCAATGGACTTTACTCAGTATCTGTTGTTTGTTGTCGACGCAGTGGGTTGTTGCTGGAACACCTGAACCCTATGGTCAGGATTTCTATCGCCTGGATGCGAGCTGGGAAGATGGCCGTGCCCGCAGTTTGCCCAACGCCGAAGCAGTGAGTCGCCCCGTTGATGCAGGGGCCTACCTGCAGCAGTTGGAGCGACAGGAGGTTGAGGGCGGCCCGTACGCCGATGGGCTGGCAGAACCCCTAGTCGGCTTGGGCCGGTACTACCGCGATCAGGGCAATTACCCAGCGGCCCTCCATTCCTATCAACGCGCGCTGCATGTCGTGCGGGTCAATGATGGACTGTACAGCGAACGGCAAATCCCGCTGGTGCGTGACTTGTTGGACACTTATCGCTTGTCGGGTGAAATGGAGGCGCTGGATGAGCGCTACGAGTATTTTTTCCGGCTGTACGGTAGCGGCCAGCCGCCTTTTACGGATTTACGCCTTAGGGCAACCGTAGAGTTTCTGCGCTGGCAAAGGGAGGCTACCAGGCTAGATCTGGATGGCAGCAGCACGGTTCGACTGATTCAAATGTATGAGTTGAACAACCGTATTTTGGAGGACGTGGCGCAATCGGTTGACGTGAAGGAGTCCTGGTATCAGCAATTGGCGCTCAGCCAAATTCGCAACCTCTACCTCCTGCAGACCAGAATACGTATGCCCAATGAGAACGTGAGCCTGAGTTCAGGGCCTTTGTCTCAGTCAGGCCAGGGCATGGCGCCGGATTTTAATGAACAAAGACTGGTAACGATTATGCGCACCAGTTCGGCACGAGGGCGAGCGCTACTCCAGGAAGTGATTAGCCGGGCGTCTGTTGGCGCCTCGCCAGCTGAGTTGGCCGCGTTACACCTTGAGTTAGGGGATTGGCATCAGTGGAACGACAGTACGCGTGAAGCACTGAAGGAGTATCGGCGCGCAATACAAATTCTTGAAGATGCCGGTGAAACGCTTCTGTTGGAGCGCTGGCTGGGTAGCCCGGTGGAGCTTCCGGCGAACGGTGCTTTCTGGCAGCCAAAGATAGAGACAGGCGAAGTGGGGAGAGTTGTGTTGCTGGCCGATTACGATGTGTCGACTCGTGGCAACGCCAGAAATATTCGGATATCCAGCCTGGATTCAGGCGGCGAGGCCTATACCGGCCGTTTACGGCGAAAGCTGGCCGCGACACGTTTTAGGCCACGAATTGCCGCGGGAGAGGCAGTATTTTCGGAGGGGCTGAGCAGAAAATACGAAACTCTGGTTGAATAGTGTTCGCGCGGGTACTTTTCAAGCGTTTTCGATGATCAAGAGTGCACCTCTTGCTGCGTGTGGCTTGGCCGTTTTCCACTCAATCAGGTCTGCGCAATGTTTGTCTATGCAACGCTCGGCCATTTCGAAGAAGGAAGAACGTTCGGGGTCGGCGATCAAAATGTGTTTTACACCAGCATCGACGGCGCGGTCTATCATGTTGCAGACCGGGTTAACCAGTTCTTCCCAGAAGCAGATGTCTGCGGCGATCAGCATATCGAATTCCGCTAACTGTGGCGTACTGAGTTTTTCAAAACGGGACACCAGGGGCGTGGTCGTCACTTTGTTCATCCCGGCGATGACGTCGAGGTAGGGGAACACGTTTTCATCGGCATCCACTGAGGTGACATCCGCGCCCAGTTTCCTTGCGCACCAGATTCCCGAGGGCCCCCAGCCACAGCCTACATCCAGCACCGTCTTTGTGTGTTCGGGTATATTTTTATTCAGGTAATCGATCAGGAGAAGGCTGGATTTCCAAAGTTTATCGCCATGTATCGATGGATGGGCATCTTGCCTCTTTACTTTGCGGATGGCCGGATGCGAGGCGGTCAACATCGTCATGCCGCGAAAACTAAATTCGGTTTTAGGCGCTTTTCTTATCACTATATCTACTTCAAAAAGGGGGCTGAGCCCGTGTTTATGGAACCCTGAAACTGCTCGGTCGTTTATTCGAGCGCCATTTAAGCAGGCTGCGTACTGCATGTACATTAGTACAGGGAATTTGGGCTGGATGAATAGCCCCTACTGCGCTACGCTTTTTACTTGTACTGTGTCATACATAGATCGTTCACAAACATAAGGTGTTATGAATGACCCCACAGGGCCGTCAGGTAGAGCTACTGGAGAAGAACAAGCCGAGACAGGAACGCGCCAAGCGTACCTATGAGGCGATTCTGGTCGCTGCATCCGAGCTGTTGCTGGAAGTAGGGGTAGAACGCATTTCCACTAATATAATGGCAGAACGCGCCGGAATAACGGTACCTGCGCTGTATCGCTATTTCCCCAATAAGTATGCCGTACTCCATGCTCTAGGTGCGGCCATGATGGACAAGCAAAACACCGTGTGTCTGGGCTGGGTTGAAAAGAACCTGGATAAGAGCGAGCCGCAGGTGTTACTGAATAGTATCGACCAGCTTTTGCTCCTGACCTATGAAGTCACGCGGGATCAGTTGGCCGGTCTGGAGATAATTCAGTCGTTGCGAGCAGTGGGGCCGCTGCAAGAGGTGCGCCTCACCTCGAATCGTCTGGTGGCAGAGCAGTTTGCAGAAGTGATAGCTGACATATTCCACTGGCCCATAGATCACACGCTGACTATGCAGTCACGTCTGAGCGTCGACATGGGTTATGCCGTGGTGGAGTTAGCGCTGGAGGACAGTACCCTGGTGGCTACTGAGACTCTGGCACAGGGTGCACGAATGATTCAGTTGTATTGGCAGGACATCATTGCAAAGCGCTCCGGGGAATAACCTGAGCGCTTGCTGGTCCGCGTTTTAATCGACCGGGTCGACTTCCTCAGCCTGTAGTCCCTTGTCGCTGTCGGCAACAACAAATGAGACACGCTGCCCATCGCGCAAACTTCTGCGACCTTCACCGCGTATGGATCGAAAGTGAACGAAAATCTCTTCGCCGTTATCCCGTGTGATAAAGCCAAAGCCTTTTGAAACGTTAAACCACTTCACTTCACCCTCTTCACGCTTGCCATTGCCAGTATTTGATGAGGGCGCTTTGGGTGCCTTTGGCTTGGCCGGCTTACTTGTCTTGCTGGCCTTCGAAGGCTTGGAGGGCTTGGCTGGGGGGGCTTTGGCGGTGGCATTGGACGTGCCTGGCGCCTTCATTGAGCCAAGTAAACTTGTGGTGATGGTAGCGGCAGCGAAAACTGCGAAAATAGCGAAATAACCGTGTTGTGAACTGGCCAAGCCGGTAATGGCCGCTGCTATGGCCGCTACAATAAGGCTGACAATCAGCTTTCCAAAAAGACTCATAATATTCCTCTCATAAAAGGGGGGGTGGAAAAGACAGCGCAAAATTCTACCACTAATGGGCAGATTTTGAAGGTTTCATATCATTTTTTCGAAAATGGGGTGTTATGGCGTGCTGCGGGGCCTCGCAGGCAGGGTTGCCTGCACCGTATCGCGGGGTACGTTCGCTTGGCTATCGAGGCGGTTGAGGGTGTAAAAACCTTCGCCCGCCTGAGATGCGAGTGACCCTAGACTTTGGAGACCTCTTCCGCCTGCAGGCCCTTGGGGCCCTCCACAATCTTGAATTCTACGGACTGCCCTTCATCGAGGGTGCGATATCCGTCGCCTTGAATCGAACGAAAATGCACAAAAACATCATCGTCGCTTTCCCCGCGGGTGATGAATCCAAACCCTTTGGCATTGTTAAACCATTTTACCGTGCCGTTTACACGCTCACTCATACCACTATTCCTCGACTTGGGTTTTGCTTTTATTATGCTCCACCGCGACCGTAGTGCGGCGAAGGCCAGAATTTTATGTGTCGAGTGCTGACTGCTTACATGTCCCGGATACGTAGCTCCTGTTCACGCAGTTTGGCCAGGGCCTGTTCCTGGGCCAGCATTTTTTCTTTTTCCTTTGCGACAACCTCCGCCGGTGCTTTTTCGACGAAGGATGGGTTGTTCAGTTTACCTTCCAGGCGGCTGAGATCTTTTTGGAGTTTGTCGATCTCTTTGGCCAATCGCCCCAGCTCTGCATCCTTGTCGATGAGTCCCGCCATCGGAACCAGTATCTCCAGGCTACCTACCAGGGCGGTTGCGGAGACGGGTACCTCATCATCCTCAGACAGCCACTTTACTTCCTCCAACTTCGCCAGCTTCTTCAGGAACTGCCGGTTCTGCTCCAGTCGGGTTTTGTCCAGGTTACTGCCGTTTTTCATCAGGACGGTGAGTTCCAATGCGGGGGAAATATTCATTTCACCGCGAATGTTTCGAATACCGACAATGACGCCTTTGAGCCATTCTATATCTGCGTTTGCAGCATTGTCTATGCCTTTGTCATCGCTGACGGGGTAGGGTTGCAGCATGATGGTGGGGCCCGATTTTCCCGCAAGAGGACCCACGGTTTGCCATATTTCCTCTGTAATAAAGGGCATGAAAGGGTGGAGCAGGCGAAGGCTGGTTTCCAGGACCCGTATTAAGGTGCGTCGCGTGCCGCGTTTTGCTGCTTCGCTGGCATTGTCATCCCACAACACGGGCTTGGATAGCTCCAAATACCAGTCACAATATTCGTTCCAGACAAACTCGTACAATGCCTGGGAGGCGTGATCAAAGCGGTAATTGGCGATAGCCTGGGCGACGGCGTCTTCAGTTTCCTGCAATGTACTGATAATCCAGCGGTCAGCCAGGCTCAGGTTTACAGTGGCTGATTCATCGGTGCCACAATCCTCGTTTTCGCAATTCATCAACACATAGCGAGTTGCGTTCCAGATTTTGTTGCAGAAGTTCTTGTAGCCCTCAATTCGGCCAATATCAAACTTGATGTCTCTACCCGTTGATGCGAGTGAGTAATAGGTGAAACGGAGCGCATCAGTTCCGTAGGAGTCTATTCCATCTGGAAACTGTTTCTTGGTTGATTTCTCAACTTTCTTGGCAAGTTGAGGTTGCATCATGCCGGTGGTGCGCTTGGTCAGTAAGCTGGGCAAGTCAATTCCATCGATCAGATCTATGGGGTCTATGACATTCCCCTTGGACTTAGACATTTTCTGGCCCTCGGCATCGCGCACCAGTCCGTGTACGTAGACCGTGTGAAATGGTACTTCCTTGCGAAAATGCAGGGTCATCATGATCATTCTTGCGACCCAGAAAAAGATGATGTCGAAACCGGTTACCAGCACCGAGCTGGGGTGGAAAATGTCCAGGTCTTCGGTCTTCTCTGGCCAGCCCAGGGTGGAAAAAGTCCAAAGAGCTGAGGAAAACCAGGTGTCCAGCACATCTTCGTCCTGTCGCAGCGCCACGGTGTCTTCCAGTGCGTGGGCCTGACGGACAGCCTCTTCGCTGTCGCCCACGTAGATATTGCCCTCATCATCGTACCAGGCAGGGATGCGGTGTCCCCACCAGAGTTGGCGACTGATACACCAGTCCTGTATGTCACGCATCCAGGCAAAATAGGTGTTTTCCCATTGTTTGGGCACAAATTGAATGTCCCCATCCTCTACCGCGGTTATCGCGGGAATCGCGAGTTTCTTGGCATCTACATACCATTGATTGGTCAGATAGGGTTCGATGATGACACCGGAGCGGTCTCCCCGGGGAACCTTGAGTTTGTGGTCGTCTATTTTGTCCAACAGGCCCAGTGCATCGAAGTCTGCCACGATGCGCTTTCTTGCCTCGAACCGGTCCAGTCCTCTATAGGCCTCGGGTGCTGCTGACCCAATGGCTGCATCATCATCGAGGATGTTGATCATTTCCAGGTCGTGACGCTTACCCATCTCATAATCGTTAAAGTCGTGGGCGGGGGTGATTTTGACACAGCCCGTACCAAACGCCATGTCGACATAATCGTCGGCGATGATGGGAATCTGGCGCCCGGTCAGAGGCAGCTCAATCATTTGTCCGATCAGGTTCTGGTAGCGCTCGTCATCGGGATGCACCGCCACCGCCGAATCCCCCAGCATGGTCTCAGGGCGGGTGGTCGCGACTGTCAGGTGGCCCTCACCGTTGGCGAGGGGGTAGCGGAAATGCCAGAGGAAGCCATTTTCCTCTTCCGACACAACCTCCAGATCAGAAATGGCGGTATGCAGGGCCGGGTCCCAGTTCACCAGGCGTTGTCCCCGGTAGATTAAGCCTTCACGGTACAGTTCGATAAAGACTTCCTGTACAGCGGAGGATAACCCCGGGTCCATTGTGAAGCGCTCGCGCGACCAGTCCAGCGATGAGCCCAGGCGGCGTAATTGACGGGTAATTGTGCCGCCGGACTCCTCTTTCCAGTCCCAGACTTTCTCTATAAATTTTTCTCTGCCCAGATCGTGGCGGCTGACGCCCTCAGCTTCCAATTGGCGCTCAACGACCATCTGCGTGGCGATACCGGCGTGATCGGTGCCCACCTGCCACAAGGTGTTGTACCCCGCCATACGGTGATAGCGGATAAGTGCGTCCATGATGGCTTCCTGGAAGCCGTGACCCATGTGCAGACTACCTGTCACATTGGGTGGGGGAATCATGATGCTGTAGGCCTTTTCTCCGCCCTGAGGCGCGAAATAGCCTTTGGCCTCCCACTCTTCATACCAGCGGGTTTCTATGTTTGCAGGTTGAAATATCTTGTCCATCGGTGTCGGGTGTCCAGGGGTATCTATAGGGCTGTGGCAAACCGGCCATTATACGTCAATTTTGCACGATTTGGCGATTTCCTGTGCGCGAGAAGGAAAACCTGAGGGCCGCAAGCGTGGTCGCTCCCAATTAGTCTGTTTTCCAGTTCCATTGCAGTGGACATCACCACTGCAGACAGAATTCAAAGGTCATGCTTGTCGAGTTGGTATCCACGCGCTTTGTAGTAGCTCCAGGATTCCCGCAGGCTAGCGAGGCTTTTGGGGTCCTGGGTAACGACTTCAGCGACCCGGTTGAAACGTCCAAAAAAGGGCGGTATGCCCAGTTGCAGGTTTATCAACAGGTCGTTGTGATTGCCCGGTTCCTGGCCCCAACCAATGGCGATCTTCTCCGAGTGTTCCATGCCGGTGATTCCGTGCGGGAGAAAACTCCCAGGTCGAAAGCTCCACAGCAGTTCATCCAGCTGCCTGGCCTGATCTTCGCTGTCGGCGTTGATATAGATGCTCATGCCCTGTTGGAAGGCCTTGTCTGCAAGTCGGGCCGCGATATGCAGGCGTTGTTGCACATCGTTGTTCTGAATGACGTAGAAGCCGACCCGGGTCACCGGCCTATACTCCGGCCCGGTCCATCAGGTACCGGGTGAGTAGGGGGACCGGGCGCCCGGTCGCCCCTTTGGGGGCGCTGTTCCAGGCTGTGCCTGCGATATCCAGATGAGCCCATTGGTATTTCTCCGCAAAGCGGGACAGAAAACAGGCTGCAGTGATACTGCCACCACCGGGTCCGCCGAGATTCGATACATCGGCAAAATTGGTGCTGAGTTGTTTCTGGTAATCCTCCCAGAGTGGCATGCGCCACGCCCGGTCGTGGCTGTGGGTACCCGCAGCGAGCAACTGATCCGCCAGCTTGTCCTGGTTAGCGTACAGCCCGGTGGCATGGCTGCCCAGGGCGACAACGCAAGCGCCAGTCAGGGTGGCAATGTCGATGACAGCGGCGGGTTTGTAACGCTCAGCATAGGTGAGCGCATCGCACAAGACCAGTCGCCCCTCGGCGTCGGTGTTGAGGATTTCAACGGTTTTTCCCGACATGCTGGTGACCACATCACCCGGTTTTGTCGCGCCCCCGCTGGGCATATTCTCTGCTGCGGCAACGATAGCGACGACGTTCAACGGCAGTTTCATCTCGACAATGGCTTCCATTGTGCCCAGTACACTGGCAGCGCCGCCCATGTCGTACTTCATTTCGTCCATTTTTCCGCCGGGCTTGAGGGAAATGCCACCGGTATCAAAGGTGATGCCCTTGCCTACCAGCACATAGGGTTTTTGCTTGGCTTTTCCGCCCTTGTACTCCATGACGATGAGTTTGGCGGGCTGGTCGCTACCGGCAGATACAGACAGGAGCGCGCCCATGCCCAGCTCGGCCATTTTCTTCTCTTCAACGATACGTGTGGTGAGCGCGGCTTTGCCCTTGGCGAGATTGCGTGCATGTTCAGCCAAGTACGTCGGGGTGCAGATATTACCGGGCAGATTTGCCAGGTCGCGCGCTGATCTTACGCCCTGGCCAGTGGCCCGGCCCTTATCAAGCGCATCCTGGGCAGCGCGCAGGGACTGTTCCTCTGTCGGGTTAACGGTGATTTTGCTGACCTGGAGCGGGCTTTTCGGCTTGGCGACCGTGGCACTGTAGCGGTAGCCGGCGGCGGTGATCCCGCGGGCGAGGGTGTCTAGCAACCAATCACCATTGCTATCACTGGGCTTGAGATCGGCAGTATAAATGACGGCATCCTTGGCTTTGGTGCCATTGAGTGCCGCATAGGCAGCCTGGATAAACTTTCGTGCGGTAGCACAGTCGAATCTGGACTTGCTTCCGCAGCCTACCAGCAACAGGCGTTTGGCCTTGCCGGCGCCGGCCAGTACCATTGTTTCTCCGGGCTTACCACTGAAGTCACCCAGCTTTAGCGCCGCTGAAATGGTCCCGCCTGAGCATTCGTCGTACTGCTTCGCTGCGTTGGAGAGTGTTTTGTTGCCGAAGACCGGAACCACGGCGCAGGCAGTGGTGACAGTGGTGGCATCGGCGAGGTTCTTGGCTGTGAAGGTGATCCTGTTCATGATTAATTCCTGTATTCGAATTTTAGCTTCGTAGTGTATGATGTTGCACAGCTAAACTGAAACGATAAAGCAATAAACTCGGGATCTGGACGCCGCTACTTTTTATGAAACTCCTGCGATACCTCAATCGGGAAGTGCTCACGCACATGGTGGCCGTCAGTGCCATATTGCTGGTGATCATTATCAGTGGCCGGTTTGTCAAATATCTGGCGGAGGCGGCGGTAGGAGACATTGCCGCAAATATTCTCTTACCTGTGATGCTGTATCGCATGCCCGGTTTTCTGGAACTCATTATTCCACTGGGACTTTTTATCGGTATTCTCATGTCCTATGGGCGGCTGTATGTGGAAAGTGAGATGGTGATTTTTTCCGCCTGTGGTATCAGTCCGACCCGCCTGGCGGGATACACGATGGTTCCCGCTGGTGTCGTTATGCTTATTGTTGCCGGCCTCAGTCTCTATATCACACCTCTTGGGGCGGCCCGCTCTCAGGCGTTGCTTGATGACCCACGATCTTCACAGGGGCTGAATGCCTTGACGGCAGGTCGCTTTCAAACTCAGAGTAAGGCCAGTCTGGTCAGTTACGCTGAGTCTGTTGAAGCAGAGACTGGCATCATGAAATCGGTTTTCCTGTCCCAGCGTGATGAGGACTCCGACGGCAAGCCTACGATGATGGTCACCGTCGCAGAGGAGGGGGAAATCATTGTTGATGAAGAGTCTGGTGCCCGCTATCTGGAGTTGCGTAACGGCTATCGATACCAGGGTGTACCGGGACAACTTGAATACCAGGTCGTTCGCTTTGAACGTTTCGGTGAACTTATTCCCGAGCCCAAGGACAGTATACGTACTGTTTACCCAGTGGATGGCCGTTCTACCCGCGCGCTGCTGGCTTCAGACAGCGCAGAGGACATTGCCGCACTGCAATGGCGTCTTTCCCTGCCGATGACGGTCCCTATTGTTGCGATCATTGCCTTGACCCTGAGTCGAACGGACCACCGGCGTGGGCGCTATGTGAAAATGGCACCGGCTTTTCTCATTTATCTCTCTTACCTGATGTTGCTGACGAATGCACGCGCAGAAATCGAGAAGGGCGAGGCGGCACTTTTTCCCGGTATGTGGGGCATACACCTGCTCTTTTTGTCGCTTGCGCTGGTCTTGCTGTTTGGCCCGGATATTGTCCGAAGGCTAAAGTACTGGAGGTACCTCCGTGCGCAGGCTTGACCGCTACGTAGGAAAAACCGTACTGGTCGCGATATGCCTGGTGCTGGCGATTATCGTAGGCCTTGACGCAGTCACCGCCTTTATTGATGAAGCGGATGATATCTCGGAGACGTACACCTTCACGCAGGCGGCCCTTTATGTGTTGCTCACGCTGCCCGGACGCTGCTATGAATTCATCCCTTTTGCAGCCTTGATCGGCTGTTTGATCGGTCTGGGTCAATTGGCCAGTTCCAGTGAGTTGGTGGTTATGCGCAGTGCCGGGGTTTCCACGGCCCGATTGGTATGGGTGGTCATGAAGCCGGCACTATTGGTCGCGATCGTCGGTTTCCTGGTGGGGGAGTACGTGGCCCCGAAATCAGAGCAGTTCGCCGAAAGCCAGCGGGCTATAGCGCAAAGCAAGCGGGAAGGTTTTGTGGGTAGACATGGGCTGTGGAATCGCGAGGGCAATACGTTTTTGCACTTTAACGCGGTGGAGTCCAGTGGTATAGCCCATGGTGTGACGCTGTTGCAGTTTGATGATCAGCGCCGACTGCAGTCTGCCCTACGTGCCATCAGTGCCACCCATCAGGGCGATTTCTGGATGATGGACAAGGTAGTAAAAACGAACTTTACCAGCTGGGAGATCACCAGAACCGAATACGAGACACTTCGTTGGGATACCCGAATTTCGCCGGAATTATTAACCATGGTCGTCGTTGCACCAGAATTTTTGCAGGTTGATGACCTCTATCGCTACAGTAATTATTTGTTCCAGCAAGGGCTTGATTCAGACGATTACCAGTTAGCTTTGTGGAAAAAACTGCTGCAGCCGGTGGCAATTGCCGGGCTGGTGCTAGTCGCCATCTCCTTCATCTTTGGCCCGCTGCGGGATGGCACGATGGGATTTCGCATCTTCGCGGGGGTGATTGTTGGCATTATTTTTCGAACAAGTCAGGACCTGCTGGGTCCCGCCAGTCTGGTATTCGGCTTTTCACCGCTCTACGCAGCGGCCATCCCCATTGTGTTTTGCCTGTTGGCCGGTGCCTTGATGTTGCGCAGAACAGGCTAAGCTGCGGCCAATATAGCCTATCAGCGTACTGAGCCATTTGGCCCACAGGTGGAGGTTAAGGGCAGGAAAACGCCATTTAAAAAAGTGGGGTCAGATAAGACTTTTCAAGTCGAAGCGTCTGTTGTCTCGTCTAACTATCTGAAAGTCTTATCTGACCCCATTTTTTATGCCGACTAAGATGGCGTTTTCCTGTCCTTAACCGGCAAAGAACCCTATTTTTTATTGTGTTTTGCTTTACCAGACTCAGGTTTTGGCAGCAAAACTAACTCTGTACCCGAGAGATAGTCATGCCAGTAGCGACGTTTGGGGTCGAACAGGCACCACCAGTATCCGAGGCCCAGGCACAGCGCAGAGAGCGTGGCCGCCAGACAGCGGCGCACTGACTGCAGGGCAGTGACGGGGCCGCCATTCGAGCTTACCAACTTGATCCGCCAGGCTTGCATGCCCAGGGTTTGCCCGCTACGAATCCAAAACCAGCTAAAAAACCCGGTGACGGCGATGAGTGCGATGAATTGTACGATCTGGGGGTGCATCTCCGCCTGATGAATGTCGCCTTCAGCACCGCCAAAGATCAGGGTCCGAAGGCCCATGGACAGCGCGACAGTGGCCATGATGATTGGCAAGACCAACAGCGTGTCGTAGACCAGAGCAGCCAGCCTCCGCGGTAGTAGAGGCGCATTGATTGGATTGGAATCATTCATGGGCGGAAGTTTAACGCAGTTCGGCTAGCGGGCAAGCATTAACAAACGGTAAATTGAGCCCAGGTCAGGGCTCGTGCTACATTGGGCCAGGGGATGGTTTCGATGAATGTACTGTTAGTTGAAGATGATATGGGTGTTGGCGAGTTTATCGCGGCTGAGTTGTGCGCTGCCGGCCATGACTGCGTTCATAAAGTCGACGGAGAGGCCGCGCTACAAGAGGCACGAAGTACCCGCTACGATGTCCTCATTATCGACCGCATGCTGCCTCGCATGGATGGTCTAACCCTGATTAAAACCCTGCGCAATACAGGCAGTAATGTCCCGATGCTTGTGCTCAGTGCGCTTGGTGAGGTCGATGATCGGGTCAAAGGCCTGCATTCTGGTGCAGATGACTACCTGGTAAAGCCATTCTCCATGGAAGAACTCCTGGCGCGGTTGGAAGTTCTCCATCGCCGCTCCAATGCGCCCCCGTCAAGCTCACAAACTACGTTGGAAGTAGAGGATCTCAGGATGGACCTGCTGAGCCAGGAGGTCAGTCGCAACAATGAGATCCTCACTTTACAGCCTCGGGAGTACAAGTTGCTGGAGTATTTGATGCGGCATGCGGGTCAGGTAGTGACCCGGGCTATGTTGCTTGAACATGTCTGGGGTTACCACTTTGATCCACAAACTAACGTCATTGATGTGCATGTTTCCCGCCTGCGTCAAAAGATAGACAAAGAGTTTGAAACGCCCTTGCTGTCTACCGTCCGCGGTGCGGGCTATCGCTTGGGATCCGAATAGGATGTGCCCGCGACGGGGGTGTTCTGGCCGGTGAAAGTCCGCAAGGTACTCACCAGCCTGACCTTTCGTTATATCGCCAAATATTTGGCGGTTTTGACGCTCTCTGTCTTTTTACTGCAGGGAGCGCTTTATGGCTATTTCAGCTATAACTTTTTCGGCAGCCTGAGCGAGACTATCGTTGAGGAGCTCGATACGCTGCAGCTGATCTATAATGGCCAATCCATAGCCGGTGTCACCACCTATATTGATGACCAAAAGGCCATTCCTGCAGTCAATCGTTTTTACTATCTGGTACTGGATGAGCATGGAGGTAAAGTCGCCGGCGATCTCGAGGCGTCACCCAACTTCAAGGAGTTTTCCGATGGTTGGGTGGGGTTTGATGTGGCGCTACTGCGTTGGGGAGAGTCCGTAGAGATCGACTTTCTAGCCAGGCGCACTGATCTGGGCCATGGTTTTCAGGTCATGGTGGCGCGCGATTACGCGGGGGCCCTGGAACAGTCCAGCCTGGTGTTTAGTACGCTTTTTCGGGCAATGATAGCCACGCTTATTCTGGGGCTCATCGGTGGGTTTTTTAGCGCGTCTTCTACCCTGAACAGAGTGGAGTCCCTGAACAGCGAACTGTCGAGAATAATACGCGGTGATCCCAGTGAGCGTCTGCAGCCGGTTCTGGAGCAGGGGCATGTTCGAGAGCTCTCGATTATTATGAATTCCATGCTGGATAAAATGGAGTCACTGATGCTGGGTGTCAGGCGGGTATCAGATAATATCGCGCATGATCTTCGCACACCGCTGACGCGCATGCACAATCAGTTGAGCCAGCTTCGAGCGGGCTTGAGTCAGGCCACACCTGAGGATGTCGATAACATAATCCACGAATGTGATGACTTGCTGGCGTCGTTCAATGCCCTGCTGCGGATTTCCACTCTGGAGACGGGTGAGCGATCCACTGCGGCTACCGATGTCGACCTGGCCGCATTATTGCGTGATGTGGTGGAGTTATACGAGCCGCTGGCGTCAGAAAAACATATCGACTTAAGCCTTAAAGCGACCTCTCAGATATGCAGGGGTGAAGCGAATCTGTTGTTCCAGATGTTCGCCAACTTGTTGGATAACGCGGTGAAGTATACGCCGGACCACGGTTGTATAGAGGTCTTGTTGGAAACTCACCGTGAGGGGGAACACTGCGTTTGGATTAGCGACTCTGGCCCCGGTATTTCGGCGGCGGACCGAAAGAGCGTTTTTCGACGTTTTTATCGGATTGAATCCAGTCGCAGTGAACAACCGGGTCACGGTCTCGGTCTCAGCCTGGTGCAGGCCATCGCGCGTTATCATGACGGTGCGGTGCTGTTGCTGCCTAATAACCCCGGTTTACGGGTACGTGTGATCCTGCCTTAATTAGGCGAACCGTTCTATTCTTCCAGTTTGAGGTGGTCTGTTGTTGGGGGAGCTGTCTCCAGATCAGCTCGGTATTCTGCCTGCAGTAGATCGGCACCGCTGGGGGCCAGGTCCAGCGCAGACAGGTCGATGTCGGCTGGCGTGGTCTCTGTTGCGGCGCAGTCGGCAAAGTCACTGCCTTCGGGCGACAGACTGATCTCACTGATATCGGGTGAGACTTCTTCGACTATACAGTCCAGTGTGGGTATCGTGTCCCCAACGTCTCCCATGCTGAGATGACTGGTGTCCGGAGCGGCTGGCGCTTCATCGCCGACATCTGACAGGCGAGTACCGGTTGACAGTAATTCAATGGAGGAGGTGTCGATATCCCGGCTGGACGGAGTCTGACGTTCATCGGGCCGCAAAACCTCCGCGCCCGGTGGCGCAAGGTTGATGTCGCCTTCATCCTCTTCGGGGGTTGATTCAGAGGTGTCAGCACCTGTAACGGGGGCCACATCGGGCTCGCCGGCCAACTGCGCAATGCGCTGGGCGGCGGTCAGTGTGGCTGCCGGTTTTGGTTCGGGGGGAGGGCTGCTCTCAGTCTCGGTGCCGGCGCGGATAATCGGCCTGGCGCCGGCCCGTTCCATGGCGGCCTTGTATTTGAGGGCGGTCTCTTTATCGCAGTCTCGCTTTAACATCTGGACTGTGCCACTGAATAATTTATCCAGCGTGGCATCATCCGCGTTGAATAGCGTGGCAAGCTTGAGTCTCACTTGACTCATATCCTGTCCTTGCAAAATTTCGCCTGCAAAGCATACGTTGTATTTGGGATCCATAGGCCCGCCTCTGTTTAAGCGCTCCCTTGGAGTATATGTCGGCAGACGAGTCGGGCCAACCTATAATTGCGCCATAACTCTTTGCTCCATTACGTACTGCTATCTGCTAGTATGGCAGCAATCCTGAACATACTTCCTGTCCCCCTATGAGTGATCGTGTACCAACCAAATTTATACGAACCCTGTTACAGATGGCGGGAGATAAGGGGTATGACTATAGCGGAATTCTGAAGCATGCAGGCTTGGACTTTAACCCACTGGATGAGCACAGTGAGGCTTATCGGTCCGAGATCAGTGCGATGCAGTACACGCGCATCTACCAACAGGTCTTAAGTCTTCTGCAAGACGAGACATTTGGTGCCAATGGCAGTGATCTGGTGGCGCCGGGTGCGTTCAGGATGATGTGCTATTGCATTATTTCTTGCGAAAACCTGGGGCAGGCCATCAAGCGGGCCTCAGAATTTTATCGGACGTTTTTTGACGAGCGCAGTCAACTGTATGCAAATTTTAGTGAGCAGTACACCCGGGTAGGGTATCGCACCCTGAGCAGTACCGGGAATGCCCAGGTGGCGGCTGCGGATGCTTACGGCCTCTGTATGTGGCACCGGTTTTTTGGTTGGCTGTGCGGAAGACCGCTCGAGCTTTCCCGGGTTGATTTTGCCGGCGATTCCCCGGAGAGGCTTGAAAAATATGAGGCCTTATTCGGTTGCCCGCTTTATTTTAACCAGCCGAATGATCTACTTTATTTCGACAGTGCTTTTCTGTCCTGGCCCGTGGTGCATACAGAACACTCGCTGCGGGAGTTTTTGAGGACGGCCCCTTACCAGCTGTTAATTATGGAGAACGACAGCAAGGGCGAAAACCTGACCGCTCAGGTCAAAGCGATGATCGGCTACGATTTTAGCGATGGCTTTCCCAGTTTTGAGACCATTAGCAGTGCCCTCAATATGTCGGCCCCGACACTGCGCCGCAGACTTAAGCGCGAGGACACCACGTTTCAGCAATTGAAAGATGATAGCCGGTGCGATGTGGCCAAGCTCTATCTGGACCGCTTGGAGCTGTCTATCAATGAGGTTGCTCTACAGATGGGGTTTACGGATCCCAGCGCTTTCCACCGTTCGTTCAAAAAATGGACAGGCATGACCCCGGGACAGTTTCGGGCCAATCGGCGTAAAGGCAGTCTGTTGTAGTCCTGCTTCTATTGATCTGGTCACTTTAACCGGATCGTTGCCTCAGGTATAATCTCGCCCCGAAATCGGAGGTGTCAATGAGTATCCAACAACAGATAGAAGATCACCTGCTTGAGCAACTAAGCCCCAGTTTTGTGGAGGTCGCTAATGAGAGCGACCAGCACAATGTACCGGTCAATTCGGAGACTCACTTCCGGGTTGTGGTTGTCAGCGAGCAGTTCTCAGGTAAGCGCAGTGTGGCCAGGCACCAGTTGGTATATAAGGCCCTGGCGGCGGAGTTAGCCGGGCCTGTGCATGCCCTGGCATTACATACCTATACGGCTGATGAGTGGTCAGAGCGCCAGGTTGCGCCTGAGTCCCCTGCGTGCCTGGGCGGTGGGAAGTAATTATGGAGAACCGGCAGGATTCCAAATGTCTGAAGAAGTAGTTGTTGCAGCCCTCTATAAGTTTGTCACGTTGGAGAATTTCCACGATATCCGTGAGCCACTACTGGATGTTTGCCAGCAGGCTGATATTAAAGGCACGCTATTACTCGCACACGAAGGGATTAATGGCACGATCGCCGGTTCCCGTCAGGGTATAAACCAGGTGCTGGCCCATCTGGGCAGTGACCCACGCATGGCGGGTTTGGTGCACAAGGAGTCCTACGACGACCATATGCCGTTCTACCGGATGAAGGTCAAACTCAAGAAGGAGATCGTCACCATGGGGGTTGAAGGCATCGACCCGAATACCTTGGTCGGTACCTATGTTAAGCCAACGGACTGGGATGCACTGGTCAACGACCCCGATGTTGTACTGCTCGATACGCGCAATGATTACGAGGTTGGAATCGGCTCTTTTCGCGGCGCACTGGACCCCGATACGACAACCTTTCGTGAGTTTCCAGCCTATGTGCGTGAAAATCTTGATCCAGGTAAAAACAAAAAGGTGGCCATGTTTTGTACCGGCGGCATTCGTTGCGAAAAGGCCTCTGCCTTCATGCTCAATGAGGGATTTGAGGAGGTGTACCACCTGGAAGGTGGCATTCTCAAATACCTTGAGGAAGTTCCGGTTGAGGAGAGTACCTGGGAGGGGGAGTGTTTTGTCTTTGATAACCGGGTTTCAGTGAATCACGCGCTGGAAAAAGGGCAGTACGATCAATGTTACGGTTGCCGGCACCCGATTACGGAACAGGACAAGCTGTCCCCCCAGTATGAGAAAGGCGTTTGCTGCCCGGGTTGCTATGACACGTTGACCGCCGACCAAAAAGCACGGTTTGCCGAGCGGCAAAAACAAATGGAATTGGCTGCGGCCCGCAATGAGTTGCATATAGGGGCTCCGCCACCCGCACGGCAGGAGCCTCACCCGGAGCAGGGTGAGGGCTATTAGTCATTCAGGGTCTTACTGCAGGTAACGGCTAACAGCTAACCGAAAGTCACTTATCGGCACAAAGGTACTGACACCGTTACCATCCCCCGCGGAAATAACCCCCGAAAACCAGGCCAGGCCCTGCTCTGACAGTTGCACGACAGCGCCACCGGAGGCGCCTTTATAGGCGCGACAGTTGCTGACGCTACTTTGGCCTGTTTGCGCGGTAATGGTGCAGGCCGGGTCATAGGTCAGTTGCGTTCCGTGTTCACCCTTGCCTGCATCTCTCGAGAACCCCGCCATCGCTATCTGCCGTTCCGTGTCCGGTATCCCTGGATTGACCTGTAAAAAATTGATTTTGTCAGCCGATATGGGCGTGTAGAGTCGCAAAATCGCCCAGTCAGCATGCATACCGCCGCCATCAACCAGACGATAAGCTTCTGAATAGATGACCTCTCCCTGTGCTGGTTTCAGTGTGAAGCTAATCGCTTTACTGAGGTCACCATAGTATTCCAGACAGTGCCAGGCGGTGACAATAATGTCGGCCTGCGTGTCGGGTGCTCTGGAGATCAGCGTTGCGCTGCAGTCTTCGAAGTGCTGGGTCCTGCGGCCATTTTCCATCTTGATTCCCGGTACCTGTAATTTACCGACGGCCTGCAGCCAGTCGGGAGATTTTCCGGAGTAAACCTGCCTGGAGTCTGGAGTGTTGGCCGAATCCCCTGCTGCCGGGCTTGGGTTTGCCAGTAGCAGCAACGCTATCGACAGTGCCAGGATTAGGGTGGGCGACTGTTTCGTTGTTGCGTTGATGGGCATTTAACTCCAGGTGGCTCAATATTCTGGCCAGCGAGCGGCAACTAGCGCTTGGCGCAAGCCGTTCCCGGCATTAGGATTGGTTGGCGATTGTTATGTGGCAATCACTCGATTTTAGGCTATCTCCGCGCTGCGGACCAGTGGGTATGGCTGTCTTACATCTTCAGGGGATTGGATTATGGGTTCTACAATAAACAAGGTTGTGGTGGTAACAGGTGCCAGTCGCGGTGCAGGGCGGGGGATTGCCCTGGCTCTGGGCGCCAGTGGTGCCACCGTGTATGTGACCGGGCGTACCCGCGTAGAGGGAGAAGCACCCTTGCCGGGTACCGTGCAGGCGACAGCGGATGCCGTGACGGCCGCCGGTGGCGCTGGTATTGCACACTACTGTGACCATGGCAACGACGATGAGGTCAAAGCCTTGTTCGATCGAGTCGACGCTGAGCAGGGCCGGCTGGATATTCTTGTTAATAACGCCACGTACCTCCCGGACGCATTGACGCAGAAGGGGCCTTTTTGGGAAAAGCCGCTAGAGCTGACGGATTTGTGGAACGTGGGTATGCGCTCGCATTACACGGCGAGCTGGTTTGCCGCGCCACTGTTGCTTAAAAGTGATAAGGGGCTAGTTATCAATACTTCTTCCTTTGGCGGGCGAATCTATATGCACGGCCCTGCCTATGGTGCCGGTAAAGCGGCCACAGACAAAATGGCCCACGATATGGCGGTCGATTTCAAACCCTATAATGTTGCGGTCATTTCTATCTGGATGGGTTTGCTGTTGACTGAGCGCACGCAGGCGGTCTTTGATGCCGAGCCGGAAATGTATGCGGACCTGGCGGCCACCGCCGAACACCCCGAATTCACCGGGAGAATCATCACCGCCCTGTCCGACGACCCGGCGTTAATGGACAAAACCGGGAAAGTGTTAATTGGGGCGGAACTGGGAGAGGAATACGGCATCACGGATGTGAATGGCCAGCAGCCCATATCCCATAGGGCATTCTTCGGCGAGGCCACGGTTTTCGGTGATGCGGTGGTGGAATGAGCTATAGTGATTGGGCGCCAATACCCCAAATGGATGATGTAATTTTCACCCCCGACCAGTATAAATGTCACCCTGAAATCCACGCCTACCCGCGTGGGCTGCGGTAGATGTAATTATAAAGACAAAAATACCCTTAATCGAATAGGTGAGATAGATGAACGAATACGGATTGGAATCGGCCCGCGCCCAAGAGATGCTGGCTTCGGCCAGAGCGATGGGCCCTGTATTAAGAGAGCGCGCGGCACAGTGCCAGGCTGAGGGCAAGGTGCCTGATGAGACTATTGCAGATTTTCACAAAGCGGGCTTTTTCAAGGTCTTGCAGCCAGAGCAGTGGGGCGGCTATGCCATGGACCCCCAGGTATTTTACGCCGTGGGGCTGGAACTGGCGAAACACTGTATGTCCAGTGCCTGGGTATTGGGTGTCGTAGCAGTCCATAATTGGCAGTTAGCAGTGTTTGATGACCAGGCTGCCCAGGATGTTTGGGCAGATGATTCCTCGGTATTGATTTCCTCGTCTTATGCGCCGGTCGGTAAGGTCAAAGTCGTAGAGGGTGGTTTCCGCCTCAGTGGCCGTTGGAGTTTCTCCAGCGGCTCTGCGCATTGTAAGTGGGCTTTCCTTGGGGCTGTCGTGCCCACACCAGAAGCACCGTTTGATATGTCGAATTACCGTACGTTCCTGGTCCCGATCAGCGACTACAAGATAGTCGATAACTGGGATGTCGTGGGCCTTCAGGGCACAGGCAGTAACGATATAGTTGTCGAGGATGTGTTCGTACCCGAGCACCGTACCCATAAATCTATGGATGGCTTCCTTTGTGATAACCCGGGCAACAAAGTCAACACGGCTCCCCTGTATCGCATGCCCTTTATGCAGGTCTTTGTTCGTGCGGTCTGCACCGCTTCGCTGGGAGCCATCGAGGGTTCGTTGGAAGCTTATATTGAAGTGGCCAAAACCCGTGCGGTAGGGCCCAACAAGATGATCAACGATCCGCTTGCCCGTCTTTTGGCAGCGGAGGTAAAGGCCTCAATTGAAGAAATGAAGCTGACTTTGTTTAGAAACTTTGACGCCATGATGGAGTGCAATCGGCAGGGCGTTCCTATCCCCATTGAAGACCGGGTTCGCTACCGGTACGACTCTGCTGTTGTCGCTGATCGCTGCCTGGAAATGTCCGGGAAAATGCTAAAGGCCTCCGGCAGTGGCGGTATTCGCAACGGTAGTGAGTTGCTGGCTCGTCATCTGGATATCCTTGCGAGCCAGGCCCATGTTGCAAATAATGTGACCCCTTTTGGCAGCAACCTGGGCGGTGTTTTGTTTGGTCAGGAAAGTGTGGACTTCGCTGTTTAAGCGACTTCACCGAACCTATTAAGGAGGACGATAGTATGCCAATGAAAGGCTTGTTGCCCGAGGGCAAATACGCGGATTGCGCCAATGGTCACCGCATGCATTACCTGGATGAAGGTACTGGCGATGTTGTGGTTTTTTTGCATGGCTCTGGCCCCGGTGCCAGTGGTCACAGCAATTTCAAGGGTAATTACCCCTACCTGGTGGATGCGGGCTATCGCTGCATCGTCCCGGACCTTGTCGGCTATGGGTTCTCTGATAAGCCGGATGACAGGGATCATCCCCTGTCATTTTTTGTCGAGTGTATCAAGCAGATCCTGGACTGTGCCGGCGTAGAGCGATGCACCCTGGTGGGGAACTCCCTCGGTGGAGCCGTGGCCCTGGGCCTGACGTTGGACTATCCGGAACTGGTTGAAAAGCTGATTTTGATGGCGCCCGGTGGTTTGAGCCAGATAGAGGATTACCGTGAAATGCCCGGTATGCAGAAAGTCTTTGAGGTATTCGGTTCTCAAGAGCCGGTAACCCATGAGGTCATGAAGGACTTGTTCGCCTTCAGCCTGATGCATAATCCGGCTCATGCGACTGACGAATTGGTGGCAGAGCGCTTACAGATCATGAGCATCATGAACGGTCACGTCATGGCGACCATGCAGGTGCCGGTACTCACCGATCGTTTACAGGAAATCACCTGCCCCGTGCTGGGTTTCTGGGGTATGGATGAGCGCATGATGCCAGAAAATGGCATAATGGCGCTCGCTAAAAATGTACAGACTTTGCGTCTTGTGCTCGTCACCGAGTGTGGTCACTGGGTGATGGTAGAGCATGAAGATATGTTTAACCGTACCTGCCTGGATTTTTTGAATCATGGATAAAGATCAGATCGAAGCCTATGGGGATGAGCTCTACGAAGCCCTACGTACCCGCAGCAGTATCGCGCCTCTTACCGATCGCGATGAGAATATTACCGTTGACGATGCCTACCACATCTCCCTACGCTTGCTGAGTCGGCGGACTGAATCCGATGGCGAGGTCATTGTGGGTAAGAAAATCGGCGTGACCAGCGCCCCGGTTCAGGAGATGCTGGGCGTCTTCCAGCCGGATTTTGGCTTTTTAACCGACGCCATGCACTACGAAGACGGCGCGGCCATCCCAGTGGAAGGCAACCTGATTCAGCCCAGGGCAGAGGGCGAAATAGCCTTTCGCCTGAAAAAGGATCTGGTAGGTCCCGGCGTCACAGAGCAGGATGTTCTGGATGCCACCGCAACCATCATGCCCTGTTTTGAAATCGTGGACTCGCGTATTGATGACTGGAAAATCAAAATTCAGGACACCGTCGCTGATAATGCTTCCTGCGGTGTTTACACGTTGGGTAGCAATGAAGTTGACCCCAGGGATGTTGATCTGCCTAATCTCAAAATGAGAGTCTTCAAAAACGGCGAGTTACACAGTGAAGGATTTGGCAGCGCTGTTCAGGGCAATCCCCTTACCGCCGTAGCCTGGTTGGCTAATACTCTGGGAGAGTTTGGTATCCCGTTCAAAGCGGGCGAAGTGATTCTCTCTGGTTCTTTGGTGCCGTTGATTCCTGTTGTTGCGGGTGACGAAATGCATCTGGAACTGGAAGGGGTGGGTACGGCTTCTTGTAGTTTTGTTTGACGCTCGGTAGTTGATTTGGTTTTTTGGTTGATTGGTCTGATTGGATTGGTTGCTGTGCTCGATTCGGTCACTGGGTTATGTATCGCTTCCCAGGACACGCCGTGAACCCATCCATGGGGGCTTGTATCGGACATCCATGTCCTCAACAGTCCTGAGAAGCGATACATAACCCAATGCCCTGACGTCAGTGTGAAGTCAATTTTTGTGGTTTCGAGTAGAGAGCTGCAGGTATGCGCTCCGGTTAATCAAACGGTCAATGTCGATACCGCGCCGATAAAAGTCGGTTCGCACGGCAAAAGGTGCTGCGATAGTCCACCCCCACTACCGGACCGTGGAGCGCAGGGACGCGCGATACGAGCCCCCATGGATGGGTTCACGGCGGGTCCGGTAGTGGGGGTGGACTATCGCAGTATCGTCGACCGAAGCAGTATTTTTAAATAAATATAGTGTATATTAATCAATTAGTTACATAGTATTATTAAAGTTAAAAAGAGACAAATTATGAGCAAGAAAATCAAAGCAGCGATCATCGGTCCCGGTAATATCGGCACCGACCTGTTGATGAAGGCCATGCGCAGTGAGCTGATAGAGCCGGTGTGGATGGTGGGTGTGGTAGCCGACTCCCCGGGGCTGGCCCGGGCACAGGAGCTGGGTCTGAAGACAACCGCAGACGGCGTGGATGGCATGCTGCCGACGATGAAAGCGGATGGAGTGCAAGTGTGTTTCGACGCCACCTCAGCGTATGTGCATGCGGAGAACAGCCGCAAGGTGAACGAACAGGGCGCGGTGATGATCGACCTGACACCGGCGGCGATAGGGCCCTTCTGTGTGCCTTCGGTGAACCTGAAGGAAGCAGTGGCAGCCCAGGCCATGAATGTGAACATGGTCACCTGTGGCGGCCAGGCAACGATACCATTGGTGGCTGCGGTGAGCCGGGTGCAAGCGGTTTCCTATGGTGAGATTGTGGCGACGGTGAGTTCCCGTTCAGCCGGACCCGGTACTCGCAAGAACATCGATGAATTCACCCGCACCACCGCCAACGGCATCGTCGGTGTTGGGGGCGCAACCGAAGGCAAAGCGATTATTGTGATCAATCCCGCAGAGCCACCACTG
>JBALWA010000045.1:0-40345 GCA_036960305.1 Halioglobus sp. | reverse complement strand
ACGACAAGCCAGCTCAGTCGCATAATTAATACCTGTGCGGGAGTCAGCTTTTATGAGTTCGTGAACGGGTATCGGGTAGATGAAGCGCGTAAGATGCTTTTGGATTCCGCGGCGAGTGAAAAGAATATGCTCGAAGTTTCGCTAGCAGCTGGGTTCAATAGCTTGTCCACCTTCTACACGCATTTCAGGAAGCGCGTCGGAATGACACCAAAAAAATATCGAAGTCAGCAGCATCTTGAGATGGAATGATTAAATTGGTGTCACTCGCATCCCGAACTGCGTTCAGTACAAGTCGGGAAGTCGTAGTCGCCGCTTACTGTTCAGCCAAAGGGAGTGTTAGGAATTTTGTGTCAATTCTTTAATTTGCAGCATAATGCTGTAAGGAGAATTGATTATGACAGAACCATTCGATTTTGAAAAAGCCCTTAAAGCGGTCCAGTCAGGGCAGGCCATTAGTGGAAAAGATGGTGTTTTGGCCCCGCTGCTGAAGCAACTCACCGAGGCAGCGCTTGAAGGTGAACTGGAGAGCCATATTGCCGATGATGTGGTGCCTAACCGCAAGAACGGCAAGTCTCGCAAGACCATTAAAACGAGTGAGGGCCGTATCGACCTGGAAACCTGTCCCTGGCGAATTGGAAATTCAAACTGCAATCGGCAGCTCAAATAATCCACGACAGTGTTTTTCCCATCGGTAATCATTGATGTCGATTACTTTTCTGTCAGTGTTTTCAACTGGGGTAGATCCATTCCTCCCAGAATGAGTGCGGCAATCGTTGTAATAACACTGATAATTGTGAAGCTTGTTCTCGAGATCAGTCGCAGTTCAAAATAAAGATTGATCAAGTAGCTCCCTTCGAACGCGACCAATGAGCCGCTCAACAAATGGATGCGACATGGCTCATGCTAGTTTCTACTACATCGCACCCCGTGCCTGATCCAGCCACTCCCCAGACTTCTCAACAATCCCTGTCCCTCCTAAAAATTCAATCGTGTTGATTTTATTGACTATTTTCGGCAACCGGTGAAGGATGGAAAACATGTCACTCCTCATTCTTATAGTCACGTTTTTACGCTCATTCTTAAGATCACGGCACCAATTGGTCCTTGAGAACCTGGCGTTGCGGCAACAGGTGACCATGCTAAGACAGTCCGTGAAACGTCCTCGCGCCACAGTGGCGGACAAGCTATTCTGGATTCTCTTTTCACGATATGTGGATGGCTGGCGTCAAGTGCTCCACGGCCTGCATCCGGATACGGTTGTTCGCTGGCATCAGCAGGGTTTTCGTCTCTATTGGCGCTGGAAGAGTCGAGCCCAGAAACCGGGACGGCCACCGATAGATACGGCTCTACGCAATCTAATTCGAAAAATGCAGGCAACCAACATAGGCTGGGGTGCTCCCCGAATCCATGGGGAATTACTCAAACTGGGTATCGATGTCTCTCAAGCGACAGTCTCAAAGTATATGGTTACCCTGAGAAGGCCTCCTTCGCAGACCTGGAGAGCTTTTCTCAGTAATCATACCGAGTGTTTGGCAGCAATGGATTTCTTCACTGTCCCCACCGGCGGGTTTCGAGTGCTTTATGTTTTCATCGTGCTCAGCCATGATCGTCGACAAGTCGCATACTTCAACGTGACTGAGCATCCGACTGCTCAGTGGACAGCGCAACAATTGGTGGAGGCTTTTCCTTTTGACTCGGCCCCACGCTATCTTTTACGTGATCGGGATGCGATTTATGGTGAAAAGGTTCAGCGGCGGATCAGAAGCCTGGGCATTGAGGAGGTTATTACAGCTCCTCGCTCGCCATGGCAAAATCCCTTCGTTGAAAGAATTATCGGATCCATACGCCGAGACTGCCTGGATCACGTCATTGTTCTCAATGAGCGACATCTCCGCAGAACCCTTCGTGATTATTTTAACTATTACCATACCTGTAGAACGCACTTGTCGTTAAACAAGGATCCCCCTGAAACCCGAACTGTTGAACCGCCGGAGTTGGGCAATATTATTGCGTTTCCTCGGGTCGGTGGACTGCATCATAGATACGGCCGAATTACTGCCTGATATTGATAGCGATGAATGATCGGAGAAGGGGCACGATTTGATTTGCAGGAGGGACAGGTGCCGAACTAAAAAACCTTCTCCTTAAACCGCTACACTGTGCGCAACCAAAGTTATCATAGAGGAAATCTTCATGGCCAGTAATCGACGTTCACGTCATATCACAGAGGGCGTGCAACGGGCGCCCAATCGTTCCATGTTCTACGGTCTCGGTTATGAGGCGGACGACTTCCGTAAACCGATGATCGGTGTTGCCAATGCGCACTCCACGATTACCCCCTGTAACGCTGGCTTGCAGCCCCTAGCCGACGCGGCTGTGGTGGCCCTGAAAGAGGCCGGGGCCAACGCCCAGCTGTTTGGGACTCCTACTATCAGTGACGGAATGTCGATGGGTACCGAGGGCATGAAGTACAGCCTGGTATCACGCGAGGTCATCGCCGATTGCATCGAAACCTGTGTCAGCGGCCAGTGGATGGACGGCGTTGTTGTGTTCGGGGGCTGCGACAAAAATATGCCCGGCGGCATGATGGGGATGTTGCGGGCCAACGTGCCGGCCATATTTGTCTACGGCGGCACGATCCTGCCCGGCCGCCTGGACGGCCAGGATCTCAATATTGTCAGTGTATTCGAGGCGGTAGGTGAGCACAGTGCCGGCAGGATCTCCGACGCGGACCTGCTGGCGATCGAACGCAATGCAATTCCCGGCAACGGCTCCTGCGGTGGCATGTATACCGCCAATACCATGAGCTCGGCGTTTGAGGCTCTGGGTCTCAGCCTGCCGTATTCCAGCACCATGGCAAACGTGGAGTCGGAAAAAGCGCAGAGCACCGAAGACAGCGCGCGGGCATTGGTGGAAGCAGTGAAGAAAGACCTGAAGCCGCTGGATATTGTCACCCGTGAGTCCATTGAAAACGCCGTGGCGGTGGTCATGGCTACCGGTGGCTCCACCAACGCCGTGCTACATTTTCTGGCCATCGCGCATGCCGCGGGTCTTCCCTGGGAAATCGATGACTTTGAGCGCATTCGTAAAAAGGTGCCGGTGCTGTGCGACCTGAAACCCAGCGGACGCTACATGGCGATTGACCTGCATCGCGCGGGCGGGATACCGCGGGTGATGAAAATTCTGCTGGATGCGGGCCTGCTACACGGCGACTGTATGACGATCACCGGCAAGACCGTGGCAGAGAACCTGGCCGCCATTGCATCGGGGGCGCCACTGGACCAGGATGTCATCCGAGCCATCGAATCACCCGTGTATGCCGAGGGTCACCTGGCGATCCTGCGCGGCAACCTGGCGGAAGAGGGAGCCGTGGCCAAGATTACCGGTCTCAAGAGCCCGGTGATGAGCGGCCCGGCCCGGGTATTTGATGACGAGCAGTCGGCCCTGGATGCTATCCTGGCAGGTTCCGTGAAGGCGGGCGACGTGGTCGTTATGCGCTACCTCGGTCCCAAGGGCGGCCCCGGCATGCCGGAGATGCTGGCGCCCACCAGCGCCCTGGTGGGGCAGGGACTGGGAGAATCGGTCGGTCTGATCACCGACGGTCGCTTTTCCGGCGGAACCTGGGGCATGGTTGTTGGCCATGTGGCGCCGGAAGCCTATGCCGGAGGGCTGATCGCGCTTGTGGAAGAGGGTGACACCATCACTATCGACGCTCATCGCCTGCTGCTTCAGCTTGAAGTCAACGATGAAGAGATAGCGCGACGCCGTGCACTCTGGCAGAAGCCGCAGCCTCGCTACCGGCGCGGTGTCCTGGCCAAGTTTGCGCGCAATGCAGCGTCGGCCAGTCGCGGTGCCGTACTTGATCTTTACTCCGAAGATGGCTGGTAGATGGTACCGACAACTTAACTGCCCGAAATGGGATAATCCGGTGCCGATTGAAGTAGCACTGATAACCACGAAGCTTGTTCTCCAGGTCCGTCGCCGTCCAGAAGAATGTGTGGTCGAGTAACTCTCGCCGAACACTTCCAATTAGGTGCTCGTTCTCTGGCCCTGCTGTGAATAATCAGCTGCTGCTTTAAAAGGAGGTTCTCAGCGATGATGGTTTTGTTGCCACCAGGTCGAAGCAACTTGGCCAAGCCAGTGAGTAGATGGAGAGACAGGAAAATGACATCTTTCATGCTATCCGAGGGTAATATCCTTTGGTGAAGGCGGTAATAGCTAACCTTCTGATATCGTTGATGAATTAGTATTTCGCCATGCACAGCTTCCAGCAGGAACTGCACTTCAAGTCCATCCGCGATAGGGTCAACGGTGGTACCCGGGATATGTGGGGAGGTTATGCCCAGGTAGGTTGGTTTCCCGCAGATCGCTGGCCATTAGTGCCGCAAAAGTTGGAGGTCGCGCTGCGTGGTGCGTATGTGAACCCGGATGCACCTTCAGGCCTGGAGGACGTAGAGTACACCTTTGCAGTAAACTGGTTTTTCAATGGTCATCGCAGCAAGCTGACTTTCGACACCACCTACCTGTCCGCAGAGGACGATGGCCGGCGCGAGTCCGAGTACCGCTACCAGTTGCAGTGGGACCTGTCTATCTGACTGGTACTGCGCCAGGTCCAGCACATAACCGTAATACCACTGAGCTGATATTCACTCACCGGTAGGGGTATGAAAATTGCAGCTCTAGTGGTTCTTCTTATTCATGTTCAGGCGATAATTCCACCTGATGACCCTGGCCCCGCTCTGTCCTGACCAGTTCCGCAAGAGTGCCGTCTCGCAGCCGCTCCCGAACACCGAGCTCAAGCTGCCCGTAAAGTTCTAGTACGACCTCATCCCAGGGGTGATTGTCGCCGTAATCTTGACCGGCCACGTTCACTGCCTCCACGATATCAGTCAGCAGAATGCGATCAATGCTCCGCCCCGGCAGGTAACAAGGATTCTGCCCAGCCGCCGTTTGCACCAACAGCCCTGCTGCAACAATATCCTGCAACAACAGTTCGACCACTTCCCGGGGGATATCCAATTCGCGACTCAAGTTGGCTCCATTCCAGGGGATATTACCGCTCTCATAGTCCCTGGCGATATTGAGCATCGACTGCAGGGCAGCGCGCTGCCGCAGGCGGCCACTGGGACGCAGTTCTCCGCGCGCCAACAACAGCTGGCCGGGGTTCTGCACATAGTAGGCAATATTGGCTCCCATCAGTACGAACAACCAATTGAGGTTGAGCCAGATCAGGAACAGAATAATCACTGCGAAGCTGGAGTAAATTGCCGTATACCTGGTCGATGAGGCGACAAAGCTGGTGAAGCCCCAGCTGGCGATTAGCCAGAGGACAGTGGCCACCAGTGCCCCCATCGCGGCCGCCCGCCAATTGACGCGCACGTTGGGAATAAAGCCATAAACAAACGCGAATATAGCGAACACAATTAACGTGGGGGTAAAGCGCAGCAAACCCACAAGAAATGCTCCCAGCGGCTGTATATCCTGTATTTTCAGCACCAGGTCCGTCTGCTGCAGGGCGGTGGCTATACCCGCGGCCGAAACCGCCAGTAACGGCCCTACCAGGACGATACTCAGATAATCGCGAAGTTGTTCAGTCAGCCCCCTGCCGTGTTTAACATTCCAGATATAGTTAAAGGAGTCCTCAATTTTTTTTACCAGAGACGTCACGGTAAATATCAGCACCAGCAAACCAGCCGATCCAAGCACCGCGACATTCATATTGTCGACAAAGGCCAGAATATTGGCACTCATCTCCAGCCCGCTCTCGCCCATGGGGGCAAGAAAATCCTGCAGGATCGGCTCGAGCATAGTGTGGGCGCCAAAGCCCTTCAGCACCGAAAAACTAAAGGCCAGCATCGGCACCATGGAGAGGAGCGAAGAGAAAGAAAGGCTCATGGATCGCATTGTCAGCTGACCGTTGGCGAGGTCCCTGACCACAGCGTAATTTGCCTGAAGCATAAGCTGGGCGTGTTTCTTAACTCGAGAATGACCGGCCAGGTCGGCCGTCAACAGCTGATTAAGGAAAGCGGGAAGTCGCATCAGTCGGTACTGTCTAGTAATTCAAATCAGTATAGCCCACCGCCATGAGAACGTACATTAGACACAAATGTTCGTCTTACTGCAGCAAGAATGCCTGCCCTCGAGTGGCAATTACTTGGCGAAAACCCGAGCCATGGCCTTTCGAAGCAAAATCCAGTATTGTCGGCTCGAGTGCGAGGCTGCGCCAGCTCGGAGCCCATATGACAATAATGTCCTGATAGCCAACATGGCCCAAGAATAATAACGCCAGAGAACAATTGATGACTTTTTTGAAGACGCTGTGCTGTGCTTTGTTGCTATTGATTTCGACGCAGCTTCATGCTGATGCGTTGATGCGCAATAAATCGGCATCGGCGAGCACCATTGCTGAACTCTATGTGGAAGAGTCCACGTTGCGAGTCGAACTGGAGATCGGGCTGGAAGACGTGGAGGCATTCAGCAACCTGTGGCCCGATCACTTATACCAGAAGCTTGAACTGGGTGAAGAGCCATTCGCCGAGCGCCTGGACCGTTTCTTTACCCGGGAGCTGGTAATAGCAAGCGGAGAAAAACTGTTGCCAGGACGGATCATATCCATAGAACCGGGTCAGCGGGTGCGGCGCGATGAGATTTCCGGCCAGCCACTTCCCGTTGCCGATGCAGATGCAGTAGATGTGCTGCGCGTAAGTCTGTCGTATGAACTCGATGGTCATCCGGAAAGCATTATTCTACAAAGCGGTGGCAAACTGTCACGCACCGCGATTGGTTTTGTAGTTTATCATCTGGGTGTGGGGGTCAATGACTTTCGCTACTTAGGGCGGAGTTACCAGCTCAATCTGGATTGGCAGGATCCGTGGTATTCAGCATTCAGCGCCAGCAGCCTGCGCCGTCAGTATTTTACTCCCATGAGCGGTTTTATTTATATCGAGCCCTTTGAAGTGCGCAAAGAAATCATCGTTCGCCCGAAAGACCTGCAGCGCTGGACTGACCTGGGTCTGGAGGGACGTACAACGATTCCTGTGGAGATGCAGGGCGCCATCAAACTAAAGGTTGCCGAGTTCCTCGCGCAACACCAGCAGGTCACCATAGACGGCAGCAGCGAGGACTTTATTCTCGACCGGGTGAATTTCCTGTCGCGGACACTGACCAGCAGTCGGGTTATCGACCCGCCGGAGGAGCTGGATATCAACGCCGCGGTTATGGGCGTCATCTTTGTCTACCCGACCAAAGGGCTGCCCAACAAGGTCATCATGGACTGGGATATATGGGACGAGCGGATCCAGCAGGTTTCCGTAGCAGCCGTGGACCAGGCGGGTGCATTCCCGCAACTGCTGGACCCCGGCTGGGCCAAACTGGAGTGGGAGAATTTTCTAAATAACCCGGAAATCCCTACGCTTTCAGTGCTGGCTAAGCCGCCACCCGGCTGGCTTTTGTGGCTGGGAGGTCGGCAGCCACTCCTTTGGTCGGCCGTTGCCGTACTGTTGCTGATTGTTGTTGGGGTAATGCGGGGCAGTCACGGCAGGAAGGCATTGACCGCAACCCTGTCATTGGCCGCAGTGGGTATTGCCCTGTCTACTTATGTACAGCAACACGCTCGGATAGACCAACAACAGGCCACCGGACTGGTGGGTGATTTGCTGCATAATATCTATCGTGCTTTCGACTACCGCGATGAGAGCGACATCTACGATGTACTCGATCGCTCAGTAGCGGGCGAACTGCTCCGGGAAATATATCTGGAAACCCAGCGCAGCCTGGTGCTGGTTAATCAGGGTGGTGCCCGGGCCAAGGTAAAAACCATAGAATTGGGTGAACTCAAGGCCGAACTTCTCACTGACCGCCCGGGCTTTACCGCGACCACAACCTGGACCGTCAGGGGTTCTGTCGGCCACTGGGGGCATGTACACCAGCGCAGCAATCAATACCGGGGTGAACTCGTGATAGAACCCATTGACGGAGTATGGAAGCTGTCCGCTATGGAATTGATTGAGGAGAAGCGTCTGTGAGCGATTTGGCCGCTCCACTGGTTGTAGCCGACAAACTCGGTTTTGCCTACGACACGGACAGTTTCGAGTTAAACCTGCCTGGCCTGTCGATTGCCAGCAGGGAAACAGTTGCCATTGTTGGTCCCAGCGGCTGTGGAAAAACAACCTTGCTACATTTGATCGCCGGTATACTGAAACCACAATCGGGGCGACTTCGGGTTCTCGGCTCAGATGTGGGTGCCATGTCAGATGATCAGGCCCGTGACTTCCGCTTGCAGAAAATCGGCATGGTGTTTCAGTCTTTTGAACTGCTGGATTACCTGAGCGTGCTCGATAACATTCTGTTGCCGGTGCGCATCGGCAGCGCTATCACACTGTCTTCATCCATCCGACAACGAGCCAGCGAACTTGCGAAGCAGATGGGCATCGCCGACAAGCTCTCACGTCCGATAACCCGGCTTTCCCAGGGTGAGAGACAGCGCGTCGCTGTCGCCAGGGCCCTGCTACTGCGCCCACCCCTGCTATTGGCGGATGAACCCACCGGCAACCTTGATCCCAACAACAAGGGCAGGGTGTTGTCGCTGTTGCTGGATTATGCCGGGCAGGAGGGGGCTGGCCTGATTACCGTAACCCATGACAGCACCTTGCTGGACCGGTTTTCGAGGGTGCTTGATTTCACGACCCTGAACCAGGCGGAGACGACAGCGTGAGAGGTATATTCTACCTGGCCTGGCGCTATCTGGCCTGGCATCGCTGGAAGAGCCTGATACTCGTCGCGGCGATTACCCTGGTGGTATTCCTGCCTGCGGCGATACAGGTTCTGGTAGACCAGACCGCAGCACAACTGGGAGTCAGGGCTGCGAGTACGCCGTTGTTAATCGGGGCCAAGGGAAGTCCACTGGAACTCACATTGAACTCGCTTTACTTGCAGTCTACACCCCCGGCGAGCCTGCCGTTTTCCGAAGTTGATATGGTTCGTCAACAGGATCTGGCCACGCCTATACCGCTCTATGTCCGCTTTAAATCGCAGGGTGCCGCCATTGTTGGAACGAGCCTCGCATATTTTGACTATCGAGGGCTGGCCATCGCCAGCGGACGCTCAATGGCTGTACTGGGCGAGGCTGTGATAGGTTCAAGCGTCGCACGTGATCGCAGCCTGTCGGTGGGAGACCACGTACTGTCCTCGCCCGAGAGTGCCTTTGATATTGCCGGCGTCTACCCGCTCAAGATGCCGGTCGTGGGTATTCTTGCTCCTTCCTTCAGCGCCGACGACAATGCAATATTCGTTGATGTCAAAACGGCCTGGGTTATCGAGGGCCTGGGACATGGACATCAGGATCTGGCGGCGCCAGAAGCCGCCAGGGCTATACTCAAAAAAGATGGCGACACTATTGTCGCCAATGCCTCGATGGTGGAGTACAACGAAATTACCGAGGCCAATCGCGACAGCTTCCACTTCCACGGAGACTACAGCCAGCGCCCCCTCACTGCTATCATTCCCGTGGCGAAGGATGAAAAGTCTGCGGTTATCCTCGCGGGTCGCTATCAGGCCCGGGATGATGACGTGCAACTGATCAGCCCACCCAGGGTGATGGACGAATTGATGGCAACTATCTTCACCGTACGCCAATTCGTCGTCGCCGCATTGTCGGTCGTCGGCATGGCGACAGCGCTGGTGGTCATACTGGTGTTTTTGCTATCCCTGCGACTGCGACAGAGTGAAATGAATACCCTGCGCTCGATAGGGGGTGGACGATGGCATCTGGCCACGCTGGCAGCAGCTGAAATCTTGATGGTTGTGGTAGTCTCCGGCGCGTTGGCGATGCTGTTGACCTGGCTTACCGAACGGTGGGGAACCACTGTGATTCAGGCACTCATCGTGTCTTGATCAGACCCTGGCCTAAATGGAATGTGTATATGATGGCGCGCTTTTATCTGTTTCTGGTGGTAATACTCTGCTGCGCAGGGTGCGGCGACGAGGAAGTGAGCGAGAGTAATCAACGGAGTGTCGACGGCGCTGTCCCGGTAGTCGTGGCAGTTAACTACCCTGTTGCCTTCATGGCCCAACGGATCGCTGGCGATTGGCTGAAAGTGGAAATGCCCGTGCCCGCAGATGTGGACCCAGCATACTGGGAGCCCTCGGTGGAGCAAGTGGTGGCTGTGCAGCAGGCAACCCTGATATTGCTCAATGGGGCTGGATATGCCAGCTGGATTGAAAAGGTCAGCCTCCCTCAAGAGAAACTTATCAACACTGCCGCGGGTTTTGGGGAAGAACTGCTGCCGCTGGAGTCGGTGGTGACTCATACCCACGGCCTGGCCGGTGAACATGCCCATGCAGGCTATGCATTCACTACCTGGCTGGATCTGGAGCAAGCGAGGGCGCAGGCGACGGCTGTACTTGAGGCCTTGATTCACCTGTCGCCAGAGCGGCGTGCTGAACTCGGCGAAAACTATAATGCGTTGGCGGCTGAGTTCCAGCAACTGGACCAGCGGTGGCAACTTGTTGGCGCGAGCCTGGCGAAAGATGGTGTGGTATTTTCCCATCCGGTTTATCAGTACTGGCAGCGACGTTATCAGGTGTCCGGTCCCTCGGTTCATTGGGAGCCCGACCTGGATCCGGGCGACAGGGAGTGGCGGGACCTGGATATACTGCTGGCTGAAAACCCGATTCGCTGGATGATCTGGGAGGCTGAGCCAATGCCGGGTGTACGTGCCGCGCTGGCGAAACGTGGTGTGGAATCACTGGTGCTCCCCACTGTGTCCAACCGTCATGCCGGGTGCGATATGATGGCAGTACTTCTTGATGCTACCAGCCTGATTGAGCGCAGCTTATAACGGCATAATCCGGGCCCTGGTTTTTTCACCATTTGTAGCGGGATGGAAACACAATTCTGGTTTCCAGCGGTATTTGTGGGACAGCATTGACCTTGGGGAAAATATTGCTTTGTATCAAATTTTACCTATATTTAAGGCTGGCGCTGGCGCCGTTCGTTGACTTGCTACTTGATTTGTTTGATATTTGATCGTGTTCAGAGTTGTATTTGTACATATGAGGTCGTTGCGTTTCGATAAATGGGTAATATCTGAAGAGGAAGTATCATGTTGAATCTGACAAACACAAGAATTTCAAGCTTTATAGGTCCCGCAGCGCTTTGTGGGGTCCTGGCCCTGGTAGGCGCCTGCGCCAGCACGGAAAAGTCGGAAATGCCCGAGGTTTCCGATGATGGCCTGACACTGGTCGAGGGGACAGAAGTAGGTGCGGCCTACCTGCAGCCAGGAGCAGATTTTAGCCAGTACAAGAGGCTTGCCATCATGGATGTTAACGTCTCTTTCCGTAAGGACTGGATGCGAGACCAGAATAGGGATAGTGCCGCGCTCTCAGGTCGTATTACCCAGAAAGATGCGGACAGGGTTAAACAACACGTTGCCGAGGAATTCCAGAAAGTGTTCACCGAGGAGTTGGTAAAAGGCGGTTACGCGGTGGTTGACTATGAAGGTGTAGATAATTCAGCCCAGGACCTGATTGTCCTGCGGCCTGCTATCGTCAACCTGGACGTGACCGCGCCGGACACCATGTCCGCGGGCATGTCGCGGACCTACACTACTTCTACTGGCTCCATGACCTTGGTCCTTGAGTTTTTTGACTCGGTTACCAGTTCCCTGCTAGGTCGGGTAATGGACACGGAGGCCGTGCGCGACGCCGGCTATATGAGTATATCCAACAGCGTGACAAACAAGTCCGATGCGGACAGGATGATGCGCAAGTGGGCCAGGTTACTGGTTGAGAAGCTCGACGAGGTGCATGGGAAATAAGGGGCAGGATATGTGCGTGATTACCTACGATCAATAATCCACAGGAGTTCCTGGAATGACGAAAAAGTTATGCGGACAATTAGCGGTGGCCAGCGTGTTACTCGCCTCCTCGAATCTCGTTACTGCCAGCGACGACTGGGAGTTTGCCCTTTCCCCGCTGTTCCTGTGGGGAATGAGCATTAATGGCGACGCGACTGTCGGAGACGCTACAGCGCCGCTGGATCTGGAGTTCAAGGACGACATCCTGGAAAACATGGAGGCGGTGCTGACGGTGCACTTCGAGGCGCGCAAGGGCATCTGGACATTTTTTACCGAATTTCAATATGTGGACCTGGAGCCCACCGTAGGCGTTGCAATGGGCCCCATTGATGTTGAAGCCGATATCGATTTCGAAAATACGATGTTCGAACTGGGTGCGGCTTACGCCCTCCATGAATCGGACAGTACGCGCTGGGAGGTGATCGGGGGCGGCCGCTATACCGACCAGAAGATTGAAATTGATGCCACATTATCAACGCCGCTGCCACCACCGCTCGATGAAGTCGACATCGACATGGACGGTGGTGATGACTGGTGGCATGCCTTCCTCGGCGCACGTGTTTCTCATTCGTTCAATGACAAGTGGAGCTTTATCGGCCGCACGGACCTGGGTTACGGCGGCTCCGATAACAAGGCCATAAACGCCAGCTTCATGTTCGACTATCGCTTCAGGGACTGGGGGTCAGCGTTTGCCGGCTATCGATACCTGCAATACGATTATGACAATGACAGCAGCAGCGACGGCTACGCTTTTGACGCATATCAACAAGGTCCTCTACTGGGATTGACAATTTACTGGTAATTGCTGGACGTACTGCTACGCATCAGGGCTTGTTCTGCCGGACGGTCGGAAAAGTAGACCTCAAGTTACTCAAAATAATTGGAGGAGACCATATGAAATTTCCCGGGACGTTTTTGGCTTGTCTTACCGCCTTGACGCTGAGTGGCACAGCGTGGGCCCAAATCTACGAAAGCAAGGATGCAGAGGGTAACCCGATCTTTACCGACACACCTGGTGCTGGTGCGAAAGAAGTCGATTTATCGGAATCAAATATCGCAGATGCATTGAAAGAGTCTCCCCACGATACGCCGGCACCCGGGGGAGGGGAAGATCGCAGCACCGCGACGATTATCGACAATGATCCCGATGCAAGGCGAGAGCGCGGGGATGAGGGAAGGCACGAGGTCCTCGATACTGAAGAAAGGCACGAGGTCCTCGATGCTGAACCAAGGCATGAAGTGGGCGATGACGAAGAAATGCACCCCGCATACAACGGGGAGCATTAAGGGAGTGTGGCGCCAGCGGCCCTGTCTTTCTGCGATTCAGCCAGGGAGTTCCCAAGTGAAAAAAGTTATTTTGTTTGTATGCTTTGCCTGTGTCGCAGCAAGCGCAACGCAGGCGCAGGGAATCGAGTCAGAAGTTGAAAAGAGGAATTTTATTGAAGTCTTTGTCGGTGTCACGCACGATGATGGCGAGAATGAAGCTTCTCTGGGTGTTACCTACGAGCGAAAATTCGGTCGGTTTGGCACTGGAATTATTGCCGAATTTACCAAAGCTGAAAGCCGCGAATCAGTGTTTGCGCTGCCATTTTTCTGGCACCCTGCGGAGCCGTGGCGAACGGTGGTCGCTATTGGCGTGGAAGACAGTGATGACGGTGACTCTTTCCTGGCTCGCGTTGGAGCTTCCTACGAGATCGAGTTTTCCGGGTGGTCGCTGTCTCCGGAAGTCAATTTCGATTTTGTAGACGACAGCACTGTACTGGTGTTTGGCGCGAGCTTTGTCTGGAAGTTCTAGGCAATGGAATGTGGGCATCTGCCGGAACGTCCCGCTGTAGTGACTCATGTAGATGATCGATACGACTCCAAAAATATGTGGCTGTTGTTCACGAGATTTTTTTCGTTGATTTAGGGGAAGAAACGATTAACGGATGGAGTTTTTGGTAGGGGCAGGAACAACTTTTACCAAGGCTATTTAATACCTCAGAATACACCAGTTGAAATTCCAACGGCGAGGGGTAACCGGTTTTGCAAATACAACGTGAGAAATGGGTGGTTACCGACTACATCAAAAGAGCTTCGATCCTAATTTTGCTGGCCGGCGTGGCGAGTGGTTGTGCTATCTATGCGACCGACAGCTGGGAGGACCTGTTCGGCCCGGCGGAACCCCGCGAACGCATTGAAGCCGCCGATACGGAGGCGGGCCGGGTTTACCTTGATCAGGTGCAGCCAATTCTGGAGCAGCGCTGTGTGGTCTGCCACGGCTGCTACGACTCTCCCTGCCAGCTGAACCTGTCGAGCCCGGCGGGTATTGATCGGGGCGCCAGCAAGGATCTGGTGTACGACGGCGCTCGCCTGGTTGCAGCTCCCCCCACCAGGCTGTTCGAGGACGCACACAGCACCGCCGATTGGCGCAAGAAGGACTTCTACCCGGTGTTGAATGAACACGAGCAAACCCCCGATGCCAACTTGCAGGCCAGCGTTATGCACCAAATGCTGACCCTGAAACGCGATAACCCGCTCCCCGGGGAGGCTTTGCTGGCGGATACTTTCGACCTCAACCTGGACCGCGACCAGCAGTGCCCGAAACCGGGAGAACTGGGGGACTTTACAGCCCGGTTCCCGCTATGGGGCATGCCCTATGCCCTGCCCGGGTTGAGCGATGCGGAATACCAGACGCTCAGGCGCTGGCTACAGGGAGGCGCGGGCATGGCCCTGCCCGTCGATTACGACATGGCAACCCGCGACGAGGTCGATCGCTGGGAAACGTTCCTGAACGGCGACAGTCCGAAACAGCAGCTTATGAGCCGCTATCTGTTCGAGCACTGGTTCATAGCCCATCTGTATTTTAGCGATACCGGAGATGACGGCTTCTTCAAGTTGGTCAGGTCGTCAACACCGCCGGGGCAACCACTTCAGCTCCTACCCACCCGCAGGCCCTACGATGACCCCGGTGTGGAACGTGTTTACTATCGATTGTGGCGCGATCACAGCACGCCCCTGGACAAGACCCACATGCCCTACGCCCTGGAGGCCCAGCGTCTTGCCTGGCTGGAGTCCCTGTTCCTCGAGCCCGACTACGCCGTGACGGAACTGCCCTCCTACGATCCCGAGGTGGCAGCGAACCCGTTCAGGGCCTTCGAGGCCATTCCCGTGGAGAGCCGCTGGCAGTTCTTACTGGCGGAGGGCCAGTTCACCATAATGAACTTCATCAAGGGTCCGGTGTGCCGTGGCCAGGTGGCCCTGAACGTCATCCGGGACAGGGTCTGGGTCTTCTTCGCGCAACCGGGTATGATTGCGCCAGGCCAGGTCGGGGCATTTCTCAGCGAGCAGCAGGCGAACCTGCGTATACCCGTGGAGGAGGGGAGCACGACGGCGCCCGTCGCAACTTGGCTCAAGTACGCCGAGGCACACAAGCTGTACTTCAAGTCCAAGTCCGCCATGATGAACGAGGCATTTCCGGAGGGGGAGCACCTGACTCTCGACCTTGTGTGGGATGGAGAGGGTCACAACGAGAATGCCGCGCTCACCGTGTTCAGGCATTTTGACAGTGCCTCGGTGGTCAAGGGCCTCGTCGGGCCGGAACCCGAAACCGCATGGCTGATCGATTACTCGGTGCTGGAACGCGTCCACTATCTCCTGGTGGCCGGTTTCGATGTGTTCGGCAACGTGGGTCACCAGTTGACCACCCGTCTGTACATGGACTTTTTGCGCATGGAAAGCGAATTCAATTTCCTGGCACTGCTACCTCCCAAGGCCCGCGTGACACAAAGCGCAATGTGGTATCAGGGGGCCAGCGATGAGCAGCATGCCTACCTGTATGACCATCACACCCTTTTCAACCAGCCCTCTGGCATCTCTTTCACGACGGATGATCCCAAACTTGAACTGTTCGACCTGCTTAAGCTGCGGCTGGCGCCGGTACTGAATCGGTCCTATGACCTCGACCAGGCCTCCGTGCCCGCGGCCCATCGCAAGGCCCTGGATCGCCTGGCGATGGTTCGGGGTTCGCCTCTGTCAACGATGCCACAACTGGTATACCTCAATGTGCAGTCCGGGGCGGGAGCGGATCACTACTATACGATCCTGCGCAATAATGCCCACAGCAACATATCCAGCCTGTTCATGGAGGCCAAAACCCGGCTGCCGAAGAACGACACGCTCACTGTGGTGAAGGGGTTTATCGGCTCATACCCCAGCGCCTACTGGCGCGTCTGGGAGGAGGACCTGCCGGCACTGGTTGATCAGGTGGCCGCACTGACTGACGAATCCTCCTACAGGGTCCTGATGGGTCGCTATGGCGTGCGGCGGACTGCGCCGGATTTCTGGCAACACAGCGACAAGGTAATCTCGGCGCACAAGGCGGCTGACCCGGTGTCCAACGCACTGCTTGACTACAACAGGCTGGAGAACCGCTGAACCGGGGAATGCAGGGCGGGAACATCAGGCCCCGGCAGGCGCCAGGTCCAGCACATAACCGGACTTTCCAACTCGCTATTTCCCGGCATTCAAACTATCCAGGTGCTTCCTGAGAATGTCGGCCCAGCCGACGAGAACACGGTCAAATTCCGCCTTGTTCTGGACCTGTCCTCCCATGTGGGCAATACCGTGATTACCTGCCGCCTTGGCGTCCACTACCCGCGCGATGATGTCGCCGCTCACCGAGTCGTACAGTTCAAGGTAGAGTGTCATTTCACCCGCAGAGGCAACAAAGTTTCTTCCCATCCCGGCCCGATTGACATCGGGCGCATTGACCACCAGGTTGACGATAGCCGGTCGCAAGAGAAGGACGTCCTTGCCCGCATCGCCCACCACTTCATAGCCGCCTTTTTCCTGCAGTTCCCTGGAGAAGATCGTCTTGAATTCCCCTGCCAGCCGCTTCTTGATGACCACAATGTCCTTGTCGTTCACCCGCCCGTCCATGCCCATGGTGTCCTGGTTGTAGTTGCGCTGCCAGTTTTTCTTGAAGGCAACATACACATCGAGCATGGTGACCTTGTCATAGCCCTCTAGCGATTCGCCCGGCTTGAGGTAGACGGCCGCGAGTGTGGTGTCCTTCTGCAGTTTCAGCCCGTCGTGCGAGGTTTCAGGGAGTTTATCCTTTGCCACTGCTGACACCGAAAACAACACCATCAGGCACATGGCAATGAAAGTTGTGACAGAGATTCTGGAATACGTCAGTTTTCTATTCATGCAATTTCTCCTTTGGTATTCCCGCGCAGCTCAGGCAACAAGAGCCCAATGATCAACTGCCCGAACGGTAAAGGTAGCTGCATTAGTCAGTTTTGCAAATGTAATGCAGTTTTGCCTAATGAAACTTTGATGTAGATCAAGCTGCATGCCCAGCTGAGCAGCTGTCCGCATGGTCTCGACTTTATCCGGATATTACTGGCGGGCTGGCTTTAGCCAGCTCCCGGCAAGTGGATAGGCACTTGGCTATTGGGCACAACTTATACTACGATAGTAAAGCATAGACGACCGTCATCACCGCGTGGCGGTGTTTTGGTCAAGCCCGGCTCAAAGCGACTGATCCAGGTCGGGTACATAGCGCTTCGAATTCCGACCTTCCTAAAGCGAGGGAACTTGTGAGCTACAGTATTCTCTACACCCAACCCATCTGGGTTAACTGGTTTTTTTTCCTAGTGGCCCTGGCGCTGTCGGTGGAGCTGGGTTTTCGTGTCGGTCTCTGGCGGCGCAAAAATTGGCTGAATAGCGATGTTGGAGGCGGCGGCGTGGTGCTCACTTCCACGCTGGCTCTGCTCGGTTTGATTCTTGCCTTTACCTATTCGGCCTCTGCCAGCCGCCTCGACGCTCGCAAACAAGCGGTGATTGTCGAAGCCAATGCCATTGGCACAGCCTTTCTCCGTGCCGGCCTGGCCGCAGAGCCAGAACGTAGGGAATTGCGAGAAGCCTTGCTGGATTATGCCAGAACCCGGGTAATCGTTCGCGCTGCCCCTACCGAGCTCTACACAGAAGAGGGCCTGCATCAAATCGTCGATCGCCAACTCAAGGCCCAGGCACCCCTGTGGCCGATTACCGAAATGATAGTCAATAAAAGCGGCCGGGGGCCGGTCGAAGTCGCATTGATGGCATCGATTAACGACGTGATCGATATGCACACGATCAGAATCTCAGCTGTTGTAGACAGGTTGCCCACTGTGGTCTTGGTCATGCTGGTATTTATCGCCAGTGCGGCGCTGACGATCACCGGTTTCAATGCCGGATTATCCGGCGTCATTGTGCGCGGCCGCTTAACCCTGTTCGCATTGGTGTTGTCGAGCGTAATGTATGTCATCGTCGATTTTGATCGACCCCGGGACGGCTTTATCAGGGTCAGTGAGGCCAGCATGCTAGCCCTTGTCAGCGGTATGGAACAGAAGCTGAAGCAGGACGTGGCTCATAGTCAGAAACCGTAACACCACTGAGCTGATGTTCAGTCAGCCTGCTGCTCCGATGCAGGAGAATTGTAAATTTTGCGCAGCTCTTTCGGTGTCAGCAGCACGCCGGGAATGACCGCTATTGCCGGTTCGCTGCTACTTCCATTGAGGGAGTAGTTCAGCGCAAGGATTCCCTGCCCGTCATCTCCCACGAGGATATTTTTTAGCAAAGGAATTTTCCCAACGACATTGCTGATTCGGTACAGCGGAATCACGCCTCCGTGTAAATCGACTGTTTCCTGCTCAAAGTCCATATTCCCCGTGATGGTCACCCCCAGCGTGCCTCCGTGGAGCCGCAGCAGGTCGGTTGACAGTCTCTGGCCGGATAACATCAGCTTGCCAAAAAGGGAATCGAACGCCAGCCCCTTTGTTTTCAGTGTCTCTATAGGGTGGTCCAAAGACGCAACATTAAGCACTTGAGCGAGCAGAGGAACGTCCATCACTGTAAACCTGTCCAGTTTCACCGACGCACTGACCGGTGCCGTTAGCAGCGCATCGGAACTTTCTCCGTGCACGGTCAGGTAACCACCGGTTAGCATATGCTTGTCCAGTGCCGTTACCAGCAGGGAGCCCAGATTTTCCACCTCGATGGAAAGAGGATAGTTGCCTTGGGCCGGCGGCCCGAAGTTAAAGTTGAATTCACCCGGTGCCAATCGCGTCGCACTACCCCTTGCATCGCCCGATGTAGTTTGTTCGGCAGAATAAGGGGTTCGCCCGTTTAAACGTATGGATTGCCAGGTGCCTTCATCGTACGCTAGCCCAATGCTGACATCGGCGAGGAATCGATCCTGGCTGATAGAAACCTGTTCCAGTTTAGTTACTTCGAGATAAAAGGCGCCGGGAGCGCTTCCGGAAGCCTTTTTATCAACAACACTCGAAGTGGTATTGCTACGCGTATCCTCCTTATTATTTTCTGGGCGGCTGTCGGGGGCGAGCAGTGGCTCCAGGTCCAGGCGGCCACCTGCCACGTTGATTCGCGTACCATTTTTTGGGTCACGTGAGACGGTCAGGTCATTCAGCGAAGTCTGGCCCAGGGCGGCGGAATCCAGATCGATGGTCAACACAGCGTCCGCCGGGTCGTATGCCGCTTCGCCGCGGGCAGACAGGGTGCCTGCTTCAATGCTGAGATCCTCGATCCTCAGCTGCATGTTTTGTGACAGCCTGCCAGAAGCGCTGGCACTGCCTTTTTTGCCGGCAGCTTTGCTCCAGTTAAGCGGCGCAATCGATAAGCCGCTTTTGCCCAGGTCAGTACTCATTGAAAAGTCGATCATGCCCCCGGGGCTGATCGTTGCATCCAGTTCAGCGGCGAAGCTGCCGGAAAAGTATTCATCGACAGGGTAACCCAGGCTGCTGATATCAGCGGGTTTGATCGCTGCAGCCTTGGCGTTAATTGTTGTTCTCAGCTCGCCGCCGTCGTCCCGATTGCCACCCAGGTCCAGCGCAATGGGAATGCCGTCCAGATCCAGTGATCCTTTGACACCCAGGCGACTGGGATCATAAAAAATGTCCAGAGCCGCATTATCCATACTGAAATCGCCAATGAGCTTCTGAACAGAGGCCTGTTGCAGCCTGGCGTTCACCTGGTAATCGATGTCTGCGGGTAGCAAGCCGGGTTTCAACGGTAGTGTGATACCGAACTCTGCGGTCACTTCCCCGCCCGCTTCAGCAGAGCTAAAGCCAATGACTTTGTCCAGTCCAATGGGCGGTGATTCGAGTACGGCAAGTGCATCGGCGAATTCGCCGCCCAGGCTTGTTTTTACATCCAGTGTTAGCTTCTTAACATCCAGCCCTTTTATCTGTACACGACCTGATCTGATCGCCACCTGCCCAACCAGGCCGTCTGCAATGGACAGATCGAACCCCTGCTGGTTGAATGTACCGGAACCGGTGACTCCTTTGGCCGGCGGCATGGGACGGAAAAAGAAAACAGACAAATCAGAATACGCAAGTTTGCCTTGCAGTTTTTTCAGGACCAGCGCGCCGCCCCCCTCCCGAGGCGGCACAGTCATGTCAAGGCTCACGCTCGCGCTATCCACCGTGCCCACTTTCAGGTTTTCAGTCAGCCAGGTTCTGGTGCTGGGAACCAGTCCCGTGGGCCAGTAGCGGGCGAGGTCTTCGATTTGGAAATGCTCGATATCAGCGACGACATCAAGTCCGATACTCCCGTTTACGGACCGGGCATTGCCGCTGAGCTTAAGGTTCGGACCTGGGGCGTCCTGTTTTCCCAGAGACAGCTGCAAGGAGGACAGGTCCAGACTCATGGTCGACGGATCAGCTTTCGCTTTCAGTTCAATCGCCCGGATATGTAGTGGCTCCGGGAACAATTGATCCAGCGAGATAACCCCGGCTTTGCCGGCAACGTTCAGTTCCAGGGATTTGACCGTGTCAGGCAGGGTCATTGCGCCTGAAACGGTCGCGTTCACGTTCAGGTCCACACCCGCGAGGAGTTCAAGTCTCGGGTCCAGAGCGGCCAGCCTTGCGGGTCGCATCCCACTGACGTCCATGTCAGCAGTGATGTCATTGCCGCGAGCAAGAAGGGAAACCTCTAGCTCGACTCCCGCTAAGGCTTCCGGGCTGTCAATGGACAGGGAAAGATCCCCTGCAATCCCATTCTCCTGTCCCTTGAAAGAGAAAACGATATCGCTGAATAGCAATGCCATACCCAGCTTCCGGTCTTCAACCGAAAGATTGCCCGTGAGGTCGATGGTATTCAGATAGCTCAGGGGGTACTGCGAGTCCGGCGGGGACTCCAGTGCCGCAAACGTGTGTGCCAGCACTTCGGTGAGGTCATGAAACTCTGTGGAAGCGTCCTCGGGTTTATCCGGTTTTTCGGAGCTTGTAGTCCCCTTGTTTTTTTTTGTTCCCAGTCGCAATGAGCCATCTTTATTGCGCACCAGGTGAATGCTGACACCTTTGAGTTCTATAGCAGACAGGGCGATGACGCGGCTCATCAGGGCGGCGATGCTAATGGATATATTAACCGTGGGGATGGTGAGAATTGGGATACGGCGGTGATCGACCAACGCTACCCGGGTAGCACGCAGTTGCAGGACATTAACCTGTCTGTCCCACGCAAGCTCGATGCCTTTCATCTGGATTGCATAGTCTCCCGGCAGACTGGAAACGGCTTGTTGGATCGAGGGGGTCAGTATGTCGAGCTGAATGGGACCACTAGAGAGTCGCCACAGAAGCAGTGCTGATGAAATCACCAGTAAGCCGGCCAGGCCAAACGCTGTTTGACTGATCTTTCTAATAACCTTGCGTTTTGAAAGAGGCATAGGGGGCAATCCTCAGAAGTAGTATTGGGCCCTGACCTGCACAATCCAGGGGTCCTCGTCACCGTGTGGGCCGTCATGTGCGTTGACTTTGATCACGTTGCCCATAAAACGCCAGTGAATCCGGGAGTACCAGTTTAATCCCAAGGTGATGTTTTCCTCTTTGCCGCCCACGACATCATCATCGTTGAGATCCAGGGCGCTGAAGCGCGCAGCCACCTCCCAGGCACCGCGCTCGCCGAGAATATTTGGCCGGATGAACTTACCCTCGCGGTAATGGGACTTTTCTCCAGTCAGGAACCAGGAGCCCTCAGCATACCAACCCTTGAAGAGATTGTCTTCGGCCTCGCTACGGTCCCAATGGGCGCCGTAAAACTCGCTCCTGAAGGTGAATGAATCCTTCGCGGCGGCCAGCTCGATACCGAGGGCGGAGCTGAGGTCCACGTCGGGAAGCACGCCGGTATCCACCAGTCGGGTGTCGGTTTTATGGGATTCCGGTCGCGCCCGCAGTCGTGCGTCATCATCACTGTAGAGCTGCATGAAGGACCCGCCCAGGTGCAGCACGTGGGTGCTGCTGCGGGTGGGGTTGAAAAACAAGCGGGTGCTAAAGCCGTGGGATCCCACGTCCTCGTTGGGGTCTTCCCCGAACAGTGTGATATTGCCGCCCCAGTGATTGCGATCAAAGTCATAGCCTACACCCAGGCGGTGTTGCAAGGTGAAAGCCAGTGTGGGGAGCGGGCGTTCCATGAAGGGTATGGACACCGACGAGGTCCCCCCCGACATGGAGTGAGTAACCTTCTGGTTGCCGATTCGCAGGGTGCCCCACTCCCTGGAGTGCCAGGAAATAAAGGCATCCGAAATCGTGTTTTCACTGTCCGTCAGGTCCAATTCCAGCTTGTAGTTCCAGTTGGGCCAGGGTTTCACGCGGCCAGCCAGGCCCAAGCGAAAACGACGAACATTCAAACCACTGTCGTCTGAAAGCACCCCGCTGGAGTAATTGGCGTAATCCAGCTCCAACCTACCAAAAAAGATGATATTGCGTTTGGTCAGGAAAGGGACATGATCCTGGACATACGTCAGCGGCAGGCGCGAAAAGTCCATTACCTTGTCGGACCCGTCTAGCAGGGCACCGCCGACCTTGGTGGCCGTCGTTTCGATATTCAGTTCCTGCTCCTGATATTGAACCGGCTCCACTGACGGGTCGGCGTCCTCGGCCGCGTTATCCACCTCGTTGGAATCGGCAACTTTCACGCGGGGCAGTTCCTTGAGATTCTCGGTAACGACGATACGCGGATTTTCCAGGACTTGTTCTGCCGGCCGGTCACTTTCGGGCATCACACTGCCCGCATCCGGCCGAACGCCTGTCATTTGCTCGTCTGCCAATAGCGGGGCGGAGCTACCCTGACTTTGAGCGCGGGTGCCGGGCGGCCCCGAGAGCAGTAAAGTCGCGGACAGCAGCATGATTTTGAGCATAGAGTTAGACATGGGTGACTAATAACTGAAGCCGCAGTTTGAATGTAATGAGCCTATTGTGGCCCAGAAGGACCCGAATTTACAATCCGGTCCTTTCGCTTAGCGAACAATGGCGCGGCGTCTTCTCCGGTGGCGGCGGTGCACGCCGGCAACAGACACCGGCGACAGAGGGCGTCCCAGGGTATCGATGAACAGCGCAACAGAATCGCCACTGGCGGTTTTTGCGCCATCGAGGACCTCCACGTCGTACAGGAGATCATCGCCGGCCAGCCTGGGGTTCTTCAGCGTCACTACGATGTTTTCAGCTTTCTCGGCAGACATGATGGAAAGCGCGGCATTGGGTGGGCTGGCCGCGAAACTGTTTTCGCCGCCAGTGCCCCAATTGCCCACGAAGTCTTCTGTTTGCCAGTGCCCTACAAGGTGTTCCGGACGGTCGGAAAAGTAGACCGTGGAACCGCTGACCCCCTTCAGTTTCAGCAGGCCACCACTGAGGGAGGCGGCTCTGGCGTTTTGTACAAACAACAACTCAGTTTCGTCGTCTGCACTCGGCACCATGGCATCGTCATTTTCTGACGCCCGGCTCAGCAATGGTGCTGCCGCCGCAGCCAGTCCCATCCCAACCATCAAATCCCTGCGTTTCACGTATAACTCTCCCTATGTTACTGATGTCGACCTCAGCCTAGCGCAATTCCCAATCCCGATATTGTTCCATGTCAATGCTTTCTAATAAAAAGACCATACATCATTGAATGGTTGTTTCAATCATAATAGAGTTTTCCTCTCAGAATCAAAAACAGGTCGCCGTCAGACTTGCGTGCGCTGAAAGCTTAGCTATGCTCTATTGATAAGGTAGTCGAGCGTATGAAGGCAGGTAGCTCCAGGCAATAATTCCCATGGGCAACTTTGGAGTGGTGAGCTTCAGCCGAGTAAGCCCCGTTTTTTGTTAGGACTTTTGAAGGAGTTATTTCCATGATGAAATCAAACTTAGTCGTGCTGTTAGCATGTATGTTCACTGCCAGCCTGAGTTGGGCTGCGGGCGGAGTGGTAAAGTCCCCAACCGGGGTGGCTCCTGACCGTTATGTTTACTATCCCGGCACGGAGGCATTGTCCAAGGATGAAATCCGCCTTATCGCCTGTGGCACGGGTTTGCCTGCTGCCAGGCGTGACCAGGCCGCCACCTGTTTCCTGGCGGAAATAGGTAATGGCGACAAATTCCTGTTTGACGTCGGAACCGGTTCGATGACCAATGTCGCGGCATTGATGATCCCCTATGACTTCCTCAACAAGGTGTTCCTGACACACCTGCATACGGATCACTGGGGAGACCTGACAACTTTGTGGGCAGGTGGCTGGACTGCTGGCCGCACCACACCACTGAAAGTGTGGGGGCCTAAAGGCCAAACGCCCGAGATGGGCACTGCCTATGCTATCGACCACTTTATCAAGGCCTTTAACTGGGATGCGGCGACCCGTAACTTTGTTCTCAGCGCTGAGCCGGGAAAAATTTCCGTTACGGAGTTTGATTACAAAGCCGTCAACGCGGTGGTCTATCAGGAAAACGGCGTCACGATCCGTTCAATTCCCGCTATCCATGCCGGCGACGGTCCGGTCAGCTTTATCCTGGAATACGCTGGGCTTAAAGTCGTCATTGGCGGCGATACTTTCCCGAACAAATGGTTTATCAAATATGCTACTGGGGCTGACCTGGCAATTCATGAAACTTTTCTGGTCCCTTCTGATCTGGTGAGGTTCTACGGCCAGTCTCCGGGCCAGGCCCTGGGTGTTGGTACCCAGATTCACACCTCACCACCGGCTTTCGGCAAGGTGATGAGCACTATCAAGCCCCGCCATGCGGTGGGTTACCACTTCTTCAATGAGCAGGGCACCCACGACAATGTCCTCGCCGGTGTCAGGGAGACCTATTCCGGCCCACTGTCGCTGGCTGTAGACAATATGGTGTGGAATATCACTAAAGATTCAATTGTCGAACGTATGATAGTGTCTCCCGACCAAGCCTGGGGGGTTAACGGCCCCAACAAGCCGCCAGCACCGCCCAAGCCCGGCACCGTGCCTGATCCAATCAGTGACTTCATCAAAGAGGGCCGCTGGCAGCCGGCTGAGAAAGCCCAGGCGGATCTGGTCAACGCATTCAAGAAAGAGCATGGCATGAAGTAATAGCGAACGTTGCTCCAGGGCCTGTCGTTTTACTGGCAGGCAGGCAGGCCGGCCTGACACGCGCACCCCGCAATGCATTGGTTGGGGTGCACCACAAACAAAGGAGCGCAAGATGGAAAGTCCAATCGGAATTTTTCGGCTGGCACTGGTATTGATACTGGGTCTTGGGCTCACGGCCTGTGCTGGCAAAGATAAAGCGAGCGAGACGCCGGACCAGCTGACGGAACAATATCGCCAGGAGATTCTCAGCACCGTGGGCGACGCCGACCGGGCCGAGCCTGCAGCGGCATTGGCCGAACAGTTGAGGCAAGTGTTTGTCGCGGAACAGAATCAACTGCAGGTGGATATGAAAACCTTCCAGTCCATGAATGCGGATTTCAATGCGACCGAGGCGCAGTTCCAGGCCTTCTTCGAGGGGTTAAATGCGCACAAAGAAGCCAGACAAGCCCAGGTGGTGGCCATACATTCGAAATTGCAGGCCCTGCTCACGGCCGACGAATGGAAGCAGCTAAAGCATGCCCGTAAAGATGCACTAGAAATTGACCTTAGGCTACTCTAGATAGTCGGGAGACTGATATGATAATTGCAACTCTTTTAGCTCTGCTGTTTTTTGGCGGTTCCGGCGCTACTCTGATGACGGATGGTATCGACCAACTCCACGACAGTATCAAGTCGGAATTAAGTAAGGGCAGCGCCCGCGACGGAGCTCTGGACGTGGTCAAAAAAATGAAGGGCATCAATAAAGATTATGGCAAGGAAGACGGCAAAGACGAAAAAGCGCTCATAGATCTGCTTGAGAGCCATGATAGCTCTACCGCAGATCTGCAGAATCTTTTGGCGGAGACCAATAAGAGCCGGGCCGAATACCAGCGTCAAATGTTGGATCTGCGGTCTGACCTCAAAAAGACTTTGACTAGAGATGATTGGAATAAGGTCTTTCCTATGGAAAAGGAAAAATAGTTACTGCTAAATCTGTAAACGTGCTTTCAACAAACCAGATATCATCAGACTCGCAAAACAATTCCGCAGCCCACCATCGAGGGCAGATACCTGTTGGAGTATCCGGATGCCAACCCGGCTGTGGGTCACTTGGAGGAGACGTATGAGTCTTTCTGTGACTGGCCTGCTAGATTCAGGCAGACAATTCGGTTGGCCCATCTCAGTGATTTCCCGGCACAATGCGATCCCTCTGTTCGCGGCACTGATTCTGGCGCTAATGGTGGGCTGCTCTGTCTCCCCCCCCGAGGACACCCGCCCAACTGCCGCTGCGCCCGCACAACAAAACGAAGAGGCCCGATTGCAAAACGAATATCGGCTCCTGATGAGCCTGGTGGCCAAATCGGAGCGTGCTATTGGCGACATCGAGCTGTTATCGAACGACAAGCCATGGGTGCAGCGGGGTTATTTTACATCCGCTGAACATGACCATTTTGAGAAACTACTTTTTGATTTCCACCTGGTGCATGACGCGCTACTGGGTATGGTGAAGTACTACGCACCCTCTGAAACCGATGCTTCTGGCACAGGGGCCGAGGCGCGCGGCTTCATGCACGGGATGAGCGCGGCACTGTACCTCGATTTCTTCACGATGACATTTGTATCTTCTTTCAGCGGCGACGAAATGGCGCAGGGGAAGCTTAATGAATCTTTCTACCGCTCGCATATTCCCGAGGGCAGTTACGCCCAATTTCACCGGGAAGCGACTAATCCCGAGATTGTAAAGAAAGTGCGAGTAGCGTGGCAGCTGTATGCGACCGAGCGGGACGACAATGACTCGGGTCTCCATGCACTGATCTCCAATAGAGCAGATTATGCGCAATTGGATAAAGAGTTGAACGCGCTCTATGAGAAGATTGAGCCACTGCAGGAAACCATGCTGGATAAGGAGGGAGGCATCGATCCCGCTACCAGGGCCAGCCTTTCCTCGTCTGAGATCGGCGACCTATCCCGTGAATTGAGCGCAAAGAACAGTAGTGCCATGGCCGCAATACAGGCAGAGTTATTCACCGATGTGAGCCGCCTGCACAAGCCCGGGGCCGGTCCCCTGTACTTCTCACCGGAACAGAGAGAAGCAATGCATGCCCTGCTGGTTCCCGGAGATATCATCCTCACCTATACCGCTGGGTATATGAGTAATGTCTTCCTGCCTGGGGCGTTCAAGCACGGCATTACCTATGTTGGTAGCGTCGAACAGAGAAAGGCTGCCGGTCTGTTCGATATCCCCGATGAGCAATTCTCGCCACAGGATACCGACCAGCTGCTCGAAAAGCTTGCGCGCGATAGCACGGCCAACGGCAGGGATGCGGATCTGATAGAAGCCGTGTCGGAAGGCGTGAAATTTTCCAATCTTAATTACCTGCTGGACACACACATCAATCGCATGGTGATTATCCGTCCCAGCCTGGTACGGCAGGAGCAGGCTGAGGCCCTTTGGGAAGTGTTTCGCTACCAGGGCGCCGACTACGACTTTGACTTCGATTTTAGTGACGCCTCTAAACTATGCTGTACAGAGGTAATTTATCGCTCGCTGAACGGGCGGCAGAATATCGATATGTCACTGAACAAACGAGCGGGCCGTTTTACCTTGAGTGCCGATGATATTCTGGCCTACTACCTGAAAAAACCGGATCAGTTTTCAATTATTCTTCTGGCCTTGGAGGACTCGAACATAGAGGGTAATGCGGTGCTGTATGAGGGTGTGGATAGCTTTGAGCGACTGCGGGGGCTTCTTGATAAATAAACGCTGTCGAGGTGTAGTCTTGCTGGCGGTGGACCTGTCCCTGGCGAAATCCTAATTCAAGCGGCCATTGTTAGTTGAAATAAACCGCGGCAATACTTCTGCCATCGATGGTAAGTGATATCGACGATCTTTTTGTTGTCTGATTCCATGGGTGTCGTTCCATTTCGACCTGAATGACATCGGATCTCGTTGTCATTACTGACAAGCTTCCCAGTTGTAAGGCTGCATACGCGAGCTAGGAGTTAAAATCAAACACAATACTCAGCAGTACGCGAATAGTATAGCTGAAATATCACACCAGAAAACACGACTGCAGCAGAGGCAGATGAGGAACTTTAAGTCCATTAAACACGTTCAAAGATTTTTAGTGAATCATGGCTTAACAAACAATCTTTTTCGTCATCAGCGTTATTTAGCTAAAGCCAATACTTATCGATTACTGCGAGAAGAATCATTTGATACATGGGCACAAGCTAGTTGCGCCCAGAATTTAGTGATAGCTTAATCATTCAACAATCTTTGATATCTCTTTATCTACCAGAAGTTAAATTGACAGTTCCAGTTTGCGTTCTGCGAAAGTTAAGTTGCCAAAACCTGATGTTGCCCTACTCATAGCGAAGTGCCTCTATCGGATTGCGGCGCGCTACTCGAGCCGCGTTGCCACCAACCGTTGCCCAGGCAATGGTCAGTGCGACCAGTCCTGCCAGCAAGCACAGCGGCACCAGTACCCAGCTGTCTAAACGATAGGGGAAGGTTTCCAACCAACGCAGAAGCCCCCAGGTAGCGAGAGGCCAAGCCAGCAAGTTGGCCAGCAGCACCGGCTTTGAAAATTGCCACAGAAGTAGTTTTACAATACTCATTACACTGGCACCGAGAACCTTGCGAATACCAATTTCCTTGGTCCGACGCTCCGCGGTAAAACTGGCGAGGCCAAACAGACCCAGACAGGCGATAATTACAGCAAGCGCTGAAAAAGCACCGAGCATAAAGGCGATACTGCTCTCCTGGTTATACTCTGCGGCTGCAACCTCATCAACAAATTCATGTGCAAATGGCACGCTTGGAATCAGCTCCTGCCACACACGCTCAATTTCTGTTGCTGTCTCACGCGGATCTGCGCTGTAGCGAACCAGAATGTTGGTAGTGGGCAGTCTGTGACTGAAATAGATTTCCGGTCGCTTCACTGTTTTGAGAGACTGGAAATTCATGTCCGCAATAACGCCAATCACGGTAAGCACGATCGCTGCCTTGTCACCTCTATCCACCTCAATGTCCTTACCCAGTGCCTGCTCCGGAGTACCAAATCCAAACCGCCTCAAGGCGCCCTCATTCAAAAGGATATTGCCTCTGGGAAGGACTCCCTCCGGCACATCGGTGTCTGGGAAGGCATCAAGCGCAAAGTCACGGCTGTAATTGCGACCAGCCAGAAGTGGAATCTCCAGGGTGTCGAGAAAATCGTAGTCGATGGCCATTGTGCCAATCAGAATACTGCCCAACTCCGGGTTGTCTGGAATGGTGATCGATTGATTGTTCTCATTACCGGCAAATGGCCGCTCAGAAGACAAAGCAACGTGCGTAACGCCAGGAATTGCGAGTAATTGCTCACGCAGAGCCTCCTGTTTTTCCGCTGCACCAGCGCGGTTCGCACCCATAATAGACAGTAAGTTATCCTTCTCGAAGCCAGGATCCATGGAGGTCGCGTAGAGCATTTGCGCGTAGACCGTCGCGGTGGCGGTAATCAGGGCAATAGAAATTGTAAACTGAAAAACCACCAGCACGTTGCGAAGCATCGCGGATCCACTTGATTCTGCAGACTTATTCGCTTTTAAAACTCTGGCGGGGCGGAATCCGGATAAAACCAGGGCGGGATAAACACCACCCACCAGGCCCACTACCAACACTAATCCAGCAAGGATGCCGAGGGTTATGGTATCGGTGTAGGAAAACACCAGTTCTTTGCCCAGGAAGTTAGAGTATGCCGGCAACACCAACTCAACCAGCACCACGCCTACCAGCAAACCAATCAGCGCGATGATGATCGACTCTCCCATAAACTGGTTAATCAGCTGGCTGCGCCTGGCTCCCATGACTTTGCGCAGTGCAACTTCGCGCGCACGCTGGGTTGAGCGGGACGTGGCCAGGTTCATGAAGTTGATGCAGGCAATAAACAGGGTCAGCGCGGCAATCGCGGTAAATATGCTCACTGTGGTGCGACTACCCGTGGGCTTCATTTCCCCACCTCCAACCGCGTCCAGCTGAATGTCCTTAATCGAGATCGTACTCAGTTTTATGAAATCAGACGTAGGAGTGTCCGCTCCCGCCATTGACTCTGCGGATATGTCTATTTCATGATTGGCAAACGCGTCGATGCGGTTGTTTATGCCGTCGATGGACGCACCTTCTTTTAGCTGAAAGAACAGGTGGTTGTTGGTCGAAAACCAATGAGAAAACAGCCATTTCTCGCTGAGCCAATCAGTCTCGTCAATCATCGCCAGAGCCTGGAAAGATAGCACGGTATTGTGAGGAAGATCTTCAAATACAGCGCCAATGCGAAAGTCTCTTTTCATTTCAAAAGCACTAACTGTAACAATTTCGCCGACGGATGCCGTGGTACCAAAATGCTTGCGCGAAAAGGACGCACTAATGGCGAGACTAGAGTTATCGTTAAGTGTTTGTTTCAGGTCGCCGGACAACACATTAAGGTCAAACATGTCTGCCGTTTCCGGATCAGTCCAGTGCACTTTCTCCGAGAACGCCTTGCCCTCATAGGTAATGACCGGCCACATATCAGCGAAACGAGTCGTCGCCACAATTTCATCGTCGAAATAATTTTTCAGCGCCGCCTTGGCCGGGCCTGCCGATACGACACCGACAAAGGGCTCCCGCCCGGGCACGATAAATGTGGTGTGAAGTCGATACAAGTTATCGGCATTGGCCCAGTGTTTGTCGTAGGAAAGCTCGTCTCTGACGAACAATGAGATAAGGATGCAGGCGGCCAAACCGACAGCGAGACCCACGATATTAATGATGCTATACAGCCTGTTATTAAACAGGTTTCTGATAGCCACACGCACATAATTTTCAAACATCGCACCCGCCCTTATAAAATAGTCTTATGACCCCAAGGGGCCGCTGTTGAACTGCCTTCAGCCCACCGCCCGCAGGTTCTCGGTAACCACGTGGCCGTCGAACAAGTTGATGATGCGCCTCGCATAGTCCGAGTGAGACGGGCTATGGGTCACCATCACTATTGTGGTTCCCTCTTCGTTTAGGCCGCGCAACATTTCCATCACTTCCTGACCGTGCGCGCTATCGAGATTGCCGGTAGGCTCATCCGCCAGGATCATCGACTGGTTACCTACCACGGCTCTTGCCACCGCTACACGTTGCTGCTGACCGCCGGACAACTGACTTGGCATATGGCGCGCCCTGTGCGCAATGCCTACCTTGTCCATAACAGCCGCCACTCGATCGCGGCGCTCGGCAGCGGGAATCTCGTGATACAACAGGGCAAGTTCAATATTCTCAGCCACCGTCAGTTCGTCAATCAGGTTGAACGACTGGAAGATAAAACCAATGTTCCGCTTGCGAATTTCACTCAACCTGGACTCGGCATAGCCGGCCACGTTCTCTTCCTGGAACAGGTAATCACCCGAGCTGGGCGAGTCGAGCATCCCAATAATATTGAGCAAGGTAGACTTGCCGCAGCCAGATGGCCCCATAATTGCCACAAATTCGCCGGTATCTATTTCAATATTGACGCTGTTCAGTGCTACGGTCTCCACTTCGTCAGTACGAAATATCTTTGAAAGGTTATGTAGTTTCAGCATGGTATTTTCCCTGGTTTGATGAGCAGCACTCTGGCTGCCAGTTTCAATGTTTCGGATACGTTTTATTCATTGCTGTCGCTGCGAAGCTTAAGGCGGTCCATCGTTGTGTAGCTGGTGTACGGACTGGTTACCACCTGCTCGCCAAGCTCCAGGCCGTCCAGCACCTCGATGTAGCGCGAGTTGCGACGACCCAGACGAATAGTGCGCCGTACGGCCTCTGTGCCGTCTTGGGCCACAACAAAAATCCAGTTGCCGCCCGTGTCCTGATAGAAGGCACCATTGGGTATCAGGGTCGCTTCCGTGGCGTCCCCCAGCGTCAGCTTCATTTGTATAGTCTGACCGCGGCGAATCCCGCTGGGATCGTCTTCAGCAAACAGGAGGTCGGCCTGAAACTGTCCGTTGTTGACCTGCGGATATATTTTGCTAATGATGAGATCGTAGCTGGTGCCGGCACGCTCGAAGGTGGCCTGCTGACCCAGCGCAACACGACCCAGATAAAACTCGTCTATCGCGGTTTGTAGCTTAAAGTTGTCCGGATCGTCTATCTGACCTAATCGGCCGCCACGCTCGATGCTCTGTCCTACTTCGACATCGAGACCTGACAACTTGCCCGCAACAGGTGCCTTTACGTTAAGCGAATCAAGGTTGCCGCGCGCGAAGGCAACATTGTGTTCCAACTGCGCCCCTGTTTCGCGTAGAAACTTCAGCTGCGTTTCCTGCAGGCGGGCATCTGTTGCCTGACTCTCCAGAGTAACTGCGCGCCGGTTTATGTAGTACTCCAATTCATCCTGCGCATCTTCCAACTGACTCTTGGTCGAAACACCGCGCAGGGTGAGCCCTTCATGGCGAACTATTTGACGCTGCAGTCGTTTTATCTGGTAGTCCATTTCAACCAGATTGCGTTTATGCTCCAGTCGATTCTGCTCCAATTGAAGCTCTATAGTGCGCATGTTATTCAGCTGTTCTGTCACCAGGGCTTCATTTCGCATAACCTCCAGCTGCAAACTGGTATTCGAAAGCACTACTATCACCTGACCGGCTTCCACCATAGCGCCGTCCTCCACCAGGCGACGCTCTACACGGCCACCATCGATGGAATCCAGGAAAACCGTTTTACGAGGGGTTACCTGCGCCCGCACCGGTATAAAGTCCTCAAATACGCCGCGGCTAACCGCGGAGATGACGATACGATTTCCATCGACCTGGAGAGAGCGACCAGCGCTCTGTTCGCTTACCAGCCAGAACAACACCAACAGAGCCACAACAACCAGCAGACCGATGCCGAGGCGCCGGTAGGGCCGCCGACTTGATTCGACCTTGCGATCCATGCCGGCACCCGATACCGCGCCAGTACCGGTCAAGGCAACCGAGGACAGGGCGTTGGGCTTTGCTTGTTTCTCCATGGATCAATTCCTGTATGTTGGGTCGGCACTACAAAGCACCGCCGTCATAGATATAGCAAGTTGCATGCCATTTTTTTAATCTATTGATTTATAACGATATTATATTTTTGGTGTTCAATTTCGGACAACTTTAACTGTACGTTTTCGAACGCTTGTTGTACGTTTTCGGACAGGCAAGCCAACACCCATTCCCGGGAAGGCGGAGAATTTGCATGGAAAAGCACGACGGGACCATACTAATAGTCGACGATGATCTCGATATCCTTACCGCTGGCAAACTCTTGCTGAAGCGCCACTACAACAAGATCGTCACCTGCGACGATCCTGCTCAGGTTGAATCCCTGATGGCACAGCATGAGTTCGACGCAATAATGTTGGATATGAATTTCAGCCCAGGGGAGTCCTCCGGAAAACAGGGCTTCATTTGGCTGAAGAGAATTCTTGAGATCGACCCCATGGCCATTGTGGTTCTCATTACCGCCCATGGTGGTGTCGACGTTGCGGTAGAAGCCATGAAAATTGGAGCCACGGACTTCATCGCCAAACCCTGGCAAAATGAAAAAGTCGTCGCCACGCTTTCTGCCGGCGTTAAGCTGAGGCGCAGCCGCAATGAGGCGCAACGACTTAAAAGCACCAACCGCGCTCTGGCCGCTGAGGTGGGAAGATCGCGGCAGCCAATGCTGGGCGACTCAGCAGCAATGCAACAGGTTGTTTCGATGATAGCGCGCGCTGCTCCCACCGACGCCAACGTACTCATACTCGGGGAACATGGCACCGGCAAGGAGCTTGTTGCACGGGCCATCTACCAACAGTCACGACGCGCTGGCAATACTTTCCTGACAGTCGATCTAGGCGCGGTTTCCGAATCGCTGTTTGAATCAGAGCTGTTTGGGCACGTAAAAGGCGCGTTTACTGATGCCCGGGAAGATCGCGTCGGGCGCCTGCAAGCCGCTAATGGTGGCACCCTGTTCCTCGATGAAATTGGCAACATCCCGCTGCATCTGCAAGCAAAATTGCTGTCTGTGCTGGAACAGCGTCAAGTGACGCCGGTGGGTGCAAATCGGGCAATCGACTTTGATGTGCGGGTCATTGCCGCAACCAACTTACCCGCGCAAGAACTACACAACGAAACACGCTTTCGGCAGGACTTATTGTTTCGGCTCAATACGGTGGAAATTGCCCTGCCACCTTTGCGCAAGCGGCAGGAGGATATAACCACAATAGCCAGACATTATCTGGAGTTGTACAGCCGCAAGTACAGCCACGGAGATCGAGAGTTTTCCCCGGAGGCCATTGCCGCTCTCAGCAACCACACCTGGCCCGGCAACGTAAGAGCACTGCGACACGCAGTAGAGCGCGCAGTTATCCTGACGAATGGACCACTGATTACCCCTGCTGATTTGCAGCTATCTGCAGCCACCGAATCCATTACACCCGTTGCTTCTTATGCGCCAACGCCGAGCAACATCCCCGATGAAGACCTGAACTTGTCTCGGCTTGAGAAGCAAACCATCCAACAGGCTCTGACCGGGCATCAATACAACATCAGCAGGGCCGCCAAAGCACTGGGCTTAACCCGCGCTGCACTGTACCGAAGGATGGAGAAATATGAAATTTAACCGTTTTAGCGCACTACTGGCGCTGCGCCTGACCCTTGTACTTCTAGCCTTACTGGCACTGGGTTACTTCATATTAGCTCCAGGATATCACGCTGCAACGCTACTGCTACTCGGCTTGTCCATCGCCCTGTCCTACGATGTTCTTCGATTTGTCTCAAAGACCAACGAGGAAATTACCCGCTTTTTGGATGCGGCGCGCTATGCAGATTTTGGCCAGCGATTTAGTCTTGGCAAGATGGGTGCTGGTTTTGATGAGTTGGGTGATAGCTTCACTGAGATACTGCAGCGCTTTCGCGAAAACCGCAGTAGCCAAGAGAGCGAGCTGCGCCACCTCAAAGCCCTGCTTGAACACGTCCCTGTGCCATTGCTGTCTATATACAACGATGGACGGGTAACACTGTGGAACAACACCGCGAGGCGCTTGTTCGGAGGCGGCCAGATTGTGCGACTTGCAGACCTGCAGACCTATGGCGAGGACTTCGCGCACCAACTGAAATCGGTGCAACCCGGCGAGCGGCAACTGGTTGTATTCAGAGCCGATGAAGTGGAGCGCCGCCTCACGGTCGCGGCCAGCCAGATTGTAATCGGCGGCCAGACTGAGCGTCTTCTAAGCTTGCAGGATATACAAAGCGAACTGGATGGCATACAGATTGAAGCCTGGCAGGACCTGGTGCGGGTGCTAACTCACGAGATCATGAATTCGATCACGCCAGTGGCCTCTCTTGCCAAAACAACAGTCGACCTGGTGCAAGATGCAGCCGCTAAGGTAGACGGGAAAGAACCGTTGCACAGTGAACTGGAAGACATCAAGGACGCGGTGACTACAGTGGCGCGCAGATCCGACAGCCTTATGAGTTTCGTGTCCAGTTATCGGCGCCTTACCAGGCTACCTGCACCAGACAAAAGCACCTTCCTGCTATCCGAGCTGTTCAGCACCGTATCCAATCTGGCTACAGTAGACTGGTCGCAGAGAGGTCTGGAACTTGATGTTATCGTCGAGCCAATGCAATTGGACCTCTATGCCGACCGCGGCATGATGGAGCAAATATTGATCAACTTGCTGCAAAATTCGCAGCAGGCAATTGGCCAGGCGGGGAAGGTAACAATGAGTGCCCGGCTTAACAAGCGAGGACATGTAAGCCTTGAGGTCAGTGACAATGGCCCCGGCATTCCTGACGACATCAGACAAAAGATTTTCGTGCCCTTTTTCACCACCAAACGCGAAGGCAGCGGAGTGGGACTGGCGCTGACCAGGCAGGTCATGATTGCCCACGGCGGTTCGATCTCAGTCGCAGAGAACCCACTCGGGGGAGCATCATTTACCCTGAACTTCTAGATGGGGTATAGACAAGTTAAGCCATCGATTTTGGTAGAAGATGAAGTCTTTGCCGGTGTGCCGGATCATAAGATCAATGGCAAGCAGCATTACCTGTGGCGTGCTGTTGATCAGGACGGAGAAGTAGTTGATGTGTATCTCCAGGCCAAGCGTGATGGCGTTGCGGAGATTCAAGTCTGTTAGGCAGGCACAGAGATTCTTGGGCTCACATGCAGCTGTTTCCAACCTGTTCAACCTCGCTAGGCATCTGGTACGTGCTCAGCATTACCGTGATCTCAGGGAGAGTGCGTTTGCAGAATGGAGCAGGGCAGTTGCCTGAGATCTGCAGCTCTATTTTTGAAACCCTGAGAGGTTAACTTGCCAGAACCACATGGAATTATGTAATACGGGTATTATTTTCCAATATTTTTATTCAATTTAGCGATTGGTATAACAGCATCGCTAATTGTTTAGACAATTCTTCGGCTGAAACTCCCAAGTTTGAATGAGTAATGCAGTAACCTTCTATGAAAGGTAAAAGGATGCCCACAGCCTTGTTAATCTGCTGTTTCCGGCAGCCTTCGCCAGCAGCCTTTTCAAGTACAGCAAAGAGCATGTCGTGCAGATTCTGGTAATATTTTGTTACGGCATCTTTCACTGCTGGGTTTCGTTCTGCAATCGCCCAAAGCTCTTTGAATACAACAGCACACTCTCCCGATTCCACATCTTTTAGAATATAAAGTATTGATTTTTCTAATCTCTGCTCGGCACTTAACCCTTCTGGAAGAGAAAGTAATTGCATCGATTTGGCATAGTCCAGTAAAAAAGTTTCCAGTAATGCCGCTAACAGTATCTCCCTGGTTTCAAAATAATACTGGACATTGCTGAGCCTCATTTCTGCGCTTTCAGCTACCTTCCTCATGGATAAACCTTGATCACCAGTTTCTCTGAGAATTGCCATTGCACATTTCAGGATGTGCACTTTTTTCTGGTTCATCGTTACCTCTATTAATGCTTCTCTCTATTGGTGCCAATATAAGCTGATTGACAATATAGGTCAATTGACCTATATTGAATGCTAATTAGGTCACTCGACCTATTGCTGACATTGATTTGGGAGTCGAACATGAAAGGTTTAGTGGTAAATAGCGATAAAAATATTGTACTGAAAGCAAACTTGATAAGACCAATAGTTCAAGAAGGAGAAGTTCTTGTTAAAGTGAGAAGTGCCTCCGTAAATATTTTTGATGCAGAAAGTGCTGATGGACGCTTTGATCCCTACTTTGCTGAGTATGGCGTAGATAAAGAAGTACAGACCGGTTTGGAGTTTGCAGGAATCCTAGAAAGCGACGGGCAAGTCTTCAAAAAGAATGATCGGGTTTTTGGCTATGTAAATATGATTACTGGATGGAAAAGCCATGCGGAGTATATTGCCATTGACGAAGATTACCTGGCGTTGATGCCAGACAGCTCAAGCTTTTCCGAAGCAGCGGCTATCCCACTAGGCGCGCAAACAATCCTGGTTGCTTTGCAAGACCTGGGACAGGTCAAGCCGGGAATGAAAATACTAATTAATGGCGCTGCAGGTGGACTTGGTATCCAGGCAGTGCAAATAGGAAAAATAATTGGTGCCCATGTCACTGCTATTGCCGGTAGTGATCAAGAAGCCTACTTACGTTCTTACGGTGCGGACAAAGTTTATGATTACAATCAAACAAAGATTGGAGAAATATCAGACACATTCGACCTAGTCCTTGATTTAACGAATAGGCAAAAACTGGAAGACATGAAAGGGCTCTTAACACCCAACGGTACTTTTATTCCAGGGGAACCTAATGAAGAAAATGGCGGCGTGTTGGAAGACTCTCAAGTCGGATATTTGATGGTTGCACACGGCGACAGAGCCAAGCTAACCCAAGTTGCAAGTTGGGTATCGGAAGGCAAATTGAAAGCGGTTATTGATAGCGAGTTCAGTTTTGTAGAACATGAGCAGGCAATAGCACGCGTGAAGGAAAAAGGTAGAAGAGGCCGTATAGTAATGAACTGGTAGCGACTTTAGCTAATATTTGCGTACTGACAACTTAACTCGCTGAAATTGGTAGAATCAGCGAATGAATACTTATAAACGCCACCGATTCCCACCTGTCATCATTTCATACGCTGTCTGGCTCTACTACCGCTTCAATCTAAGCCACCGCGATATTGAAGATCTTCTAGCCGAGAGAGGTATCACCGTCAGTCGAGAAGCTATCCGCCTCTGGTGCATCAAGTTCGGTGCCATTTTTACACGTCGCTTGAAGCGCAAACACCGAGGCTATGGTGACACGTTCTACATCGATGAGGTCTTCGTGAAGATCAACGGTAAACAGCATTACCTGTGCCGAGCCGTAGACCAGAATGGCGAAGTGGTTGACGTGTATCTTCAGGCAAAGCGTGACGGTGTTGCGGCGAAGCGTTTCTTCAAGCGTTTATTGAGAAGCCATGGAGGCGAACCCCGTAAGATCGTTACCGATAAACTGCGCAGCTATGGCGTTGCTCACAGGGAGTTGATCCCTGACACGATCCACAGTACGAAACAATATGAAAACAATCGAGCAGAGCAGTCTCACGAGGCGACTAGAGTGAGAGAGCGAGTGATGCGAAAGTTCAAATCAGTCCGGCAGGCACAGAGATTTCTGGGCACCCATGCCGCTGTCAGTAACCTTTTCAATTTGGGCCGTCATCTGGTTGGAGCCGAGCACTACAGGAATCTCCGGATAAGTGCGTTTGCAGAATGGAGCAGGGCAGTAGCGTGATGGCGACCCACTGGATTTCCTTCAACTCAAATACTTAACTTGGCAGAACCTCCGTTTACGCTTGGGCATGGGTTCCAGCAGGCCTTCAGCTGACAGAACAGCCAACATGAAGCTGGGTGTGTTCACTGACTTGCCCTTGAACAGTGGGCGCAGGGCCATGCTGGTGATTGGTGAGTCAGTACCCCAGGCCTTGAACGCTGCCTGGATCTGATCGAAACCAATCCACTCTGCTGACCAGTAGCCGCCGCCCGTGTTGCCAGAAATTTTGAAATGGATTGCCGCGGATTCGTCGGTGCCGACCAGGTAGGTAAGCGTTGCTGAGCCCTCCAGGGATTTGCAGTTGGCCTCCTTGATGACCTGGATGGGGGTTTCGGGGGATTTGGGGTTTTGTTTTGTTGCTGTAGATTTTTTAGTTGGCATATGGCCTCTCTTTGTCGATGGTGGGGTTGAGGTTGCCGGGTGCAACCTGTGGGGGTTCAATAAAATAATAGAAAACTTTGCTTTATATTATCTGAATTAGATACGTCGTTTTTCTCAGTTTTCTGGGGGTGGGCGCTTTATCAGGAGGTGAAAAAATTCGGGCGCGGATACGTATGGAGATTGCTGGAAAAAGTATGGGGTATACCGCCCCTGTTTTGTAGTGGGACTGGTGAAATGGTGGGTTACGACTGCTGTCTGCTGCTTACCGGTCGATGGTGGCTTCAATCCTGTCAAACTGAGTCTTGGCCAGTAGCATGATGGTTGTCGGTACTGTCTTGCGGTAGGCGGGCCCATCAACCAGCGCAACCAGTCCCGGCAGAGCCACGGCACCACCTATCGCGGCTCCTCCGAGCCATGTTACGGCGCTACCCATGGCGCCATAGCCACCAATGCCAAAGATGGCAATCTTCACTCCGGTCATCCATCCCAGGGCCTGGATGAGAATCAACCACCCCAGTTGTCCAACGACGGATATTCCAACGACACCGAGCAGGCCGCCGGCAGATGCTTTGGAGAGTCCAGCTATCAGTCCAGTTTGTATAAGCTGTTCGATTGCTTGTTGTTGCAAGTAGGGTGTTTTGCCACGTGGATTGGAAGCCTGGTCGCCGCTGAGGATTGTATTGATTCCATCCACAAACTCCTCTCGCTTCTTTCCAGGTAGCTTCTCCCACCACTTTCTCGCCTGTGCATCGAAATGACTCAGTATGACCTGTTCAATTTCCTCCTCTTCGTGGTCGTCTTTCAGTCTGTATTTTGTCCAGCTAAGCGGGGTGTTGCCGGGCGCAATTTTGTCAGCAACATCAATCAACAATTGCTTATACGGAAAGTCATGGGCCTTTCGAGTCAGGTTTAGCGTGGATGAACCGGCCGCGGTGCGAAGTTCGGTACTACAGAGCATCACAAGGTCCGAATGTGAGAGCCCCTCAATCTTACTTTCGGACAGCCGCAGAC
>JBALWA010000044.1:0-41479 GCA_036960305.1 Halioglobus sp. | reverse complement strand
ACCGGACGCATTGTAAGATCATATCTTGCTGATGGTGACGGCCTTTAAAGCTGATCATTTACTATCCGATACTTGGTATTCTGGATAATCGAGTATAGTTCCGCCACGCGGAGTCGGCCAACTTTGCGACAGAACCCGGTAGCTCTGGTAGCCTGCATGCGTAAACAGTTAACTCTCTTGAATAGCAGGATGAAGAACGGCACTCATTGGGACGAAAAACTTGCCTAAACACTTGACGAGGAGGCATAGTCACTTGTCAGTACCAATTTGGTTTATCTTCAGTATGGCTGTCACAGTCGACCACTCAAAGTGATCGTTTATCCAGCTGGGCTTACAGGAGAGGTAAGAGCGTTTGAGAGACATACTGTATTGGTGTTCAATTTGAACCCGGTGCCCCGATCGTGAAGGGGAAAGCGATGGGGTTATATCACTCTGAAGCCGGACATTCGGCGCTCATAGTGTTGTTCCTGCTGTTTCTGGTTTTGAGGGCGGCTGTCGTGTCAGCGCAGACATTAGAGCCCAGAACTTATTCGAACATACCGATCAGCCAGACTTTTCTGTTACTGGGTTACATTCACTCTGACGGCGATATCACTCCGGCACCGGTGGCGCCTGTGCAAGACATCGATCTAACCATTGACGAAGTAATTCTGGGCGGCGCTCATAGCTTTTCGATCGCCGGCAAATCCTCAAAAGTCGATTTTGTAGGATCGCGAAGCTGCTACGAGGGTACCGGTATTTTTCAGGGAGAAGCTCAGGAACACCGGCGCTGTGAATACGGTGATCCCACGGTAAAGCTGACCTGGAACTTCTACGGCGCGCCAGCCCTCACCCTGGAGGAATACCGAAAGTGGGATCCCGGTCTGGTCATTGGTAGCAGTCTGGAGGCCAGTATCCCCATTGGTACCTATAACTCGGAGAACATTATAAACGCCGGTGCCAACCGCTGGGTGATCAGGCCGGGGCTGGGGCTGTCTTATCACTGGGAGAAATGGTTTTTTGATTTCAGCGGCTCGATCAGGTTTTTTGAAGACAATGACGATTTTTTCAATGGCCTGGTCGTTGAGCAGGATCCACTCTACCAGATGCAGAGTCACCTGATTTACATCTTTCCAAAGGGGCGGTGGTTGTCCCTGGATCTCAACTACTACTGGGGCGGAGAGAGTACCAAGGGCGATATTGAGCCGGATGATCGCATGGAGAATTCTCGTGTGGGTCTGACGTTTTCAACACCGCTCACTATTCATCACAGCCTGAAGTTCTTCGCCGCCAGCGGAGTGAGAGGACGGGTCGGTGGTAACTTCGATAACCTGGGATTGATCTGGCAATACCGATTCTAGGTCCAAGCGGTCATTGGACTGGTCGTATACGGACTCCTCCGTTCACACAAGAAAGTTTTAATCAGACTAAAGGCGCTTACGTATATTCGGCTTATTGGTGGAGATGCGATCTCCTAGTCCTCAGTGTATGTGCACCCAGGGGCCTCTATGAGTCGGCAGGGCAGGGTTACCGCAACCGAGCTTATGCCGAGATTGTGGGTGGATTATACCGGGCTGGATGGCGGTAAGTTGAAGAAGGGTAACGGTTTTTGAAACCGAACTTTGGGGTGGGGCCGAGCTGTAACACTCTGGTTTCGCTGATGAATCAGCAATTCGCCACCCACAGGTACGTTTGGTTAGCTCGGCCTCGTTCAATTACTAGTTTTTATTCAGTTTGGTGTCGGTCAGCCATTTAGGTGGTGTGGCCTTAGAGACTGGACCTAAAGACAGATCTGCGTCTGCAGGTGGTCTTTTAGGCTTGGCAGGCCAAGCCAGTTGATCCACTCGACTTTGTCTTGTCACAATGTAGTCCGCAGTGATGTTAACTGTGGTCAAATCTTGCATCAACAAAGTGGGTTCGTTGTAAGTGGACTTCCAACGTTTGAACAGAGGATCAATCAGATCGTCGTCCAAGGTGAAGTGACTGCCTACGCCCAGTCTTGGTTTGGCAATGTTATACACTTCACCCAATTCTGCTGGAGTGGTGTGCTCTGTCATTACACTTTCGCCGGCTTCAAGCGGCATATGGTTATAGTGCGCAAACTCGGCGGCTGATGGGAAAATCTCGTGAATAAAGATATCCGCGCCTTTGCCTTGTTCGGCTTCAAAGGTGGTGGCATTGCTGTCCGCTGTGTAAACGAAGGTCAGGCCATTCCACTCCAGTCGATAACCCATAGAGCCAGACAGTGCGTGAACCACAGGGAAGGCATAGATTATTACACCATTTTCCTGATAAGCAATCTGACGTGGATTTTCAGGCGAGAATTTTTTGTAATCGATTGGGTGTGGAATAATCTTCATGCCCGCTTTAGGCAGAAGAGATTGTTTGTTTTGAATATGCCACGCAGCTGCACCAACAACATGCTCGGAAATGGCAGTGATACCCAACTCAGGTGTCTCGCCTGTAGAGCCCCATAAGTGAAGCGGTGTGTTGCGTCCCCAGCCCATAGCGTCGAACAGTGGGAAAATACCGCCGATGTGGTCCAGGTGATAGTGGGTGATGAAGACTTTATCCAGTTCAGCAGGAGGGACGCCCAAAGCAAACAAGTTGCCTACTGTGCCGCCACCAATATCGAAGATGAAGGTATCGCCATTACCTAGTTCAACCAATATGCAAGATGCGCCTTGGCCGATTCGCATGGGTGCTGGGCCCCAGGTGCCGCAGGCGGTGACTCGCATTTCATTGTCTGCAAGTGTTTCTGTACCTGGGATGTAGTGCTCAGGGTAGTCTTTAACTGTCACGCCTTCTTTGGCGATGATGGGTGTTTTGGTGATCGGCACACCAGATAAAGGTAAGGGGTAGCCGTCTTTAGTGAAACCAGGTTCTCTGACAAAACGATAATCTTCGGCCTCGGCGTTCGCTAAAATAGGGAATGCTGACGCGATGACCAGCCCGCATACCGCAGAGATTTTCGATAATTTAAGGAAATTCATATTTATCCTTTTTTGGTGGTGATAATTCTTTTATTGCTTAAAAAATCGCTAGCAATTAATTGCCAATCAAATATCAACATATACTTTTTTTATGACCCGCCGCATCAAGATATCGAAGTAAATTCTCTCTATTATCTAATTTTGTCTAGGCCGGGTCAAACAGTAGTGCCATCACTTCCACCAAAATGCTGGTCGTAAAATACGAAGAGGGAGAGCATGCTATGGACTAATAGACAGCGCTCTAGCAGCTTATTTCTGGAACTCCGCTGCTTTATCTAGAAAGGAATCTGCTATATGCGCCAGAAAGAGTGGCCATCAAAAAATCGTAGTATTGAAAAATGCGCGGGATAAGGGTTAGTCTGTGGAGATTGAGAACCTGGATAGCAAAAGTGGCTCAACTTCTTTTCATTGTGACCGATGGTAATTCGCCATATAGCTTGCGATAGTCCGCAGCTAACTGGCCCATATGCCAGAACCCATAATGGCTGGCAATACCGCTGACCGTTTGGTTCTTAGGGTGGGATGAGTGGAGCAAGTCCCGCCGCAGGCGAGCCAATCGCAGGTATTTTACATAGGACTTTGGGGTAACCCCAAATCGTTTTTTGAAACACTGCTCTAGCCAACGTTGGCTACAATCGGCGATTGTGCACAGCTCTACGGCCGAAATATCTTGAGTGGGTACGGCGTTTACATAATCCAGCACGAGCCTCAACGCCCGGTCACTCTTCCGGTATTGTGACTTGCCGATTTCGTTGGAGTGGCGGAGGCCATTCAGTACTGCTATGACCAACGCTTCTTCGCGGTGTACAAGCGGCGATGCATTTTCTGTGGTGGCTGTTGCCGACAATCGCCACCATTTACCCAATTCCCAGCGTAAAAGATTAAATTCTATCTCCGTCAGCGCATAGACACCCGTTGCCCGTATCATTGATCGCAGGGGTTTTTTGAAGACGATCTCTGCTATAGCCTCGAGATATTTCGCTCTAATATGGATGCCATAACCCGTAAAGCCAGCAGGGGACGCTCCATACGCTTCATCGTTGTGTGGAAAAACAATTATGGTGCCTGGGGTGACGACTCGTTCCAGTACCGAGGTTCCCGTGACATCGGGGTCTGGCAGGCCAAAGCTGTAGTAGCCGGGTTGGGCATGCAGGCGTTGATCAAAGGGTGCATTGAACTGAAAGTGGCAGACATCCAGGTTGGTGGTTTGCAACAAATTGACCGAAGACTTCTGTTTGGCTGGACCAAGCTGGGTAAAGTCAATCTGCCAGCCGATTTGCATGGCTGGAAGCTCGTCGATATGAAAGGAGCTCTGATGATGTATTTGAAGCATATCTAATGTCTCTGACGATAACGAATCATACCATAATAAATATAGGGTTATTGGCGCAGACTGCAGCTCGCCGATGCTGTTGAGGCTTCGATTCTTCAATGTTACCTGCCAGTGCCGCCTCTCGGTATAGCCATACGCCAATCACCCAGAGTCGGATGCTCTCTAACACAATAAGTTATTGATCTATAGAAAAATGGTGGGCCCGCCCTGACTCGAACAGGGGACCGTCCGATTAGGCGGACGGTGTGTTGGCAAGTTGGAAAGTAAGCTAAAGAAAGCTAACGGATTTTTCTGGTGGGGCAGGGCGGCGCGGCCGCAACCGAGCTTATGCCGAGCCTGGTGGTGGATTATACCGAGATGGGTTGCGGTAAGTTGAAGAAGGATAACGGGTTTTTGAAACCGAACTTTGAGACAGGCCCGAACCTTGGTTTTGTAATCTCCCTGTTTTACAGCCTCACTGATCAGCTGGCGAAAGGATATCTGCGTAGACCTCGGCACTGCCGTCTCGCTTAAGTAGTAAAACCTGGTACGGCATGAATTTATCACCAACTTCCATGCCCGGGCTACCAACCGGCATACCCGGTACGGCTAAACCGACCGCCCCTTTGGGTTTTTCATCCAGAAATCGCTGGATATATATGGCAGGAACGTGACCCTCGAAGACGTAACCATCCGCTGTGACAGCGGTATGGCAAGACTGGAAGTGCGCAGCTATCCCCTTGTCTGCCTTTAACTGGTTGAGGTCATTGGGGTGATGTATCTCCGTCTTGAATCCGTTGCCTTGAATATGCTCGATCCAGTCTCCGCAACAACCGCAGGTCGGGCTCTTATACACATCTATGACGGTGCCAGCAGACAATCTCCCTGAAGAGTCCTCTCCGCTTGAGGCAACCACCGATACTGTGCACAGCACCACCAACATCCAATACGCGCTATATCTCAACATCAGTTTCCCCAATTCATAGTAAGTAGCCGATTTTATGCCATGGGTGAAAAAATGGAATAGGGGCAGGAGAAATAACGAGTCCTGATACTCCTATATTTGGTTGCCCCAGACTGCCGTAAAGAAAATCCGGCAGCCAAGTTGTTCCGTTTCGCCAGACTGAACTTGCTAATAGTCCGCACGGTAGCGCCTTTATAGAGTCCCCAAAAAATTCTAGGGGCAGATATATTGCTCGATTTGGTGCAGAAGGGGGAGTGGCCCGGGGTAGAAACTCGGGATACGCCCGACGAGGTCGACGAAGCCGACGCGGGGGATGTGGTGGAAGGGCCTGGGGAGCTCGGCTTGCCGCTAAGCCACCGATTCGTTGCATGTATTAGTAATTCCCCAGAGCCAACCACAGTACCGCTAACACTCTCGGTGCTGTTTCTTCCATTGTATGGGTGACAGGCCAAATCGTCGCTTGAAGGCCTTCGAAAAATTACTGCTATTCTTATACCCAAGTACGTCAGAGATTCTTTCAACCTTCATGTCGGATGTTCTAAGGTAAACGATAGCCTTATCAAAACGAATATCATCGAGTATTTCTTGATAGCTGGTTCCTCGATCTCGGAGTCTTCGTTGAAATGCCCTAGTTTCGTAAGGCAAGAATTCAGCAATATCCTCAATGGAGCATGACCCTCGGGCGAGCTGTCTCGAGACAAGCGATCTAATTGTATCCAAAAAGTCCTCCGGAATATCCTCTTCCAGATTTCTGATATATTGGGTTAAAGCGCGATAAATTAGGGGGTCGCTTTCCGGCAACTCCAACTCGAGATCTGCAGCTGCAAAGGCAACGCCGTCAAATTCACCGCTGAATTGGATGGGCAAGGAGAAGTACCTCCGGTAATAGGCGGCATCTTTGGGCGCTTCAAACCTAAATGAGATGAATCGCGGCTGCCACTTCCATTGGGTAAGGAGGCAATTAAACCGCCAGTTCACCGCAACAGCAAATTGGGACTGTTGTGGTAGGGGCGTGATCCCTGAAACAGTGTGCACAGAAATCCAAGCGACATCACCATCGATCGTCAGGTCGCGCCTGATCTCGGTGGAATTGACTTTTAGGTGCTCAACGTAATCATTTACCGCAGTGCCAAAAGTCGGTGCTGTCCGAAGTAGCTGGCCAAGAGCTCCATAATCCTGGACTTGCATGTTCTTCGCGCACAACAGGCCAAAGTGCTCGCAACCCGTGACTTCTACCGCACTAGCCAGCATCTTCGCTATTTGGTTGCTGGGAACCAGCCGGTCTTCTTCCAGGATCCTCGGATCAAGTGCGCAATGGCGATAGACATCTGTGGGGTCATAACCCAGATCTCTAACAGACTCAGCAAATTGACTCAGGAGTTGTCCGCGAATAACTTTGCTGTACATCGAATTCGACTCCCTTGACCATTATGAGACGCAAAAAGACAATAAAAGAGCGCCAAATGATCATATCTTGGGTTTTGTCTTCGGTAAAGTGTGTTTCACAACATTCTGGCTAAAACGGTGGGTAACCAATGAAAAAATATAATACCAAACACTTACTCTGGGGGATGACTATCAGTTCTAGTCTTCTGAGCGCGACCTCTGCCTATTCAAATCCTGTGCTCGAAGAGATTGTAGTGACCGCTCGTAAGCGCGAAGAGTCCTTGATGGACATTCCACAAAGCGTGACCGCGATTAGCGCGAAGACGGTTGAAAACGCAGGCCTTACGGAAATGACTGATCTTGGTCACTTTTTGCCGAATGTCAATTTAACGGTTCGCTCAGACAATGAGCCCAATGTGGTTATACGCGGGATCGGGGCATTCGGGAATACCCAGGGTGTGGGTTTTTATATGGACGATGCCCAACAGTTTCTGGATCAGTCTACCCTTTTTTCAGAAGTAGAACGTATCGAGGTGATTAAAGGTCCTGTAGGCACACTCTACGGAGGCAGCAACATCGGTGGAGCAATCAAGTACGTGATGATCGAACCGGGTGAAGAGTTTGGCGGGTATGCCTACGTGGAAGGCGGTTCGTTTGATACAGCACGGGTCATGGCTGCGATGGATATTCCATTGATAGACGGAAAACTCTATGCTCGAGTATCGGCCTATGGCTATGAGACGGATGGCCACCTTCACGACAGATTTCGCGATACCGATGTGAATACCCGGGAAGAGACCGGGGCACGGCTGTCACTTCGTTGGGACGTGTCGGAACAGTTCACAGTCCTCAATCGATTTCGTTATGTGACGATGGAAGACGGAGGATTCTTCCAGTTACAGCGCCCCCACTCGCTGGATGACTTCATCGACTATACCGAGTTCAATGAGCGTCCGTTCATGGAACGCGACGTTTGGAGCAATGTCCTTAAAATGGATTGGGATCTTGAAGCGGGGATGATTACATCTGTCACCTCCTACTCCGAACGAGACGTCCCCGACTACTTGTTCGATCTGGATTACAGTCCTGCACCCCTCCTAGTGGGAATGGCGGGTAATATCGATACAGAAGCGTCCACCGCTTCACAGGAACTTCGTTTCACCAGTGACTACGATGGCTCCTTTAACTATATTGCTGGCCTGTACTACACAAAGATAGAAGATAACCTTTTCCAACAGAACATGGACATTAGTGTGGGGGGCTTTCTAATTTCGCCTTTTGTGGACATCGATATCGAAGACACCCAGTACGCGGCTTTTTTCAGCGGTGAATATGCCGTAGGGGACTTTGAGCTTGGGTTCGGAGTGAGGCTGAACCGGGCGGAACAAGATGTTGATCTCAGGACTACGAATCCCCAGTTTAGTGACGACATTTCAAATACAGAGGTCCTTCCTAAGCTCTCTCTCTCCTATCACATGAGCGATGATCTAATGGTGTACGGTTCTTATGCAAAAGGTTACGAGCCGGCGGGTTTCAATCTCGTTGGTGATACCGCGGGGGAGACCTTTGACGCCGAATCGGTGGACGCTCTGGAACTGGGCGTGAAAGGAAGCATCATGGATGGCCGCGGAAATCTGACACTGGCTGGTTTCTATAACGATTACGTTGATCGCCAGTTCGAAGACACAATTCTCAGCTCGGACGGAAACGTATCTGAGGTCATTCGCAACATAGGTGACACAATCACCTATGGGCTTGAGGTTGAGTTCAATTACCTGATGACGGAGTTCGTTACAGTCGGAGCCGCTGCCGGCTGGACCAAAGCTGAGTGGGAGGATGGTGCCATCTTCAATAGCGAACCCGTTGACGGACTCACACCACCCAATACGCCTGAGTTCTCCGGGACGGCATTTGCGGATGCGAGCTGGCCTGTACTCAACGATGCGTATCAGTTGAATGCTCGCCTCGACTACAGCTATCAGGGCTCACGCTACTGGGATATTGAGAATACATCGAAATCTTCAAGCTACAACCTACTGAATATGAGGATAGGCTTTGCGAGTGCGGACGAACGTTGGGAGTTAGCTGTGAGCGGGCAGAACCTGCTCGACGAGGAGTATTGGACAGAAGCATTCCCAAACATTCAGGGAAACCCCGCCGACAGTGAAGACGGACTATGCGGTGGTTTTGGCTGTCACCTTGCCCTGTTAGGTAAGCCGCGTAGCTACATGGCATCACTGCGCTATAACTTCTGATCAAGGAAAGAGAACTCATGACTGCGAAAAAACCCGGATACCACCAGTTCAACACTAACGAAACGCTGAATTTTATGCTCAATCGTTTATCGTGGGATATCGAAGAGGAGCGACTTAGGGAGATTGGTCAGAACGTGTCAACGTTGGACAATTTTGTCGAAAAGATGCTCCTGGAAGCTCGCCTGGCGGAGGATGAAAACCGATATCTACAAGCGGGGTTCTTCTACCGCGGCGCTGAATTCTTTATGTCAGAGGACCATCCTGATAAGGCCTTGGCTTACGACAAGTTCATGGAGTATTTTTATCAGGAAACACACGGTGCCTCCGAACAACACAGCTTAGTGGACTTTGCTGGCGGAAAATTAGGGGTCATCGATATTCCGGCTGAGGGCGATGAAAAAGGCACGCTATTATTCTGCAGTGGCTTTGATGGGCTTATAGAAGAATTGTATGGCATTGGCCTGAGCTTCGCGGCAGCAGGGTATCGCGTGGTACTTTTTGAAGGGACGGGGCAGGGAAGCGCATTGCGTCGGTACCACTTACCCATGACGCACGATTGGGAGAAGCCGGTTGCGGCGGTTCTCGACGCCCTAGCGATTGAATCGTGTACTTTGATTGGCATGTCTTTGGGGGGCTATTTGGCTCCCAGGGCCGCGGCCTTTGAACCCCGAGTAAAACAGCTGGTTGCCTGGGGCGCTATGCAGGACTTCACTGCGGCTCTAAAGGCGTCACGTGGAAAGGTTGTAGGCGGCCTCATGTTCAAGCTGGTAGACATGGGCTGCAAAAAGACGATTAACCGCCTGGCCGCTCGGATGATGGCGACCGATGAAACGGCCAAGTGGAGTATAAATCACGGGATGCATACTAGCGGTCAGACAACACCATTCGGCTTTCTCAAGTGGATGTTGGACTTCAACCTGAACGACACGGCCCAACAAATAGAGCAAGATGCGATCATTATCATGGGTGAAAATGATCATCTCGTCCCGGTAGAACAGATGAGAATACAGGCGGATGCCATGATCAATGCGAAGTCTGTCACGACCCGATTGGTTACAGCAAAGGAACATGGCGCCCAGCATTGCCAGATTGGCAACCCTGACCTGGTGATCGATGAGATTCTGCGATGGATGGATGGCCTAGTCAGGCGGGACTTGCGAATCGCGAGCTAATCTTTGGCCTTTAAGCAGGTCCAGGCTATTACCTAATAAGGCCATGGACAGTGTTGATGATTGTATGAGCCTTAAATGACCGCTCTATGCAAGGTCAGAAATCAATATTTATTCGCCAAGAAAAACCTACAATGAGGAAACCGTTATGAAATATCTACGAACGCCGGACGGACGTTTTGAGAGCCTTGCCGACTACAGTTTTGAGCCGCATTACCTGAATGTTGATGATACCGAAGGTGGTGTTTTACGTGTGCACTATGTAGATGCTGGACCGGCCACCGCCGCGCCAATATTGCTATTGCATGGCGAGCCCTCTTGGAGCTATTTGTACCGCAAGATGATTCAGATACTAAGCGCGGCAGGCCATCGAGTGATTGCCCCTGATCTGGTTGGGTTTGGACGTTCAGATAAACCCAGTTTAAGGAGTGACTATACTTATCAACGTCATGTTGACTGGATTACATCGTTAATCGAGCAGCTGGACCTAAAGGACATTTCGCTCTTCTGCCAAGACTGGGGCGGTTTGATCGGATTACGGATAGCTGCCGAAAACACTGACCGTTTCGCGCGCATAGTTGCGGCAAACACTATGTTGCCAACAGGCGACCAGGCTCCGGGAGAGGCGTTTGAAAAATGGCGCAAGTTTTCACAAGAAGTTGACAGCTTTCCTGTGGGCAAGTTTATCAGTGGTTCAACCACCAGTGATCTGAGTGAGCAGGTAATACAGGCCTATGACGCGCCATTTCCAGGGGAAGAGTTTAAAGAAGGAGCGAGGCAGTTCCCCGTATTAGTACCGATTAGCCCTGATGACCCTGCTTCGGAGGCAAACCGGGCTGCCTGGTCTGTTCTTAAGGGCTGGAAAAAGCCGTTTTTGACGGCTTTTAGTGATTCAGATCCAATTACGTCAGGTGGAGAAAGAGTTTTTCAGAAGTTGGTCCCAGGGTGTGAAAATCAGCAACACGTTACGATCCGCAATGGCGGGCACTTCCTGCAAGAAGATCAAGGAGAGGAGCTTGGGCAGCTGCTGGTGAATTTTATTTCGTCCAGTTCCTGAGGCGCGTCCATCCATTTCATTTATTAGTCATTAAGCGTTCAAACAGAGGATTATTCGAATGTCTGATACAACTGTTTATTTTGTTGCCAACCTGACCATAGAGGACAGGGAGGAATATTTGAAGTATGAAAAAGGGTTCTTTCCCATTTTGAAAAAGCACGGAGGGGAATTTATTACCTATGATGACAAACCTGAGACTTTCGAGGGGAACAATGGCCTCGAGGGTCGAGTAGTGATGTTCAAGTTTCCCAGCGAAAAGTTGGCAAAAGGGTGGTACAACGACCCGGCCTATCAGGCCATTTCAGAGCACCGGCGTTCAAGTACCACCATCAATTTTTTTACGATGGTACATGGCTTGTCAGTCTGAGGGTAATGGCAACTTAACTCGGCTCTGTCGCAAATTCTGTAGCGCTATACTCTTGGCCGATAGGAAAGAAACTACACAATAGGAGTTCTCCATGAAAACACGTATCACTGAACTGTTTGGAATCGAGCACCCCATCATGTTGGGGGGAATGATGCACGTTGGTCGAGCCGAGCTTGCCACTGCGGTTTCTAATGCCGGAGGACTGGGTACCATCACTGGACTCACTCAGCCGACACCGGAAGATCTAAGGCGGGAAATTGCACGGTGCTTTGATATGACTGATAAGCCCTTCGCAGTCAATTTGACAGTTCTACCCACGATTAAGCCTGTGCCTTACGACGAGTATGTAGCGGCCATAATTGACGGCGGTGTAAAGATAGTTGAAACAGCTGGTCGCAGCCCAGAGCCGTTTATGGCGAGCTTTAAAGCCGCGGGAGTGATGGTTGTCCATAAATGCACGTCTGTCAGGCATGCCCTCAAAGCACAGAAGCTCGGCGTGGATGCTGTCAGCGTTGACGGGTTCGAGTGTGCTGGTCATCCAGGTGAAGATGATATCCCTAATCTGATTCTGTTGCCTCGCGCGGCCGCTGCGTTGGACATACCCTTTCTGGCTTCGGGTGGGATCGGTACGGGTTCACAAATGGCAGCTGCTTTGGCGTTGGGTGCTGATGCCATAAATATGGGCACTCGTTTCATGTGTACCAAAGAGGCACCCATTCACGACAACATGAAGCAGAAAATAGTCGAATCGTCAGAGTTGGATACGGCTCTTATCTTCCGCTCATTGAAAAATACAGCGAGGGTATTTAAGAACACGGTGGCAGCGAAGGTTCTAGAGGTCGAGAGGCAGCCAGGGGATACGGATTTTTCAGACATCGCGGATATGGTATCCGGCATCAAAGGTCGAGCTGCAATGGATGGGGGCAATCTTGAGGAAGGTATATGGACGGCGGGTCTGGTCACTGGCCTGATTGATACTATTCCCACCTGTGAGGAGTTGATAAATAATCTGATGGACGACTGTACGCAAGTAATTGAAGGCCGTTTGCAAGGATTTGTTGCAGCCTAGCCTGGTGCTTGCTTCAGACATTGGGCTTGAGAGCGCGTTTGAACAGCCTGGGAGAAGTATGGGGCCTACCCCGGGGGAGAAATCAGAGATCAACCCGACGAGGTTGACGAGGTCGACGACAATGATGCCCTGCAAGGCGTTGTGGTTAGTGGCCTGCGTCGGCTTCGTCAACTTACGCAGGCCTAGCTGGGTTAACTTGTCACAACCTCGTCACCACATGCCACATCACGGTGCTAGCCAGTAAAATGAGGATAACGCCAAAAACGCGATCGATAATCGATGCGCTGTTGCGCAAGCGTGCAAGAAAGGATTTTCGGCTGATCAGAGTGGCCACCACTGCGTACCAACACATGTCGGTAATGCCCACCGTGGCAACCATGATCCACTTTTCCTCCCAGCCTGATTCCGGGCGTAGAAACTGACTGAACAGCGCGAGCATGAAGATTGCGAGTTTCGGATTGAGGAACGCGACCAGAAAGCCGCTCACGATCGGCGAATGACCTACGGCGTCTTCGTTTCCGGTCAATGCGGGACCACTCGAGCTGCGCAGCGACTTTATGCCCAGGTACAGAAGATACAGCGCCCCGAGAAACTGCAGGCTGAGGTAAATTGCCGGCGTACGGGTGAGAATCACCGCCAGCCCGGCGACAGTGAGCAGGCCGTACAGGGCCACACCGATGCCGTGTGCAACCGCACTGGCATAGCCGGCGCTGTGGCCGCCATGCAGCGTGCTGCGCATTACCACCGCCAGGCTGGGACCCGGTGACATCGCTCCCAGCAGGCAGATGCTAAAGAGGGATAGCCAAAAACTCAGCTCCATGGCCTGCTCTAGTTCTTGATTTTCGAATCCAGCAGTATAGCGATATTTCACCGTAGGAGGCAGCGTGCCCGAAAGCCGTTGCGGTCGCGATAGTTGCCCTCGTCTCTGGCAGTTAACCAAACTATAGCCAAGGTCATTACTGAGGCCTCAGTGATCGAGAGACTGCCACTCTGGAGCAGCTCTGGCACCTCGTGGGAGAAGACAGGGCCAGACACGACCAGCAGCAGCCTCCGGCCTGGAAAGCAAAAAGGGGTTCTTGGGGTTTTTAGGGTTTTTCTCGGTCGCTGGAAAACTTTTTTATTGAATGTTCCTGGTAAGTCTCTTGTTCTTGATAGCCGATATTAAAAAAAATTTCCCAGGAGTTGAAATAAAACCCCGAATCCCCCTGTCATCGCCTGCAGCCCACGCTCTGTAAGGGTTTGTGGGATGGGGTTTCCCTGAAAGGATCCCCCTGTAATCCCCAAGAACCCCGTTTTTGAGGTTGCTGTTGCTGCTGGTTTTTGCTCAGTTACTCGCCACCATTTGCCTGGATCGGGCTTTTATGAAACCTGAGACATTTTCACGGGCGGGTATGTTGCAGAACGTCGGAAAAAGTATGGGGCCCCACCCGGGGTAGAAACTCCAGATCAACCCGACGAGGTTGACGAGGTCGACGACAATGATGCCCTGCAAGGCGTTGTGGTTAGTGGCCTGCGTCGGCTTCGTCGACCTCGTCGGGTTGGTTGAGGGTTTGTGGGGGAGGCGGGGTGACAGAGACCGAGCCTATGCCGAGACCGGTGGTGGGTTATGCCGAGCTGTGTGGCAGTAAGTTGAAGAAGGGTAACGGGTTTTTGGAACCGAACTTTGGGGTGGGGCCGAACTGGCTTGCTGCGCGGCCTCTGCTTATACCCAACCCCCTATTGCTTATTCATCGCTCCGGTTCCTATACTAAATAGCTGTGGAATGAGGGATTATCGAATGAGTGATGTATTTTACTTGCGGCCCATTGAGCCACCTGCGACACCGGCAGATGTCAACGCAATGGCCTTGCAAGCCGGCGGCTGCTTCAATCTGCATGGCGTAGACTGGAAGAACAGCTTTCTCGCTGAAGATGGTGGCAGGATGCTGTGTTGGTATCAGGCTCCCGACGCAGAGTCAGTGCGTGTGGCACTACGCAGTCTTGGCTCTGACATGAGAGCTATTTTCGCGGGAAAGTTGTACAAACCTGAAGCAGCATTGGACGAAGTAAATGTGCTCGTAGAATTAGATGCTCAACAGACCAAGGAGGCCGAGGTAAAACAATTGGCCGCCAGCTCAAAGACACTGAGGTTCGTCCAAGAAATTGATCTGAGGGATAGCGCACGCAAGCTCCTGTTGCTGCGAGCTGAAATTCCCGCCGACGCTGTAGCTGCACTGCGCGCCTTGGGCCTCGACTCCACAGCGGTCTGGTCAGGCCAAGTGCTCGATCCACAAAAACAGGAGGCGTAAAGATGCCCGCCGACGGAAAAGCATGCATCATTGGAGCCGGCTGCTCCGGTTTCACCATGGCGAAAAGGCTAGCAGACCACGGTGTAGCCTACGATTGTTTTGAAATGTCAGACGGCGTTGGCGGGAACTGGTACTACAAAAATCCCAATGGGCGCTCTTCCTGCTACCAGAGTCTGCACATAGACACCTCCAAATGGCGCCTGGCCTTTGAGGACTATCCGGTGCCTGAAGAATGGCCAGACTTCCCCCACCACAGTCAGATACTGCAGTATTTCAATGACTACGTAGACCACTTTGGCTTGCGAGAATCGTTGCAATTTAATACGGCAGTGGAAAAGGCCCAACGGCTGGAGAATGGCGACTGGGAAGTCTCGCTGAGTAACGGTGAGACTAATCACTATCAATGGCTACTCGTATGTAACGGTCATCACTGGGACCCACGCATGCCCGAATATCCGGGGCTGGAAACCTTTCAAGGCCACCAGTCCCACTCCCACCATTATCTGGACCCGTTCGAGCCCTATGACTATCGCAAACAACGGGTACTGATAGTCGGCGCCGGCAACTCAGCGATGGACATTGCCTCTGAGCTGAGCCTGCGCCCAATCTCCAAACGAGTTATCGTCTCCATGCGTCGTGGCGTTTGGGTACTGCCTAAATACCTGAACGGAAAGCCCCTGGACCAGGTCGCTATGCCCTCATGGCTTCCGCGTAAGCTGATACGGCTCTTGGCGCGCCACAAGATCAAGCAAACGGTGGGTGACCCGCAAGGCTACGGCCTGCCACAGCCTGATCACGAACCGTTGGAGGCCCACCCTTCTATATCCAGTGAGTTTCTAACGCGTGTTGGCTGCGGTGACATTATTCCGCGCGGATCCATCGATAAGTTTGATGCCACGGGGGTAACATTCATCGACGGTAGCCGCGAGGAGTTGGACGCCATCGTCTGGGCAACGGGCTACCGTGTGAGTTTTCCCTTTCTGGACGATTCGAATCTAACAGCCCAGGACAATCGTTTCCCCCTATTCAAACGTATTAGCCGACCCGGCTACGACAATCTGTTTTTCCTGGGCCTGGCTCAGGCTGTACCCACACTCGTGAACTTTGTTGAGCAGCAGTCCAAGTGGGTAGTTGAAGTACTGAAGGGTGACTACGCGTTACCGCAAAAAGACGAGATGCAACAAATCATTGAAGCTGATGACAAAGCCAACTCGAGAGACTTCTACGACACGCCACGCCACACTATGCAGTGCGAATTCGACCCCTATGTTGCAGATCTGATGAAGGAGCTTGAGAGAGGCCGAAAACGCGCAGCTCGACATTAATATAATGAACCAAATCGGGTTTTGCCAAGTTAACTCACCCAAGCTGATAGAATCGGCCCATGAACACCTACAACCGCCACCGATTCCCACCCGAGACCCTTAGCAATCCCTGACCAACATTCGCAGTATTTCTAGCCGGCCTTTATAGAACCGCCTCAAAATCCAAGGGCAGTTATGTTGGACAAGCTGTGCAGAAAAGGGGCCATACCCGGGGTAGAAACTCCAGAACAACCCGTCGTACTTGACGTACTCGACGCCGTTGATGTGGTGGATGGGGTAGGTGGCCTGCGTCGGGTTGGGATAACGTGTTGGTTCTATCGATACATTAGTGATTCGCCACAGGCAGGTTGTTTTGCAGTAAGCCGAAGAAAGCTAACGGGTTTTACTGATGGGGCAGGGCGGGGAAGCTGAGACCGAGATTATGCCGAGACTGGTGTTGGGTTATACCGAGCTGGATGGAAGCAAGTTGAAGAAGGGTAACAGGTTTTTGAAACCGAACTTCGAGTGACGGCCGAGCTGGTACCATCGACTAACCACCTGGTTCTGCTGATGATTTACTAATTCGCCACCCACAGGCGAGTTGAGTTGAGTAATTCAGCATATGGTTGCGCCAAATGTAAAGGCTGAAGCGCCAAATGACAAACATATTTGTAGCAAGCTGTTAAATTTACTTCCCAATATTGAATTACACCCACGAGAACTTCAAACACAAAGGAAGAGTCACACCATGGAATATGTCCCCAATTTTCTCTGCGGTGGATTCGTTTTCCCAGAAACACCTCGATGGCACAGAGTCTCATTTTACTGCTGCAGCATTGGCACAGTCTGCGTCAGAGAGTGTCTTTATAGAGTCCCCTCAATTTTCTTGGGCAGATATATTGCTCGACCTTGTGCAAAAGGGAGGGCCACCCCGGGGTAGAGACTCCAGGTATACCCGTCGTAGTTGACGAGGTCGACGCAAACCATACCCTTCTGAATTTGTTCATGAATTAGCATTTCGCCACCCACAGGTTCAGGCAGCCGCCTCGGCCGCTGCCGCACCCATTACCTGCATGCAGGAGATACGCGCCTCAGGCCCCATGGACGAGTAGCCACCGTCAACCGGCAGGTCAACCCCGGTAATGAAAGAGGCGTTATCCGAGCACAGGAAGTTAACTGCATCGGCGACCTCCTCGGCTTCCACCAGGCGTCCCAGGGGCTGCCAGGTAGCCGCCAGTTCATCCGCCAGTTCGCGGTTATTCTGCATCAGGCCCGCTACAGGGGTGCTCCAGGTGATGCCTGCGGCCAGCGTATTGACCCGGATTCCGTAGTTGGCCAGGTCCAGTGCCTGGCTGCGGGTAAGCTGGTGTATGGCCGCCTTGGTGACGGGGTAAGTCCAGCGATTGGCCTGACTGATGCGCGCGGAGATCGAACCGAAGTTCACCACGGAGGCACCCTTGCTTTCCCTCAAGTAGGGCAGTGCCTTCTGCACCAACATCGAGCCACCCACCACGTTGATATTGAAGCTGTTCATCCACTGCTCGCGGGTCGATTCCTCGCCGGCATCGTCGTAGACGGTGGCAACCGTAATAACGAAGTCGATACCGCCGAAGGCCGAAACGGTGGCTTCGATCAGGCTGTCGATATCCTCATCCCTACCGATATCGGTGCGGTGGTAAAGGGCGCCTTCACCCAGTGCAGCGGCTATCGCTTCACCCCTGTCCGCGCTGCGCGCTGCGATTACGGTTTTTACCCCGGCCGCATGCAGGCCGCGACTTACCGCCGCACCGATACTGTCCGCGCCGCCGGTGACGATTGCGACCTTTCCTGCCAATCCTCTAAGTTCTGCCATTTACTTTCTCCTCAATCATGATCGTGAATTCGATGCGGGTCGAACTGTTCGTGTTCGGCCTCTTGCACCAGTATTTGTTCCAAACTGTTTACTGTTCCTCGGTCGCCAGGGCCGGACGGCGACGTTCTCTCAGAAACGCATTTTCCCGCCCGCCCGTCAGCTTTACAGACACATCATCAGTGCCGTCAGCGACTTCCGGGTTCGATTGCGGGAATAAAAATACCGCCAGGGCCGGCAACAGCGTGAGTGCTCCCACCATATTCCACAGGAAGATGAAGGTCAGTAGTATTCCCATGTCGGCCTGGAATTTGAGCGGTGAAAAAATCCAGGTCATCACGCCGGCCGACAGGGTCAGCCCGGTAAACATCACGGCGCGGCCAGCCGAACGGATGGTACGTTGGTAGGCCTCCCTGACGTCGTAACCCAGTAGCAGGTAATGTTCCAGTCGACTGTAGATGTAGATTCCGTAATCCACACCGATGCCGACCCCCAGGGCGATCACTGGCAGGGTAGCGACCTTGACGCCGATACCCAGTTCGGCCATGACCGCCTCGCACAGCATGGAGGTGATGGACAGTGGCACCATGATGCACACTACGGACTTCAGGTTGCGGAAGGTCAGGAACACCATGATGGTGACCACCGCGTACACCAGCACCAGCATGAACACCTGTTTGCTGGCGATTACGTCATTGGTGGCCGCCTCGATGCCGGCGTTGCCCGCTGCCAGTCGGTAGCTGAGGCCCTCGACTTCGTATTCGTCGATAAAGCGCTGGGCGGCCTGCGTCACTCGAGTCAGGGTCTCCGCCTTGTGATCGTCCAGCGACACATGAATCAACGAGAGGTTGCAGCGGTCATGGTTGAAGAATTCACCCTCCGGCAAGTACAGCAGTGTGCCGTTGAGTGCCCGTGCGTCCCTGTAGACGGTGCTCCATTTGATATTGCCTTCATTCAGCAGGGCGGCGGTCAGCTTTGACCCGGAGGCCGTAGAGCTCACACCCTGTACGCCGGGCACCTGTTCCATCGCGCGATGAAACCGGTCGATGGAATCTACCGTGGTATAGGCCGTGCAGGCGTCGTCTGCAGATTCAAGCATGATTGTCAGGACATCCGAGCTGCTGGCATAATGGCCCACTAGGTAGCCTACATCCTGGTTGTAAACAGACGACGGATGAAATTCCGGCGCGCCCTTGTCCAGATCACCGATTTTCAGGTCTTGTCTAGCATGCAGGGAATAGGCCATCAAGACCGCGCCGAGTACAATCGCTACCCGGGCCCAACTGGGCTGGGTGAAGCGCACCAGGAAGTCACCCAGTGCTCCACTGGAATGCTGTCGCTGTTGCGCGCGCTGGACGCCATTTTGCCCCACCCCGGTATAGGACATCAGGATGGGCAGCAGGATTAATTTTGAAAAGATCAGGCCGACGATACCGACGCTGGCCGCGATGGCGAGCTCCTGGATAATCTGTACCGGGATAAAGTAGATGGTGAAGAACCCCACCCCGTCGGAAATCAGGGCAGTCAGTCCCGGTGCGAACACCGAACGAAAAGACGTGCGTGCCGCCTGCGCTTTATCTTGGCCGGCACCGGATGCCATCGCCATATAATTTACGTTTTGCACGGCGTGACTGACGCCGATGGCAAAAATAAGGAACGGCACCAGAATCGAGAACGGATCGAGGCCAAAGCCCAGCAATTTCAATAGACCCAGCTGCCACACGATGGCGAGCAGCGCACAGAACACAGCCGTCAGGGCGGAGCGCAGGCAGCGCGAGTAGAGATACAGCAGGACGATGGTAAAAATAACCGCTATAGCGAAGAAGATACCTATCGCCCCGATGCCATCGATCATGTTGCCAACAACCTTGGCAAAGCCGATGATACGTATATTAGTGACATCATCACTGTATTTGAGGCGAACTTCTTCAAGTTGTGCGCTTAATTTTGAGTAATCCAGCGCGTCACCGGTTTCCGGGTCGAAGTCGAGCATGGGGACATAGATGGTACTGGAGCCGAAGTCGTTGGCGACCAGGTTGCCGACTTCTCCGGAGCGAAGAATATTGGCCCGCACGACTCCCAGACTGCGTTCTGAACCGTCGTAGTCATCCCCGATTACCACGCCGCCGATGAAACCTTCCTCGGTTACCGCGCGCCACTGCACGTTCTTGGTCCACAGGGACTTCAGGGCGGCACGGTCGACGCCGGTAATGAAAAAGGCCGCGTCGTTAATTTCCTGTAAGGCCGCGATATACTGCGCATCAAAAATACTACCCTGCCGGGCCTCGACAATGATTCTTACCACATTGGCACTGCCGACATACTGTTTGTGCTTGTTAAAATTCTCGATGTACTCGTGATCCTGGGGAATCATTTTCTGGAAACCCGCCTCGGGACGAATCTGCAGCGCGTGATACGCCAGGAAACAGCTTCCCAGCACAATTAGCAGTAACCACCAGCGGCGGTAGTTGAATACCAGGTTTTCGACGCCGCTCTCGACTACTTCCTCAAGATGGGAATGCTCGCCCGGCGCATCTGTCTCTAATTCAGCCATTGTTATCCACCATTCCGATAAGACACGGGTTGTTGTTCTCCCTCGAGAGATATACGTTGAATGCCGGTAACCCCTGCGATAAGCACGGAGTCAGGCAACATCATTATTGACGAGATATGTCCGCCACCCGGTCTGCCGACGGCCTCGACCAATTGCTCAGTCTTATTGAAGCGCAATAGGGTCCCGCCCAGGCCGGCGAATACCGCCGTGTCAGCGGAAAGGCTGCAGGCTTCAAGCAGCGTGGTTTCAACGCCCAGGGACACCGCCTGCCAGTTCTCGCCAGAGTCTGCTGAATAAAAGGCATTGCCACGCAGACCTGCAACCCAGGCGCTACCGTTCTGCCCTGAGACAGAGAACAGGGTTCCCTCGTAGCCCAGATCCACAGCTGTCCACAGATGACCGCCATCGGTTGAGCGCAGAAGCAAACCGAATTCGCCGGCAATGAGCAAGGTGTTACCGCCGATGGCGGCAATGGTATACAGGTGAAGGGCCTCAGGGTTGGGCAGTGTCAGGGAGCGATCCTGCCAGGTGCGCCCGCCATCTTCCGTGACGAAGTAATAGTTAAACGCGCCGACGGCGACACCGTAGAGCTCATCGCGAAACCACACGTCCAGCAGGGGTCTGTTAGGGCCGATTTCCAGCTCGCGTTCCGCTTCTTCGAGCGCCATGTCAGCCATATCCACCAGCACCATATCCGCATCCGGATCGCCGCCCAGCTGCTCCATGCGTGCCTCAGCGGCGGTCAGCAGCAGGTCTCCCGTAGCCCAGCCATCCAGTTGCTTATGCCAGGACTCGCCGGCATCGGCACTGTGTAGAATGACGGCGTCGTGGCCAACCGCCCAACCCTTGTCGGGGGTGGGAAAGCTGACGGCGGTCAGCGTTACCTGGACCGGGACACTGGCCTGCCGCCAACTAGCCCCTTCGTCGTCTGACAGCAGGACGGTACCGTAGGCTCCCACCGCCACCAGACGCTCACCCGCGTGTGTCATATCGAGTATCAAACTGTCTATAGACGCCGGGTTGTGCACTGCGGCCAACGCAAGCAGGTCAGTGAGCTGCTGTGGTCTGGTGCTGTCCTGGCCTGCTACCGGCAGTGTGGTAGCCAGTAGCAGTCCGGTAATTGCAGCTAGTAAGAGACGCATGATTCACTCCGCCGCCCTAGCGGACACCCATTTTTCGGACGTTGGCCGGCGTGAAGAACGATTCACCGGGGGGTGCCTGGGAAAAGTCGTAGGGCCCCTTATTTTCACCCATCATGGTCACCACATTGTAGCGCCGCGAAATCAGGTCGTGGTGTACCTCATTGGACTCGGCCATCAGCGGTACTTCCCAGTACAACTTGGCGTAGCGATGAGCAGTGCGCCACAGCTGGCCTTTATCGTCGTACATGTCGTGGACCAGTATTTGCCAGCTGTCCTCATCGACATAGATCTCTCTCTTTGGGTAGATGTGACGCTCGCCTTCCTTCAGGGTCGCTTCAACCGCCCAGACCCGGTGTAACTCGTAACGGGGATATTCTGGATTGATATGTCCCTTCTGGATAAGCTCGTCATTCTGGACACCGGCGGCACCCAGTCCATAGGCGTTGTAACCGACAAACATTTCTTTCTTGCCCTTCAGCTCCCAGTTGTACTTCTCCGGCGAGCCAAAATACATGTCGTAGGTATCCACTGTCCGCAAGCCTTGCGCGGGCGGGATAGGCGTATCGAACGCGAATACCGGTGCCCGGCGAACACGACGCTGACCACCAAAGTAGCGCCAGGCCTGGCGCGGATTCGCCGACGCATCGAGATAATCCAGTAACAGGAAGGTGTCACCGGCTACTCGTGCCGGCGCCAGCTGGCGCGGAATAAACATGGACAGCTGGTCGCCGCCTTCTTTCTCCAGGTCCCAGTAAGGCCAGTAGGTATTGCGGGTAACCTTGTCCAGAACATAGCGCCCGTGGGCATCCGGTGCCGCCGAGTCGATGGCGTCAACCCGGTATATTCCCTGGTAGCGCAGCTCGTGATTCCACATGACCTCGACACCGGTTTTGGGGATCGGGAATGGATAGCAGGCATGCGCGCCGGTCACGCCATTGCCGGTATTGGTCAGGCTGGCGGACTCTGCGCAGTTGCGAGTGCGATCGTAAACCCATTCCGGTACCTGGAAAGTGCGGTGGGAGGGATAAACCTTCATCTTGAAGCTGTCAGGATAGGTCTTGAACATGGCCAGCTGTCCCGCGGAAAGCTTGTCTGCATACTCATCGACATTGTCTGAACTGATGATGAAGAGGGGCTGCTCATCCGCAAAAGGATCGGGGTGATGACCACCCGTCACATAGCCCTCAGGGATTTCGCCTATGCCACCACCGTCCCACGCGGGAATAGTGCCATCGGCATTACCGGCCTTCTCTGCTCCCAGGGGAGTCAGGTCCTGGCCCAGGCGTGCCGCGTCAGTGGGGCTTACCGTCGCCAGCGAGCTGGCGGACAGTGTGCCCAGAGCGATAAACAGTAGGGTTTTCTTCAAAGTTTGCTTAATCATAATCGTTAACCTCAATTTTCGAATCAGTTTGCTTAGAAGCGATACTTGACTGCGAGCGATATATTGTCGCGATCACCCAGTACGTGGTCACCCAACTCATTGCCCATTGTGTCGAAGCCGTCGCCGAAGAAATTGGTATAGTCCAGCTTCACGCTCCAGGTGTTCTGCCAGGTTCCCTCCAGGCCGGTCGAAAAGGCTTTCGCGCCTTCAGTGAATCCAGTGCCGACAACCGGTGACACGCCGTCCACGTCGTGGGCGAAGTTAACGTTCCATATCAGGTCGGTTCCGGAAAGCGCAGAAAATGTCTTACCCAAACCGTCGTACCAGGTCAGGTTGAAACTGGCCCGGTAACCCCAGGAATCGGAGTCCGCAGGTGTATTGCCCATCCAGCTCTCCCCATCCTTGAGGTCGATTATATGGATATGGCCCAGCTCGAGAATTAGGTTGGCACTGTCGGCAAAGGTCATGAAGTTCAGGTCCTGGTTGAAGGTGACCTGGGTGACAACCATCTTCTCCCGGGTCGACAGCTCGGTCTCGAGCATCGCGCCGGGTGTTGGCCCTATGGGCAGTGCGTTGACGACCGTGGGCACCAACCCACCCAGCAGACTCGTGGTTTGGATCGGTATGTCCTTGTGGTAGATCACCTCGCCGGAAAATGCCGTCTGCGTCCAGGGCAGCAGGCTGTTCCAGGAGAAGCCCATGTATTCGACGTCCTCCTGGTATTGCAGGCGGTAACTGGCCATATCGAAGGCGGTGCTCGCCAGTGACAAAACCGCGCAACTGCCCGCTGCGGGACCGGCATTGCCAACACACTGGCCAAGCCAGTCATTGTCTACTTCACCGGAGTAATTATCGAACACGATGGAAGGACGCTTCCTATGGTAGTTACCCACGTAGAATCCGAATTCCGTGTCGTTCAGGGCCGGTATAAACCAGTTGAGCGAGGCGCCCCACTGGCCGCTGTTTGAGGGCTCGTCATCACCGATTCGATCGACGGCAATAAAGGGCAACTCGTAATACTGAGGGTCCTGGGGGAAGGGCAGTTCTCCCGCCACGGCACCAACCGGCAGCAGAAAATTTTCACTGCCCTCTCCGGAAAGGGGATCAGGCACCGGGCTTAAAAATGTGCCGTAGGGTGGTGAGATGATCTCTTCCCATTCATATTGATAGTAGGCCGAAACGGTGACGTTGTCGGTCAGGGCCACGGATCCAAACAGCGCACCCAGGGGGCGCAGGATTTCCTTGACCTCGGTACCTGGCAGTGAAGCCTTCGAGACATCTGCCGAGTTGATAACGGAGCTGAGCCCGTTCTGGATGAAGGCACTCTCACCCCAGTTGATCACCTGGCGGCCCAGTCGCAGGCTGGCCGGATGGTCACTGTTGGGTGCGATTTCTGCAAATAGGAACAAATCCAGTACTTCCGCATCGGCGCCGGAGCGGTCTTGGGTGGCGTCGGTAAACGTATCGTGGCGCTTCAGGCTACCGTTGTAGAGTGGGCCGCTATTGGTGGTATAGGGTGAGTCATTGTCGTTGGTGGCGTCGTAGACCTTGTCGTCATACCAGGCCACGCCACGAGTAAACAGGCCATAGCTATTGCCGCTTTGTGCGTTGTAACGCCATTCAAAATCAGCGATGCCGCGCAGGCCATTACTGGCTATCCCGGAGTCGAAGTTGCGGTTGGCGTCGTCCAAGTTGGGATCGGCGATGAGAGCCGCCTCCTGATCGCCCAGGCGATAGGTGGTGCCATAGGTCAGCGTCAGGTCCAGTGAACTCTGAATAGGGCCTTCAGTGGTAAACTGAAATGCATGCCCGGGAATCGCTGTCGTGAGTGCCAGTAGTGGCAGGTATTTTCCTAATTGCATAGAGGTAACCTCCTCAAAAAAATATTATCTAATCGGTTTTTGTCAGTGATTTATCGGCGGTTTGCAGCGCAATTGACATGGCGCGCTAAAAGCACTTCGCAATCAGGCCGCAAATGCCTTGGCTATCGCAGCTGAATCATAAAGTTCGTCAAACTGGGTGATCTTGCCGTTTTCGACGGTCCATATGTGTGCCACATCGGTCACATACTCTTTTCCGGTGGCTCTCACCTTGTAGCTTTCGTTAATGAGGACAACCACCTGGTCGCCGGAGGCCACAATGCCTTTGATGTTTACAAATACGGGTTCAACCGAGCCGCCAAATGCCTGGAAAAATTTGCCCGTACCTTCCAGCCCGAGCCACTCACCCGCGAACGGGATCTGCTCCCGGGGGCCGTGGTGAGTGAATTTGATAGACGGATCGAATACATCCATCACGCCGGCAATGTTGCCGGACTCAAAATTTGCATAAATATTGCTCTGGATAAATTCCACATTGTCGTTGCTCATAATCTGATGCCTCTCGTGTTTACTTAAGTTCGCGTTACTGCTCGTTGATACGGCGATACCAGTCGCGCAACGCGCGCCCCCATCCCTCGGGGTTGTCTTCCTGGATGTAGTGAATACCGATGCCTATCCAGGCACTCTCGTGGTTCTCTATGTTTTCGCACATCCAGGTAGCATCGTCAGTTGTATTGACCGCACCGGGCGTGGCATAGACATGTAAGGTTGGAATCGTCTTGTCGGCTTCGACAAACCAGCTGTTGTATTTGGTGTAGGAGGCTCGAATTTCCGCCGGGGCTCCATCCAGGGGAACATCACGTGGCATTTGCAGAATCGGCCCGCGAACAGAGGGGTCGAAGAAGGGTTCGCGGTAATGCATCATCTCGGCCTGCGTCATGTTCCGGTATATATGCTCCGGCATCACACGTTCGATAAAGAGGTTCTGGGTGATGGCAATATCCGCTCCTGCCTCGGACTGCATTGTCCGGTACATGTTCAATACGCCGGGGCATTCCTGCCCGTAGGACACGGTATCGTCAATGGGGTAGCGTGGCGCCATCAGGGCCTCGGCGTAACAGATACCCTTTACGTTGTCCTGATGTTCAACGGTGTATTCCATGCCGTAGTTGAAGCCCCAGTCATGTAATACCAGGGTGACGTTTTTAAGATCCAGTGCTTCGATAAACTTTCTGACATATTCCGTGTGACTGAAGTAGCCGTACTCGATATCCGGCTTCTCCGACTTACCGAAACCGATCAGGTCCATCGCGATACAACGCCCCTTGTCGGCGACATAGGGGATGATATTGCGCCAAAGATAGGCGGACGTGGGTGCGCCATGGATAAAAAGAATGGGGTCACCTTCACCTTCCTCGATGTAAGCAATCTGGTGACCGTTGATCTCTACATACTTGTATTCATAAGGAAAATCACTTGAAGGCAGGCTTGTGGCCTGCTCATGAGCCTTGCGCCATTGAACATCGGCGTACTCGGTCAGGGACGAAACTTGCGCAGGTGAATTGGACATTGCTAGACTCCATGTAGTGTCGATTTGCGGGATTAAGCGTATTATTCAGAAGTGACCGGGGCATAGCCATTACCAAACGGTAATGGCTGGAAAAATGAGTTAAATCGGCGTGCGCCGAGAGATGGGTATGAGCGATAAAGACGATTCACCCCAGGATACGACACACAGTAGCGAGTCCACGATCGGGGAGCAGATCAAGTACTGGCGAAACCGGGGCCAAATCAGTCAGATGGACCTGGCACTGGATTGTGACAGTTCTTCCCGCCACCTGAGTTTCGTTGAAACGGGCCGGGCACATCCTTCCAGAAAACTACTGCTATCCCTGACCCAGGCCATGGAGGTTCCCCTTCGGGCCCGCAACACCATGCTGGTGTCTGCCGGCTACGCGCCACTGTATGAAGAAACCGGTTTGAGTGAACCAGAAATGGATCAGGTCAGATCCATGCTGCAAATGTTAGTAAGACAGAACGACCCCCTCCCCAGCATGCTCGTAGACCGTTACTGGAATATTCTCGAGGCAAACCAGAGTTTCCACCTCATGTGTGAGACCTTTGTCCACGATCCGGAACTGTTGAAAGCGGAACCACTCAATCTCGTTCGGTGCTTCCTCAACCCTGAATGCCTGGGAAATTCCGTGGTTAACTATGCCGAGATGTTCGATACCATGGTGAATCGCGCCAAGCGCCTTGTTAACGTGATGGGCAGCGACCCGGTCAGTCAGCAGCTATTGGAAGATGTAGCCTCCTATAACCTCCGCGAGGGGTTAGAGGTCAGTGACGCCCTGCCAGAACTGGTCATGCCCCTGCGGTTAAAGAAAGGTGATAAGGAAGTCAGCTTGTTCACCATGGTTGCTACCATGGGTGCTCCCCTAGACGTTACCCTGCAGGAACTTCAGCTGGAGATGGGCTTGCCGATGGACGACGCCAGCGATACGTTTTTGCGCAACCTGATAAAAGAGGCGGCTGTCCGCGACCCGGAATAAGCCGTGTATCCAGTGCTAGGGTGCCGATAAGTAACTGCCGGAAATTGCTCGAATCTACCGAAGAGGTATCGGTATAGCCAACTTAACTGCCCGAAATTGTTAGAATCGGCTCATGAACACATACAATCGCCACCGATTCCCTACCCAAAATCCTCAGCACACCTTTTGGCACACCCTCACAATAATCCAAACCGGAAATCCATCGAAGGTCAGATAGTGTGAGTCTCACAGGTTCTTGTCTCTGATCGCTGGTGCGGATTCGGGCCAGGGCATGGCCATCGTATTACTGAGGTTTCAATAATCCACAGATTGCCACTCTGGAGCACTTGGAGCAGGTCGTGATCAACAGCTCGGGAATCCATGTGGCCGGGCCTTTATCAGACCCTGTAAAAACTTGCGGGCAGATATATTGTCGGAGAGTTCGGCAAAGGGGGAGCATGGGGGGGGCAAAAAAAAATGGTGTGGAAGATGCCGACCATACCCCATTGCGGGATATAGTCGGCGGGGAGGGTTAGATTTTCTTACAGGGTACTACGCTACAGTGGCAGTCCAGCAGGATTCCCGTCAGGTATCCAAAACGCGCACGCTGTTGATAACGGTAGCACCACTCGCCATGCCAGCCACCGGACAGTATCTCTACCAAGCTGCTTCAGGCGTGACCAGGTATCGGTGCAATACTGGCGATAGCGTTGCTTCTGTCGATTGATGAATCCACGGGGTTTGGTGACAGGGCGGTGGATGGGAGCAGGGGAGGGCAGTGCTATACCGGGAAGATGGGGGCAGACTTAAACCTTTCCATCGCTTCCCCGGCATACTGTGACCCCCATCACAGTTCTATACCACGAACCTGACAAGCTAGAGAATCGGACTAAACTGACAAATAGATAACCCGCGTTAGTGCTCATTGGTTTTCCCTGTAAGTCAATGAGTTAACAGTAAGGGCGAAGCCCATTGTATTTGCCCAACGCCGCCGAGAGGTAGGGGTCATGATGCGCGCATTAAAGTTGGGAGTCGGTCTTTTTCTCCTTGTTGGCCTGCTAAACCCGGGATCTTCTGCCCTGGGTCAGGGGCTGGTGTCCGCCAATACCCAACATGCCAAATTGGCTGCTCTGCAGCAGGAGCTCAAGGAAAAGGGCGTTGCCCGGAAGGCCCAGGCCCGCTTGTGGGCACAGCAGAAGGGAATCCCCTTCCGAAGCGCATTGCCCAACGGCAGAACCCTCGAACTGCAACGGCTGGGGCCCAATGGCCCGGTTTTCTACATTACTAACAATATCGATGCGGCAGATTCCATCTCGACTGATGAGATTCAGCCCGGTGGTAGTACCGGCCTCTCCCTCAGTGGCGAGGGGTTCATCGTCGGCGAGTGGGACAGTGGCAGAGTACTGCTAGAGCACCCGGATCTCCATGGCCGTTCCACCCAGATGGATGCCAGTGATGATCCACCTCCAGTGCACAGCGACCATTCGACCCATGTGGCAGGCACTTTAATCGGTAACGGCGGCAGTCAGTATCCCCAGGCAATGGGAATGGCGCCGCTGGCTTTCCTCCAGGCCTGGGACTGGAACGGTGACCTCGAGGAAATGAGCACTGCCGCCCAGGGGGGGCTGCTGGTTTCCAATCACTCCTACAGTATCGCCGCCGGCTGGATACCCTATGGCCAGACCGAGCCGAACAACTGGTGGTGGATCGGCGGAGATGGTGACGAGGATCCGAACTTCGGATACTACGACGTCGAGGCCCAGGAGCTGGACCAGATCGCCAACCTCGCTCCCTATTACCTCATCGTCAAGGCCGCCGGTAATGACCGCTGGGATATAGGGCCCGCGCAGGATGAGGAATACACCATTGTCGATCAGAACGGCCAGAGCCAGGGCACCTCCACGGACCTCCGCCCGGCAGACTGTAGCCAGACTGGTTACGACTGCTTGCCGGGGTCAACGGTTGCCAAGAACATTTTGACCGTGGGCGCTGTGAACGATGTGACTGGCGGCTACTCGCCGTTGCAGGGGCCCAGCTCGGTACAGATGACCGGCTTCAGCAGTTTTGGCCCCACGGATGATGGCCGAATCAAGCCGGACCTAGTGGCCAACGGCTGGTTACTGTTTTCTACTTGGGGGGCGCCGAATTACTTCGCGGTGATTGCCGGGACATCCATGGCCGCGCCCAGTGTCGCCGGGTCGTTGCTGCTGTTGCAGGAGCACTACGAAGACCAGAAGGGGGCTGGCAACTTCATGCGCGCAGCCACCCTAAAAGCCCTGGCGATTCACTCGGCGGATGCCACCGGGGTCGCTGATGGCCCCGACTACGAATTCGGCTGGGGCCTGCTCAATAGCAGGAAAGCGGCCGAGATTATTTCAACCGATGGTGGCGGCGAGCATCAAATCGTTGAAGGGTTTTTGATCGATGGGGCCACCAACGGGGTGGGCTTTAGTGTTGCCGAGGACGGTGCCCGGGTTCGGGTGACCCTGGTGTGGAATGACCCCGCAGCAAATCCTGCCACTCCATCCCTGGATCCAACCGCCCCAATGCTGGTTAACGACCTCGACCTGAGAGTGACAGGCAACAGTTCTACTCATCAACCCTGGGTGCTCAACCCCCTGTCGCCGTCCTCTGCGGCAACCCGTGGTGACAACAGCAGGGACAATGTCGAGCAGGTGGAGTTTATTGCGGGTGTTGGCAGTTATACGGCGCAGATCAGCAACAAACCCGGTCTGCAGGGAGGCTCCCAGGAATATTCGCTGATCGTGTCGGTAGGACCTCCGGCACCAGTGTCCACCGGTTTACTCATCGATGAGCACTTCGATGATGGCACCCAACCCAGTGGGTGGAAGGTGGAAACTGTGAGCGGAGTGCCCTGGGGTTTTTTCCAGGACGGCAGTGGTGACTATTCCAACAATACCTACGGCTCTGGTGGTTATGCAATGCTGCGTAATGCAGGTACCAACTGGAGCCTGAGTTCACTTGTGCTTCCGCCGCTGGACCTCTCTGAGAGTGAATCGGTGGTGCTTCGGTTCAACAGCCATTATTCCTATCTCGACGGATTGGAGACGATCAGTGTCTATACCAGTTCCAACGGGGGCAGTACCTGGAGCCATGCCAAGAGTCTCTCCATATCCAATCATTTCCCGACGGCTGAGAGTGTAGATTTAACCAGCAAAATAGCAGGCGCTGCCGATGCCAGAATCAGTTTCCGTTTTGACAGTGTCATGGACAACTATGGCTGGAACTGGCAAATCGACGATGTTGAGGTGGAGGTTTACGGCGGTGCGCCGCCAACCGAGCCGCCGCCGCCACTGGAACTGCCGGGGCAGGCGGATGTGCCCGCGCCAGCAAGTGGTGCGACTTCCGTGCCACTGGCGCCGACCTTGAGTTGGAATGCCCATCCGCTGGCCCACAGCCATAGTGTCTATTTCGGTACCAATCTTGTACTGGATAACGGTGATTATGAAGGCGTCCAGTCAGAAACTGTATTTTTACCTGGAAACCTGGCCGCTGAAACTACCTACTATTGGCGGGTTGACGAGATTAACGATGCCGGGACCACCACCGGGGTCACCTGGAACTTCACTACAGAGGCAGGGGCCGAACCGCCATCAGGGCCAACATCGATGCGCGTGGCCGACATCGACATGGCGAGCGAGCCCCAGGCGCGCAATCGCTGGCGAGCGATAGTCCAGGTTCGCGTGGTGGATGAGGAAGGGGACGCTGTGGCAAACGCTTCTGTGAGCGGGCAGTGGAGCAACGGCGCCAATGGCAGTGAGTCCCTGAATACGAATAGTGGTGGTTGGGTAAGCTTCAGCAAAAATAATTTGAAAGCCGGTGTGGGAAGCGTGACATTCAGGGTGACTGGGGTTACGCACTCCAGCCTTAGCTATGATGATTCCGCCAACAGTGATCTCGACGGGGACAGTGACGGTACCACTATCGAAGTGCCCAGAGATGCGCCACCGCCCCCCACCAACACGGCGCCCACAGTCACTATCACCAGCCCAGCAGATCGTGCTGTCTTTGCCGATGGCACAGGCATTAGCTTCAGCGCCACTGCGACTGATGAAGAAGATGAAGCCCCGTTGCTTATCACATGGAACGTCAATGGCCAGGATGTCGGCACCGGTGGCAGTTACAGTCATAGTGAGGGTTTCGAGGATGGCACTTACACCATCAGTGCCTCGGCAACTGATTCAGGTGGTGCCTCGGGTAGCGACAGTATCAGTATTACCGTGGGCGACGCCCCCGGTGCGACTGATGTGCTGGTCGCTGGCCTCGAGGATTTCAGCACCGCCAGCTCGCGACGATGGACTGCGCTGGCGACGGTGAGTGTGCTCGATAATACCGGCCAGTCAGTTCAGGGCGCGGTTGTGTCGGGTAGCTGGAGCGCAGGTGCAAAAGGCGGCGCGTCCTGTACCACAGATGCCCTGGGTCAGTGCGACCTGAGCAAGGGCAACCTAAAGTTGAACGTGAACAGTGTCACCCTTACCATCACCGGGGTCTCGGCAGTGGGCCTGGGCTTCGATGCATCCGGGTTCTCGGTGATTGAACTGGACCCAGTTCCCTAGTAGCCATAGGCGACCTGCTACCCCAGGGGTAGTCCGAGTGCCCAGTTCCATCAGCATGGGCACGAAAATCGGTGCCAACAGCGCCCACTTGGAGCTGGCTGAGGTACCGACAAGTTAAGTGGCCGTCACTGGTATAATTGCCCCATGAATACTTATAAAGGTACCGCCAACTTAACTGCCCGAAATTGCTAGAATCGGCCCATGAATACTTACAAACGCCATAGATTCCCGCCGGACATCATCAGCTACGCTGTCTGGCTCTACTACAGATTCAACCTCAGTCACCGCGATATTGAAGATCTCCTCGCCCAGCGGTATTTCAAACGGCTGATACGCAGTCATGGTGGCGAACCCAGAAAGATCGTGACCGATAAACTGCGCAGCTATGGTGTTGCTCATCGGGAACTGATTCCTGAGACGATCCACAGTACCCAACAGTACGAGAATAATCGAGCGGAACAATCGCATGAAGCGACTAGGGTCAGGGAGCGAGGGATGCGGTGGTCCGACATCTCGGAGTTCAAATCTGTTGGTCAGGCGCAGAGGTTTCTGGGTGTCCATGCTGCTGTCAGCAATTTGTTCAATCTCGGTAGACATCTGGTCAGGGCTGAACACTATCGGGATCTGAGGGTGGGTGCGTTTACAGAATGGCGTAGGGCGGTTTTATGACTCCAAACGGGGGATAATTGGCGGCCTCCGAAAGTTGAATTGTCAGTACCCTTTCGAACATTCGGCACTCTTCTCGGTTGCAAGTCGTGTATATGATGGTAATATACACAGATGATCAATTTGGGTGAAATTTCAGGTTTTGACTGGGACTCGGGTAATTCCCGTAAAAGTGCTGATAAGCATGATGTTAGCCAATCTGAGGCTGAACAGCTATTCTTCAATGCCCCGCTCCTGTTGTTACAAGATGGCAAACACAGCCAAAAAGAAGCCCGATATCATGCCTTGGGTAAAACGGATTCAGCCAGGCAGTTACACGTTACGTTTACTCTGAGAAGTGGTGGGACGTTAATCCGGGTAATCTCAGCGCGAGATATGCACCGGAAGGAGAGATCGATTTATGAGAAAAGTTAAGAAAGCGCCAAAATTTAAAACAGAGCAAGAAGAGCGAACGTTTTGGGAAACACACGATTCGAACGACTATGTTGATTGGACTAAGGCTGAATCTGTGTCGCTGTCAAATCTGAAACCGTCAACGAAGACGATTTCGCTGAGGTTACCTGAAGGCTTGCTGGATAGTATTAAAATCGAAGCTAATAAGCGGGATATGCCGTATCAATCATTGATAAAGGTTTGGCTGGCGGAAGATGTTAAGGAAACTCGTCAACGATAAAGAGACAGCAAATAAAACTGGGTACTGCCAAGTGACTATGCTTCCTCGTCAAGGCTTTAGGAAGGTTTTTCGTCCCACTGGGTGCCGAAAATCTCCGCGGAGATGACTAAATGCGCAGAGGTGACCATTCAACTCGGGTCCATGAGCTGTCGCCCATCTCCTCAGCATAGTCGGAGGGTGTGTCTTCCATAACCCTATGATTCTATTATAAATATTCCACCAAGCTCGATTCGGGTCTTACACCTTCCGATTATGAGGCGGATGGTCTGTGGGATGGCTGGGCCCTAACTGGAAGAAAGGTAACGGGTTTTCCTGATGGAGTGGGGCAGGGTAGCCGCGACCGAGCTTATGCCGAGACTGGTGGAGGGCTATACCGAGCGAGGTGTCAGTAAGTGGAAGAAGGGTAACGGGTTTTTGGAACCGAACTTTGGATAGGGGCCGAAACAGAAACCGAGCTGGATTGGCGCCAGGTCGGCAGGTTCGCCGAGTGTTTTCTTGCAAAGAATACTGTAGCTTCATGCGCTGCCGTTGTTCCAGCTATCGGTATAAAGGATATCCTCGACGGGTTTGCGCTTTAGTCTCGTCAATTGCTTTGTTGGCTTGCCCAAGGGCATGATAGTTGCCACCGCCCAGTGCGCGGGTATTTCGAGTACTGTCTTCACTTCCTCTTCCTCGGCAACTCCCCACGTAGTCATCGTACCGCTATAGCCCTCATTGCGCGCTGCTAGCAGGACGTTCCAAGCTAATGGATAGATAGATCCGCCACTGACTAGCCCGACTCGGTCGAGGTCTTTATCCATGCTCGCAATCAGTTCCAGGTCCACTGTGATGACCAAAAGGGTCGGTGCGTTCCGTATGTGTGCCACCAGCCATTCTGGGGCCTCCGCCTGCATCACCTGATCATCGGTGATGGCGCTGGGGTGGATAGTGTTGAGCGGGCTTTCACCGGCCTTCATCTGGAGAAGGTAGCGCGTGGCGGTCGCCAGTGATAGGTACGCAAGCCGACCTTTCTTCGCGGGGTCAGTTACATTGATGATGCGCCATCCCTGGCGATTGCCGCCACTGGGTGCAAAGCGGGCATTGTCGATGATGCGGTGCAACACATCCTGTGGCACCGGCTCACCAGTAAATTCCCTACAGGCGAAAGTGGTACGCATGACGTCATAAAGTTCCATGATTAGTGATTCTCTCTGTCTCTGATGAGCTCGAAAATATGGCGGCAACGGGTATCTCAAGTAGACCGCGGCAACAGCTAACCCTTAATACTATGGAAAAATTTCGAATCCGTCACCCGGAGGTCGACTTTTATGAAACCCGCTCAAAATTCACGGGCAGAAATGTTGCTCGATCTGGTGCAGAAAGGGGGAGTACCCGGGGCAAGAAACTCCAGATCAACTCGTCGTACTTGGTGTACTCGACGCGGACTAATTTCCAGGGTTGATCCTGATATACCGCCCGTTCTCGAGTCGGGAGAAGAAGTGAGACAATGCGGGGTGTGTGATTGGGTCTCTGCTCTTGTCCGCTTCCAGGTGTCTTTCTGCAACATAGGTAGTATGGGCCGTTTCACCCACCAGCACATGATACCAAGGCCTATTTTTTGGAGGACGCGAGAGCGCAACCGTTTCGTACCACTCCTCTGTGGCTTGGAAGCGCGGATCGACGTCGACAATGACACCGCGGTAGCCGAACCGTCGGTGGTGTACCAGCTCACCTATCCCGAACTTCGGGCGAACAATATCTGTGACAGTTCCCATATACACCTCTTCACTCTCAGTTCGACCTTGTGGTTTGGTCCGACCGTAGCAGCCCGGGAGGAGCCCCCGAAGGGTTTCCTGTGAGCGATAACTATGATCAGGGCATGATTTCAGTATAGTTCAATCTGTCCACCCTATCGCCACACGCCGTCTGGGGAAAGTATGGGGGCTACCCCGGTGTAAGAAAATCAAGATCTACCCGTCTTACTCGACACCGGTGATTTGCCGATGTCGTCTGTGTCGACTATCTTAGGGAAGGCAATCAACCGAACTCGATGACTATCATGCCAACACTCGCACCAGAACTGAAAGTTTCGCAATGGCTCAATACTAGTGATCCTATTACCCTCGCGGGGCTGCGAGGAAAAGTGGTTGTTATTGAAGTATTCCAAATGCTGTGTCCAGGCTGCGTCTCACACGGTCTGCCCCAGGCTAGCCGCGTGCTGGAAACTTTTTCACCGCAGGACGTAACTGTGCTGGGCCTGCACAGCGTCTTCGAGCACCGCGAAGCACAAGGCAGTCGAGCGGCCCTTCAAGCATTCATGATCGAGTATCGAATACGGTTTCCCGTGGCCATTGACGCACACACTGAGGGCAGCCTTCTACCTGATACTATGCAGGCCTACCACCTTCAGGGAACCCCGAGTCTGGTGTTAATTGATCGACAAGGTCAGGTTGCCCAGACGCATCTTGGTGTCGTGTCAGAATTGGCTCTTGGTGCGCAAATAATGCGGCTGATCGGAGAATTTGGCGATTCCTAACCGGCTACACAGTCTCAACGGGGTTTTTGGGGTTTCTATGGTTGTTTTCAGTCGCTGGAAAAATATCTATTTGCATTCTTGATTGTCCATCTGACCTTGAAAGTCATTTTTCTAAAGATTTTCCAGTAGTTGAAATAAACCCGCAAAACCCCAGCAACTGCCAACAGCCCATGTCCTGTAAGGGTTTCCGGGATGGGGTTTTTCAACATAAAACCCCGTGCAACCCCCAAAAGCCCCATTGTATCCGGTCACTGCTCCTCCTGCTCAGACAGCCTGCGCTGGGGATTTGGTTTGAGGGTTGTCTTTCTCGGTGCTATAGGGAGGTCTATCAGAACTCACGGCCAGATATATTGCAGGATGTGGGAAAAGTATGGGTGTGGCCCTGGGGGTAGGAAGCTCCAATTACACCCGACGAACCTGACGTACTCGGCGACTTACTCGTCCCTCAAGGCCTTGCGGGTGTTGGGCTCCGTCGGGTTCGTCGAGTGAGTTGGTGAACTCTGTATGTGGCAGCGAAAGGTGCGGGGCGGACTCTGATAGGATGACACCTACAACGGGAATTACCATATCGCATACTCCTATTCAATGAATGGGTAATAAACCGACGGACATTCAAATGCTAGATCACCGTAGAGGAGTCCAGCCTATCGACACGGACGGGTTCCCACGTTCTTGTCTTTGGTTGTTGGTGGGTCGGAGTATTGAAGTACGTGGCCCTATGGTGGAATGTGGAGCGATACAGTGGTCCACTGTCTGGAGCACATCGATGGGCGTTTTTTCTTGTGCTGGTGAGGCTGGGTCCATCTTGCCTTCCCGAACGATTAATGCATACTTGGTCATCAGTCATTCTAGCGATAGAATGAGCTTAGAAATAATAAGATCTTTGTTCGTAATGAGGTAAGCACTGTAAATATTATGCGCAATCGCTTTCAGGTTCCTCCTCTCTCAGATTTGTACAATCTTAGTAGGTTGGCAGAGAAGGATAACTCGCTACCATTGAGCGAGCGGCGTACCCGCGATCATGCTATTGGTCTTAAATGTAAGTCGACGGACGATGTCGGCAGGCTGGTCTTTTGGGCTCAGCAGCAAAGTACCAAAGATGAAGAAGGATCTGGGCTCGCTGATCATTATCAGGCGGAAGCCACCTTATCACTGCTGTTAAGAGGCGGCGCGTTGCTGGCGGGAATTGCAGCAATGATTGGTTTCCTTTCAAGCAGTGTCGAAGGACGTGTGAATGTATCGATATTTATGGCGATTTTTGTCGCTCTACAATTTGTTTTCTGTGTTTTCTCGCTTGGGGTAATGTATCGATCGGTACGAGGAAGCCCTCCTGTTGTCCTTCCCACCAATCCTGCGAAATATATGCTTTTTCGTATCTTTCCTGACAAGAAGTTTTTTCGGGAATTCTGGTCTGTTGTTCGAATATTGTTGCTGCGTTATAGCCAAGAAATTGGAGCGCTGTTCACCATTGGAGCTCTTGTTGCCGTTTTATCTAATCCTGGGTTTAAGGATTTTGATTATGTCTGGGAGTCGGATTATGATATCCCTCTCAAGGGTATTGTTGATGCGTTGGCGGCACCCTGGAGCTGGATATACCCCGGCATAGAGGTCTCTACAAAGACCATTGCAGAAAGCAGGTATCGTCCAAATTCTACGATCTCTGGAGACAACAGTGAGTGGCGGGCTTTTCTAATTATGGCAATGTTCCTATATGCTCTGTTGCCTCGTTTGCTATTGTGGGTGCTGTCGAGACACTATTATTCCAGAGCACTTTGCAGTGCTATCGTATGGTGTCCGGGAGCTCAGGGCATTCTTATGCGCATGAAAGCGACGGTGGTTAGTACACAGGCGGTCGGAGAAAAATTGACCCAACCATCAGGTAGCGCTTTTGAAAATCTGGATAAAAAACTCGTGTTGGTTGACTGGGCCGGTGCTTTAGATTCAGTAAATACTCTTTGCTTAGATGAACTGAAATCTGTTCCGGCAGAAAACGTCGTTAGTGTTGGTCTAGGCTCGTTAGTGAGCGAGAAAATCTCTGCGATGAGGATTATTGACCTAGCACCGAGCATGCTTTTTGTAGCAGTAAAAGCTTGGGAGCCTCCGATGGCTGACTTGCGTGACTTCCTGTCAGAATTGGAGGGCGTCAAGCGATGTACTCTTTGCTTGCTTTCACTACCGGGGAAATCGCTAAATGATTCTAATATCGATGACTGGAAAGTATTTTCCAGAAAAATTGACATTGATTTAGTAAATGTCACCGAGCTCGAAAGTAGCCGATTTAATTAGGAATAGGAAGAAAACGCCATAATGTCACCTCCAATTTTTGCTGTCGTGGGCAGACCAAATAAGGGAAAGTCCTCTATTGTGGCTACTCTGGCTCGTGACCAGTCAGTTCACATCGATAGCAAGGCAGGTTCAACTCGGAACGCACGTCGATTTCCGATGCAGGTCGATGGAGAGATTTTGTATGAACTTGTGGATACCCCAGGCATACAGCGAGCGCGAGCTGTTGTTGATTGGCTCGAGACACAGCGTGTTGATGCTTCTGAACGGGCTGCTACAGTAGCCCAATTTTTAGAGGAACATAAGCGAGATCTACGATTCAGAGACGAATGTCAGATGCTGCGGCCGATAATGGAGGGAGCTGGCATCATATATGTTGTCGATGGTTCCTGCCCCTACGGCCCTGATTATGAAGCCGAGATGGAAATTTTGCGCTGGACTGGTCAACCTAGTCTCGCAGTGATTAATCCGATTGAAAATGCCGATTTTGTAGATGAGTGGAAAGCTGGACTGGGACAGTATTTTCAGACTGTAAGGGTCTTCAATGCGCATAGAGCTGAACCAGCTAAGCAGTTAGAGCTTCTTGAGCTATTTGGGCATCTTGACCCAACCTGGAGCGATTCGCTCTCGAGAGCGGCGGAAGTTCTTAAGGCAGACCGAACGACTCAATCCTTGTCGTCCAGCTTTCTAATAGCAGATCTAATTATTGAAGCCTTAACATACAGTGTAGAGCAGAGTGTCCCGAAAGGAGCTCCGGAAGAGCATGTAAAAAGTGCACTTTTGTTACAGTACAAGTTGCACTTGGAAAGACAAGAAACGAATTGCCGACGCCAGATTGAAGAACTCTATTACCACACTAATCTCAATTCTGAAGTCCAATCAGTTTCAATCGAAGAGTCAGATCTGTTTAATGTCGATAACTGGTATCTCTGGGGATTGAAAAAGTGGCAGATGGTGTCAGCAGCAGCGACAGTGGGTTTATTTGCAGGCGGTGCGACTGGGCTAGCTATTGATGCTACTCATCTTGGAGCATTGGGCCCTGTAGGTACCACTATTTCAGGAGTCGGTGGTGCAATAACCTGGGCGACAGGATCTTGGATCTTTGCCGACAGAATTGGAAAAATGAAGGTGAAGGGAATTCCAAGCGGAGGAAAACGTTTTGTTTATGGGCCGACTACAAACATTAATTTTCCCTTCGTACTTATGGGTAGAGGTATTCGCCTTTTCAAGTTGGTAAGCACACGAACCCATGCGAGCCAAGAGAAACTTGATCTGGACAAACCGATGCTTACATTCTTAAGTGACAAAGAGCGCAGGTCATTGGCTAAACTATTCGCCAAGATTCAATCTGGAAAGAAAATCAGTGAGAGTCGCGCTGATTTATCAGCCATGATATTTGGGTGGTGTGAAGAATTAGATGCTTGATGAAAATCAACACCAGTAATCGAATCGAGGCTTGTGGTTTCTGGTTTCTATGTTTGCTGGTGAGAAGAGACCGTGAATCACTTGAAAAGGCGACCGCAAGGACATGAAAAAACAATCTGGTTTTGTACCGCTCCTCGTAATTGTCGCACTGGTGGCGGTAAGTATTGGTGGGTATGTTGGATTTCGATTAGGAGATGGAACCTTTTTTAGCATCGGGGTTGGCATCGGGATCGTATTGGTGGCGGTGAAGCTGCTGTCGCCCTTCGCCGAGGCGATCCAGAAAGCCTTGGGGAAAGGAGAATAGGCCAAAATGTTGGGACGGTGGCTATTATTATCTCCTTTGCTAGTAAATTTGGCAGGCTGCAACTCGGCAGAAGAAAAGATTGTCGACTTATCTGCTGGAGTATTCTTAGTCTTCGTTGTACTAGTATTGGTGAAATACGCTTCGCCCAAGATGCTGAGGATGCCAATTTTTACAAGATTTATATGCTTGATCGAGAGGCATAGTGTTGTGATTGTGGGGCTTCTTTATGCCTGTGCCGTGCTGCTGATAGCGGGAGGGTTTTTTATGGCAGGTATTCACCGTATTCATGTCTTCTCTGGCTTCGTAGTATTTGCGATCGCCGTGCATCTTCGTTCGTTAGTCAATTCAAATACGGAAGAAAATAGAAAACGTTCAGTGGAAATTATATCGCTAGGTTTTGGCATTCTATTTACTCTCACATCACTCTGGTTTTTTGGTGCCGAACTTTTTAGGGGGTTGTGAGTATTATCTCAGACAGCTTCTCTTCGCGAATTCTCTCAAAATTAGATGACCTCTGGATTTTTATAGCTTGTCGATTGTCTTTTTAACCAGCCTTTTCGACTTCCGAATTGACAAACCTGAGTAAATAGCGGCAGCAAGAGATATGGGTAGCGCAAACCATACTCCAGATACAATGAACAAATATAGGAGAGCCATGGAGAGCACCGCTCCAATAAGGGCTCCATTGCTGCTGGATAGCGCCTTCTGCCACATTTTCATCGTTAGTCTCTCTCCATGCAGTATTTGCCAGCTCGAACAATCGGTTGCCCTTTACTCGCCACTGGAACAACTGACGATAGTAACGCGATAGAGAAGGTGATAGCGACGGAAATCCAAGTCCCATACTCCTTAATCATCTCTACCATTACATGTTGAAGGTGTCTCCGCCAAGGTATCGTCATATTTTCCCGTTTCTTTTAATCTGTTTACTGTGGCGGGTGGCGCCATATTCATGGCTCGCGTGCGGCACGGGGCCTTGATACACGTGCATGACAGCTGCTGCTTTGCCTGAAACGAAAAATTGGTCGGTAGCAGGTTTATGCGAAGTGATCTGGAGCTGTCGGACACCAGATCATTTTGGATATTGGCTAAGGGAAGCCTATGGGGGCTTAGCCCACTATCTCTGCCGGAGTAGCAAACGGCATCCAGACAGCGCAGAGCACTGACAGCGGAAATACAACGCGCCAAACAAGCAACCTGACAACCCTTCTGCCAGTTTTTTTAGTTCTAACCACTCTTCAGCACAGCGCTGGTAGAAACGGGTTCTGAGGTTCCGTAGATAACGGGTTGGGCTCGGCAGCCTGACAACTCGTCTTATCGGGCGTGCTACGGGTACCCGATCTGGCTGGTGTACGTCGTCAGACCTTATGGAACCAATTGACCCTTTTTCTAAGAGACACTTTTCTGCCTGCTGCTTCTCCAGTCTAGACTGCTAATTGCAGGTTGTGTACTTTTCGCTGGGTCAGTGTGCGAGATTTTACCGCTGCGCGTTGATCCAGAATCTCGTTTCTTCTTCCCTCGTAGACATTCGCTGGCGTGACGTTATCTAAAGACTCGTGGTATCGCTCGTGATTGTAATGCTCAACCCACTCGGCAAGGGCCTTTTCCAGTTCCCAC
>JBALWA010000043.1:0-42313 GCA_036960305.1 Halioglobus sp. | reverse complement strand
CACGCCAGTTATCCCACAGCACCATGTCGCCCTCCTGCCACTTATGAAAATAGTGGAATTCCGGTTTACGGGTATGGGCGACCAGTCGTTCGAGTAACTCAATTGATTCATCGTTTGAGAGTCCCGCCTGTTGGGGGGTGATGACTCTATCGAGGAATTGCTCGACTACCTCCAGGATTTTATGTCCGGTGATTGGGTGGGTGACGACTGCCGGGTAGACAGCGTCAGCAAAGTCCGGGTAGTTTACATCGGATGGTTTACGCGGACTGTAAGGTCCCGGTTGGTAGCCCTCCAGGTCAACGTAACGCATGTGGCGACGCTGCATACTGAAAGCGTAGGCGACCTCGATCTTTTCAAGTAACATTTTGGTTTCATCATCCAGCGCGTCGTAAGCTTTGGCGAGGTCACCAAACCCGGTAAGGCCGTCTTCCTCGGCGACTATGACTGCTCGCAGCAGCGCGCCGTGATTGGGTTTGGCGGTGTAGTGCAGGTCCATATGCCAATCCAGCCGCCCCACAATATCTTTACCGCGATAATTGGCGGTAAAAAACTTATCATTCTCTCCGCCGTTTTCGAGAACAAACAGTTCCGGGTGTTCTTCTGATGTTGCGGCCTTTAGCGGGTGCATTTCCAATGGGCCAAAAATGCGACTGAATTCGATCTGTTTTTCCGGCGATATGTCCTGGTTGCGAAACACCAGAATCGCATATTCATACCACAGGGCTTTGAGTTCCGCTTTAGTGGCATCCGTCAGAGTTTCATTGATGTCGAATCCTGAGATCTCCACGCCAACATTATCAAGGGGGGTTACTTGTAGGCTCACTGCTAAATCCTCTGAAGGTGATTAATCTATGATGCCGGGGTCCAGGCGCAATTCCCGCCGCGCCATGGCTTCCCAGCAAAATGGAAACCCGTTGTCATCGGTGATGCTCACGCGTTCTATTTCCTCGCTACTGAGGGGTACGCCACCGCCCGCCAATTCCACTTCATAGGCTCTTTTACTGCGCCACTCCAGGGTAATCGCCCGCAGGTGGGCCTGGCGTAAATCTTTGCCTACCACCAGTGAACCGTGATTGGCCAGCAGTGCCCACTTGGCACTCCCTAGCGCCTCAGCCGCTGAAAGGCTGGTGACTTCGTCTTCAAAGGTGCCCGCGTACTCGTTATACAGTGGCAGCGCGTCACCGCAATGGGCACCGGTTTGGTCGTACACGGGGGGTACGCGGTGCATGTTGGCCCAGATCCCGCTCCAGTGCGCGTGGTTGTGTATGACAACGTGGCATTCGGGGCGCAGGGCGTGTAACTGGATATGCAAGCCGATGGCCGGCGTGATATTCCATTCACCGTCGATGATATTACCCTGTTCATCCAGGGTCATAATGTCGCTGGCTGTGAGTTCGTCCCAGGCCAGCTCCCAGGGGTTGGTCAAGATATGCCCATTATCGAGACGCACGGTAATATGTCCGGCGATGTGTTCATTCCAACCCTCGCGAAAAAGCATGCGGCACATCAGGGCCACCTGGGCTTTATCGCTCAGTTCTGGCAGTAAGTCTCTGCGACCCGGTTGCGGCGCGAATCGTTGCACCATTTGTTCATTCAAACCATCGTATTTTTGCATGAAATCCTCTTGCGGGTAGGTTCACAGGTTGCTGCAGTCATTCTGCACCCGGCCATCGCATTTGTCACTCCTGTTGGGGCAGTGTAGGCTGCGCTTGTTTGCCCGTCCGATACCAGCGATAGGGAACCGTTCATGTCTTCAGCCTCAGTGATCCAGCCCGGGGATTTAGCGCTAGCCCCCGGCGTAGTATTAATCGATTGCCGGTTTTCGCTTGCAGACCCCTTACAGGGGCAAGCGCTCTATCGCCAAGGGCATATTCCCGGCGCGTATTTCCTGGACCTTAATACCGATCTGGCGGGGCCTGTTCAGCGTTATGGTGGTCGTCACCCGCTACCGGATGCCGACGGTTTCGCATCGAAGCTCGCGAGTCTGGGTGTGGGTCCGGATACAGACGTTGTCGCCTATGATGACTCCCGTCTCGCCTTCAGTGCGCGGCTGTGGTGGTTGATGCGCAGCCTGGGTTTTAAACCTCCGCGCCTGTTGGATGGCGGATATCAGGCCTGGTTGGCTTTAGGCCAGGAGCCCGAGTTAAATGATGCGCCCGCCGCAAACGCCTGTGCGCCTGTATCCGGGAGTGTTTTTTCAGGGGTGTGTGATATCGAGGGTCTGAAACAGGCTCAGCAAAGAGGGGCACTGCTGCTGGATTCCAGGGAGGAGCGTCGTTATCGCGGCCTGGAAGAACCGATTGACCCTGTGGCGGGTCATATTCCCGGCGCGATCAATCGTCCCTGGCAGGGAGTGACATCGGCGACCGGGATCGTGGGAAATACCCCGCAGCAGCGGGAACACCTGGGGGACGCCCTCGATGCAGGGGAGCTTGTGGTTTACTGTGGGTCAGGGGTTACCGCCTGTGTAAACCTGTTTTCTCTTGCGCTCGCCGGCAGAGAGGCCGCCACTCTCTATGCGGGTAGCTGGAGTGACTGGTGCAGCTACCTGGACGGTGACTAGAAATCGGCAGGACTCTCGCCGTACAGCCATTCACCGCTTGTAGGGTGCTCAAACCCTAAGCTGGTGGCGTGTAGCATCAGCCTGTCCGCCATGCCCAGAGCTTCTTCATGAGCATACATGTCGCAGCCCAGTATGGGGTGGCCGATTTCACGTAAATGAATGCGTAACTGATGTGAACGACCGCTGACCGGGCGCAGAACCAGCCGGCTGCGATCTGTCCCTCGAGACTCAACCTCATAGCGTGTGAGAGCCTGTTTACCCCGTTCGTGGCAGATTACCTGCCGTGGGCGATTATCCCAATCCGGTGCGATGGGAAGATCGATTTCCCCGCAGTCTTTCTGGACTGAGCCGAATACCACCGCAAGGTAGGATTTCTCCACTTTACGTTCCTGGAACTGTCGGCTGATATGCGCGTGAGTGGGCTTGTTCAGGGGGATTACCATAATGCCGGATGTGTCCAGATCCAGTCTGTGAACAACGCTGGCGGTCGGGTATTGCAGCTGTAAACGTCTGATCAGACAGTCTTTGTTCAAGGGGTGGCGACCCGGTATGGTGAGCAACAGGTCGGGCTTTCTTACCAGCAGCAGGTCATCATCCTCATGAATGATGATGATTTCTTCCTGGCTGTGAGGGACGAGATAGGGCGTGTCTGGCATGGGGAAGCATTCTATAGGGCGAGCGGCGAACAGCCAAGTAACACCGGCAGGTGCAAGTCAGCGGAAATTTTGTCACTATCTACCCTATGTCACCAGCACAGTTACTCACAAACAATTTGCGGGCTCTTTTACCCCGGGCCAGGCTTGAATCTATCAGCCTGGAGACCTCGCCGCCAATCTCGTTGGCACTGTTGAATGCCGATTACCCCCAGGGCGCGCTCACCCAGGAGGAAATTTCGCGGATTATGGATCACCCGCTGTACTGGGTATTTTGCTGGGCCTCGGGACAGGTTCTTGCCCAGTTTTTGTTGGCCGACCCTGCCTGGGTCCGGGGGAAACGCGTGCTGGATTTTGGTTGCGGTTCGGGCGTTGTCGCGATTGCGGCTGCCCTGGCCGGCGCCAAAGAAGTGATTGCCTGTGATATCGATACTCTGGCGCTGGATGCCACCGGCCTCAATGCGCAACGCAATGGTGTGAATTTAACCCTGGCGTCCGACTACAACGATATTGATGGGGACATTGACCTGATTATTGTGGCGGATGTGCTCTACGACAAGAGTAACTTTGTCTGGTTGGACCGTTTTACCCAGCGCGCGGATAAAGTACTTATCGCCGACTCCCGGGTTAGAGACTTTTCACACCCCCCGTACAGGCCCGTTGCCCGGCGTGAGGGATGGACCTTGCCGGACCTGGATGAGTCCGCCGAATTCAGGGATGTGCGGATTTACTTAGCCGAGAATTAGGCGCGTTGTTTTCTATCGTTGTCCGCGTTTGAACAGTTCGAAAAAATCATAGGAGGGATCGCTCGGGCCGGGCTTGCCGATGTGGGACCCCTCAATCATTGGGTTGTCCAAATTGACCAGCGACGGGTGATGCGAGTGGGCCCAGTCCGCGACGACTGCCCGATGACTGAATTTCCATACCCCGTCACGCTTCTCGTATTTGTCAAAATAGCGACCGCCTATCAGCATGTCCATTGAGTCGCCGTCGGTCTTCACCTTATGGAAGGCGAGAATATAGACTTCGCCCTCCGCACGGTCGCCGTCCAGCGCGATGTTCAGTGTCGTGACGTTGTGATGGAGGATCTCCATTGGCGCCTGAATTTCCGGCAGCTTGTCGATAAAGTCCATGGCCAGTCCCTTGAAGAAGGAACCGTGGTCATCGATCGCGTCAGGGTGATAAAGCGAACGCATTTTTTCGTGATCGTGGCGATCGGCCGCATTGCAATAGCTGTGGACCAATTCGGTTATTTCCTGCTTATCCAGCAGGGCGATCAGCTTCCCTTCCTGTTCGGGGTTAAGCATGTCGGTTTGTTACCTCTGATTTCCCAGTGCGGTCTGATAGGCGGCGATGGTGTTGTCCAGGCCCATTCGGATAGCGTCTACCACCAGGGCGTGGCCAATAGAGACCTCCTTGAGGCCTGCCAATTTTGAAAAGCGAGGGAGATTGTTGAGGTCCAGATCGTGGCCTGCATTCAACTCGAGTCCCTCTTGTGCAGCAACCTCGGCGGCTTCTACATATCGCCGGAAAACTACATCCACGTCCTGGTTGTTCAGGCAGGCTGCAGCGTAGGCCTCGGTATACAGCTCGATGCGATCTGTGCCGGTTTGCGCTGCCAGGCGAATTTGCTCTGGGTCCGGGTCCATAAAGAGGCTGGTGCGAATGCCCAGGCTCTTGAGTTCAGCTACCAGTGGCGCAACCGTGTCGCCGTCGCGTTTGAGGTCAAAGCCGTGGTCGGACGTCAGTTGGCTGTCGCCATCGGGGACCAGGGTACATTGGGCGGGGCGAATCTCCTTTACCAGGTCCATGAACCCGGGGTAGTCACCGACACCGGGACGGTCACTTTTGCGTGGGCCGGTCATGGGGTTACCCTCAATATTGAACTCCACGGACAGCATGGCGGCCAGATCGAAGCAATCTTGTGCGCGGATGTGGCGCTGATCCGGGCGAGGGTGGACAGTGATCCCATCCGCACCCGCATCAATACACATTTGCGCGTGCAGGGGAATGTCCGGATTGAGGGTATCCCTGGAGTTACGGATCAGGGCAATCTTGTTCAGATTAACGCTTAGCGCGATCATGGTGCGTCGGTGCGTATGATCTCGGTAATAATAATTGGCTCAACGGGGACGTCGCCAAAGGGGCCGAGATTTTCCACGGGAGCAGAGGCCATGAAGTCCACTGCATCCATTCCGTCCACCACCTCACCGAAAACGGCGTAGCCCTCGCGGCCAGGTGCCCAGTCCAGCTGCAGATTGGTGCGATGGTTAATGAAAAATTGGGCGGTGGCAGAGTTGGGTTCGTTGGTTCTGGCCATCGCGACGGATCCGCGAACATTGTGAAGCCGGTTTTTCGATTCGTTGACGATGGGATCCCCCACGGCTTTTTCCGTCATGTCCGGCAGAAAACCGCCACCCTGGATCATGAACTTGCGAATAACACGGTGAAAAATGGTGCCGCTGTAGTGGCCGCTGTCAACGTAGCTCAGGAAATTATCCACGGTGATAGGGGCCTTGTCGCGAAACAGGCGCAGGGTGATATCGCCCTGGTTGGTTTTGATCATCACCAGGGGGTTGGGCGCCGTCGTTTCAGAGGCGCTATTTTCTGCCTGCGCCCCCAGAGAGAGAGTAAGAGCGAGAGATAAAAACAGATTTTTCATGATCATAGTGGTGAGTTCCATTAATTAAGCCCAGCTGGAGCTTTTGCGGCGTTTTGGAAAAAGGCGCGGGACGACCAGTGTGATAATAACGCCCAGTAGTACTGCCAGTGCACCGTTCATAAAGGCCTCGCTGTCCAGATTGTCCTGCAGACGTCGATTTTCGGCTTCCAGCATTTCTCCGGCTGAACGCAGCTCTTCTGTTTCCAGCGTCAAGCGCCGGTTGTCGATATCCAGCTGTACCGCCTGACCTGAAATTTGCTTGAGTTGGGTCAATTCCTCCGTTATCTGGTTGAGATTGCCCTCGGTATTATTTACAGAGTTCAGCAGTTCAACGCGCTCGCCACTCAATTCCTTGGCAGCGGCTTTGAGTTTGCTATTTTCTTTGCCCAGTGCCTCGGCTTTTGATTGCGCCGCAGCCACCTTATTCTGTGCCGGGAGTTCCGACATCAGGTATTGAGTGCGTATCCAGCCTTTGGTTCCCTTTGCGGTAACAATTTCAGCGTACTCGCCGTTGTCTGATGTACGTTTTATGTCCAGTCGAGTGCCCGAGGGGATGCCGCGGTGTGTGATGCGGTAATCGTTCCCGGGACCACTGCGCAGGGGAATATACTGCGTGTCGCTGACATATTGGATTTTGGCATTGGCAGCCTGGCTGGCTCCTGCCAGTATCAAAAGGAGCAGGGTGAGAGGTAGTGCGCGTCGCAAAATAGAGTCCTTATATTCAGGTTTGGGTACTAGGCGTGCTAGTGTACCGCCCTTCGCAGCCAATTTTAAGCTCAGGGAAGTACAACTTTGTAGGGTTTTACTGTGACTTTTTTGAAAACACCTGCGTCAACATAGGGGTCAGAGTCAGCCCATACGGTGGCGGCTTCCAGGGAACTGAATTCAGCGATAATCAGGCTGCCGGTAAAGCCGGCTTCTCCCGGATCTTCAGTGTCCAGCGCAGGGTGTGGTCCAGCAGCCAGCAGTCGCCCTTCATCCACCAGGCCCTGGATACGTTCCAGGTGGGCAGGTCTGGCCTTTTGTCGCGCGGACAGGCTGTTGGGGATATCCTCACAAAGAATGGCATAGTGCATGTCGGTGTTCCTTATTTTTCAGCGAGTTGCTCTTCTTTTATGTGAGGGCTGATCAGCAGGGCGGTCAGAATGGTAAGCACCAGGGTAAAACCAATGGCTGAGTACAGCTTATAGCTCACCCAGAATGCCTCGGTATAGGAGTAGGCGACATAGATGTTCAGTGCGCCCACGATGGCAAAGTTGGCCACCCAAAGGAGGTTAAGCCGGCGCCAGACCCCTTTTGGCAGTTGAATCTGCCCGCCCAGGGTTCTTTCCATCAGGTTTTTCTCTCCTATGTACTGGGAGGCACCAAAGGCGATCGCGAGAACCCAGTTGAATATGGTGGGCTTCCACTGAATGAACATCTGGTTGCGGAAAATCAGAGTTGCTCCGCCGAACACGCAGACCGCCAGCAATAGCCATATCAGCCGTTTTTCCAGTTCGCGGGTGAATACATAGGTCAGGACGACCTGGAGCACAGTGGCAATGATAAGCACCGTGGTGGCGGAAAAAATACCGTCAAATTGATAGGTCCAGCCAGCGATTGCTATCTCTTCGCCTTTTAACTGATAGACGATAAAAAAGAGTGCAATGGGGATAAATTCTGCCAATTGCTTCATAGATTCGAGCTAGCTCCGACTGATAAACTGTTTATTTGAACCGGTGATACGCCACCCGGTAATCTCCCGGGCCCAAAGTGTAACAATGTGTTAATAGATTTTCATACTCATACTACCGCATCCGATGGGGCTTTGAGCCCTGGCGAACTGCTGGATCGAGCGCGCGAGTCGGGAATTTCCCAGCTGGCGATCACGGATCACGACACGGTGGCGGGCTATCGTGCAGCGGCCAAGTATTATACTCAGGTTTTGGGAGAAATAACCCTTATACCGGGCGTAGAGTTATCCTGCCAGTGGTCCGGGGCAAATATCCACATACTGGGCCTAGGAATAGACTGCGATCACCCGGCGATGGCTCATGGGCTGTCGGTGCTCCAGGGTGCGCGTATTGCCAGGGCCGAGAAAATCGCCGAAAGGCTGGAGAAACGTGGCTTTCGCGGTGCTATGGAGGGGGCATTGGCTCAGGCGGGCGAGAGTCAGATCGGGCGCCCCCATTTTGCAGCATGGATGATAGAGCAGGGCCATGTGAAGGATTTTGGTGCCGCTTTCGATAAATACCTGGGTCGGGGCAAAATGGGTGACGTGAAAGCTTTTTGGCCGACCTTGGCCGAGGTTACCCATTGGATTGTCGAATCCGGTGGTGTTGCTGCTATTGCACATCCTTTGCACTATCGTTTTACCCGCATGAAGCTGCGTCGCCTGGTCGTTGACTTCAAAGCGTCTGGTGGTGCGGCGATCGAGCTCATCAATGGAAGGCAGGGGGCTGATCAGATCGCCCAGCTTCAGCGTCTGGCTGTAGAATTTGAACTGGAGGTCACTGCGGGCAGCGATTTCCACAGGGATAGCCCTTTCGGTGCGAAAATCGGTGTAGAATTGCGCCTCCTGAAGGGGCTGCCGGGAGTTTGGGAGCGGTGGTCTGAAATTGAAAATAGAGCGAAGTCGTGAGTCAGTTTTTTCAAATACACCCGGATAACCCGCAGTCCCGTTTGATCCGCCAGGCGGCAGATATCATTCGCGCGGGCGGCGTTGTCGTCTACCCCACGGACTCGGCCTACGCGCTGGGTTGCCATATAGGGGACAAAAATGCCCTGGATCGTATTCGGCGCATACGGAATCTCGATGCGAGACACAACTTTACCCTCGTATGCAGGGATTTGTCCGAGATTGCCACCTATGCACGTGTTGACAATACCGCTTATCGTCTGCTCAAACACAGCACGCCCGGCCCTTACACCTTCATTTTGAAAGCCACCTCGGAAGTGCCCAAGCGACTGATGCACCCAAAACGAAAAACCGTGGGCTTGCGGGTTCCGGATAACGCTATTGTGGATGCGCTGCTGGCAGACCTGGGCGAGCCCCTGATGAGCGTTACCCTGATCATGCCCGGGGATGATGACCCCTTGATAGACCCCTACGATATTCGCCAAACGCTTGAGCACGCAGTCGACCTGGTTATCGACGGCGGTTACTGTGGCATGGAGGCGACCACGGTGGTAGATCTGGCGGATGATACGCCGCTTATTTTGCGTGCTGGGAAGGGCGATATCGCGCCATTTCAAAATTAGTCAGGTATACTGGCCCCAGGCAATGAGAAGGTAAGCCCGTGTCAGTAATGGACCCCAATCCCCCCACAGAACAAGCCCCCGAGCAACAGCTTCCGGGTGAAGAGACGCAATTGCCACCTTCGCCCACATCGGAGCCGTCGCCGCAACAGGGCGAAATGCCTTTTGCCGTCGTGATGGGGCAGGCAATGACTGAATTGCCCAAGGATTTGTACATTCCTCCGCAGGCGCTGGAGGTTTTTTTGGAGGCCTTCGAAGGCCCTCTGGACCTGTTGCTTTACCTGATTCGTCGGCAAAATTTGGACATTTTGGAGATCGATGTCTCCGAGATCACCAACCAGTATATGCAGTACGTTGAAATGATGGAGGCAAGCCAATTCGAGTTGGCAGCAGAATACCTGTTGATGGCCGCCATGCTGGCCGAGATTAAATCGCGCATGTTGCTGCCGCGTTCTGCTGAATTGGAGGATGAGGAAGAGGATCCCAGGGCTCAGCTCATTAGAAGGTTGCAGGAATACGAGCGGTTTAAAAAGGCCGCAGAAGACATCGAGGAAATACCCAGGCTGGAGCGTGATACCTGGTTAGGCAGTGCAAATCCACCGGATTTAAACCGGACCCGATCTGATCCAGATGTCGATATGCGCGAGCTGTTACTGGCGCTTGGGGAAGTGATGCGGCGGGCGGATATGTTTGAAAGCCATCACATCTCGAGAGAGGCTTTGTCGACAAGAGAGCGAATGTCCGAGGTATTGGACCGCCTGGCAGGCCAGCAGTTCGTGCCCTTTGTTTCCTTGTTTTCAGCCAATGAGGGCAAGCTGGGCGTGGTGGTTACCTTTCTGGCAATTATGGAGTTGATCAAGGAATCTCTGGTGGAAATTGTGCAAACGGAAAATTTTGGTCCCATTCACGTTAAGGCAAGGTCAGAATAAAATGTCAGAAATCGGACTTGTTCAGATTGTAGAGGGCGCGTTACTGGCGGCGGGCAAGCCCTTGAGCGTTGCGCAATTGGGCGATTTGTTTGAAGAGCATGAGCGGCCCGATAACGCCGATATTCGGGAGGCGCTCGAAGCCGTTGCCCAGCGTTGCGAAGATCGTGGTTTTGAACTGCAGGAAGTCGCCAGTGGGTTTCGCTTTCAGGTGCGTCAGTCGCTGAGTCAGTGGGTGGCGAGGTTGTGGCACGAACGTCCACAGAAGTATTCGCGCGCACTGCTTGAGACCTTGTCATTAATAGCTTATCGACAACCCATTACGCGTGGTGAAATTGAGGAGATACGCGGTGTGGCGGTGAGCTCGAATATTATCAAGACGCTGCATGAGCGCGAATGGGTTCGTGTGGTGGGGCATCGCGATGTGCCCGGTCGGCCGGCGATGTATGCGACGACTCGTCAATTCCTGGACTATTTTAACCTCAAGAACCTGGATCAGCTGCCGGCGCTTGCTGAAATTCGCGACCTGGAGACGCTGAACGCGGAACTTGGGTTTACTGAGCCGCTGCCTGAATCCTTACAAAAGGAAGCGGCCGAGCAGGCTGCAGGCGGCGATGGGCCGGGGTTAACGGTCGTCGGTGGTACAGATCATGTAGAGTCGGAAGAAGATGTAGCGGATGAGTCTGTCATGCAGGAGCAGGACCTGGACCTGGACCAGGAAGAAAGCGTAGATGAAGTCAGCGCTGATCCGGTCGAATTCAGTGATCTGGAAGCCCAGGAAGAAACCGAAATTCAAGAGAAAGATGAGCACGCCCAGGACTCAGACGTAGAATCCGAGCAGCGATCCTGATTATGGCAAATTATTCAGGCAAGAGCCCCGGTAAGAATCCGGGAAAGAGTCCGAGCAAGAGTTCGGGAAAGGGTTCCGGTAGGCGTCCTGGTAAGGGTGGATCCAGTGTGGTTGCAGAGGAAGCGGCCCCGGAAACAGTGGCACCCAAAGCCGGAGAGAAGCTGCAAAAGGTACTTGCCCGTTCCGGTCTCGGTTCCAGGCGGGAGATGGAGCGTTGGATTGAATCGCGCCGCGTTACAGTGAATGCGCAGGTGGCTACCCTGGGTGATCGTGTTGATGGTGAGGCGCGAATTACCGTGGATGGCAAGCCCCTGAAGGTAGCGCTGGCGGTTGAGACGCGCTGTATTCTTTACCATAAGCCCACTGGCGAAGTGTGTACCCGCAAAGACCCGCAGGGGCGCAGTACGGTATTTGAACGGCTGCCCAAGCTCAAATCAGGCCGTTGGATTTCTATTGGTCGACTGGACTACAACACCTCAGGCCTATTGCTGTTTACTACCGATGGCGAACTGGCCAATTCCCTCATGCACCCCTCGTCCAATATTGAACGTGAGTACATGGTTCGTGTCATGGGTGAAGTGCAGCCCGAGATGCTCAAGCAGATGACCGAAGGTGTGATGCTCGAGGATGGCATGGCACGGTTTACCGATATACAGGATGGCGGCGGCGAAGGGATTAATCGCTGGTTTTATGTTGTTCTCATGGAAGGCCGTAATCGGGAAGTGCGTCGTTTGTGGGAGTCCCAGGGGCTCACTGTGTCCCGGTTAAAACGGGTACGTTATGGCGAGGTTTTTATTCCCTCCCGGGTAAAGCAGGGGCAGTGGACTGAGCTCGAACGTAAAGAGGTCAAGGGTCTTTACCGTATTGCGCAGCTCGATACCAAGGATCTCAAGCGCAATACACTCAAGGAACGCGAAGTCATGGAGCGCCAGTTTGGCAAGCGCCATGGTCGCGGCAAAGCGCGCAAGAAAGGGAAATTTTAGGTTCATTGTGCGTTAACGGGAATTTGAACGGTCGGCCCACTCTTGGTCTATGGGTACCTCTACCGGTTAAGGACAGGAAAACGCCATCTTAGTCGCTCCACGAAATTCGCTTGGTAAGATGGCGTTTTCCTGTCCTTAACCTCCAACAGTGGATCGAATAACTCAATACGCTAGAAAGTGGGGTCAGATAAGACTTTTCGAGTCGAAGCCTTTGTGGTTTCGCCTGACTATCAGGAAGTCTTATCTGACCCCACTTTTTAAACTGGGAAATAGCGCTGTGGGGAGGGTCTGCTCGGGAGGCTGCTTTCCACCAAGCGAATCCCGTGGAGCGACTGGAAAGCAGCGTCCCGAGTAGGCCCGGCTTTAAAGCTCCTCCTAATGCTCCGATCAACAGTCAGAACGGGAATAGCACCACCCATCCCACAAATACGGGATGAGCCAAATTTTAGGCCTGCGCGTTAAAGGCTTGCCCGCTAACTCCACCGCTGTCATCGCTCATCAGATAAATATACGCTGACATAATGTCCGCTGGCGAAGGGTTGCTGGCCGGGTCCTCGCCGGGATAGGCCTCGCGGCGCATGGCTGTGTTGGTGGCCCCTGGGTTAAGGCTGTTAACCCTGACAGAAGATGTATTTTCCAGCTCAGACGCCAGTACCTGCATCAGGCCCTCAGTGGCAAACTTTGAAACGGCGTATGCCCCCCAATAGGCCTTTCCGGTACGACCCACACCGGATGAGGTAAAGATGATGGACGCGCTGGCAGCAGCCTGTAACAAGGGCAGCAGGTGGTGCGTGAGAAGAAACTGGGCGTTGACATTCACCTGCATCACTTGCTCCCAGGCGGACAGGCTGGCGCTTTCAATGGGTCTGCGCTCACCCAGGACGCTGGCGTTGTGTAACAGGCCGTCCAGGTGGGGAAACTCCTTGCCTATAGCTTGGGCGCAGTCCCGGCCTTCATCGTCGCCGGCATTGGCCAGGTCCATCGGGTAGATAGCGGGCTCTGGTCCGCCTGCGGCCAGAATCTCATCGTACACTGCCTCCAGTTTCTCCACGGTTCGACCGAGCAGAATGACCGTGGCGCCGGCCCCGGCGTAGCTGAGTGCTGCCGCCCGGCCTATGCCGTCCCCAGCGCCGGTAATCAGAATTGTCTTGCCCGCGAGGCTGTTGTCGCTAGTGGTATAAGTTGCGGGTATGTGCGAAATATTCATGTTTGGAAGTCCAGATGGGTGGCGAGGTACGCTAGGGGAGAATCAGGCTGCGCAATTCTGTACTGTGATTGACAGTGATATCAGCATTCCAGGTGTCGGGGTTGTCGTGGGCTTCGATATAACCGTAGGCGGCAGCGATGGTATACATGCCTGCGCGGCGGCCGGCCTCAATGTCTCTCAGGTGGTCGCCGACGTAAATCGCCTGGTGGGGCGCGCAGCCCAGTTGTTTGCAATTGAGGTATAGCGATTCGGGGTGCGGCTTTCGCTCTCCTACATCATCGGGACAGACGACACTGCCCGGTGCAGGTTTAATGGCGAGGCGGTCCAGCAGGGGTTCGGTATAGGCCCGGGGTTTGTTCGTTGCAATTCCCCATTGGATGCTGCGGTCGTCAAGTTCGGCAAGTAGATCTTCAATCCCTTCATAGGGCCTGGCAGAACTGCCAATCACTTCGCTGTAAATGTCCAGTAGTCGTAGTCGCAAGGTTTCGAAGCCAGGGTCTTCTTCCTGGATACCCAAGGCCAGGGTAACCAGCGCTCTAGCGCCATTGGATACGGTGGACCGGATCAGGTCTTCACTCATGTCACTATGGCCGTGCTCGGCACGCAGCGCTTGCACCACGACGATAAACTCATCCGCGGTATCGACGAGCGTGCCGTCCAGGTCGAAAATAACCGCCCGTAAATCTTCAGGTGGTTTCGTCATTCGGGTTTGCTCGCATGAACCATATAATTGACGGAGACATCCCTGGCATCCAGTCGATAGTGTTTGGTGATGGGGTTGTAAAGCAAGCCCGTCATCTCTTCCAGTACCAGTCCGGCGTGGCGTATCCAGCCGGCCAATTCGGATGGTTTTATGAATCGGGCGTATTCATGGGTGCCCGCAGGCAAAAGCTTTAATATGTGCTCTGCGCCGACGATGGCAAATGCGAAAGCCTTGGGGTTCCGGTTGATGGTTGAGAAATAGAGCTTGCCACCTGGTTTGGCCAGCGCGGCACAGGCTGCGATGACTGAGCCGGGCTCGGGGACGTGCTCCAGCATTTCCAGGCAACAAACAATATCGAAACTGCCGGCTTCGTCTTCTGCCAGTTGCTCTGCGGTGCACTGACGATAATCGACCTCCACACCGGATTCCAGCTGGTGTATTTTGGCGACGGTCAGAGGTGCCTCGCCCATATCAATGCCGGTTACCACCGCCCCCCGTTGCGCCATGGATTCGGCCAGGATGCCACCGCCGCAGCCGATATCAACCAGGTTCTTCCCGGCGACCGGCGAGCGCTCATCGATAAAGTTTGCGCGCAGGGGGTTGATCTCGTGCAGGGGCTTGAACTCACTACTACGATCCCACCAGCGAGAGGCCAGTGCTTCAAACTTGGCAATTTCCAGTGGATCTACATTACTCGTTGTCATGTTAGCTTGCTTCCGATTCTTCGCGTATACGTTGTTGCCAGCCTCGTACTCTGGCGGCCAGCGCTGTCTGGTCGATCTGGGTGAGTTGCCGATCATCCAGTACTTGTTGGCCGTTGATCCAACTGTGGCTCACCTGGCTGCCATTGCAGGCGTAAACCAGTTGTGACTGCGGGTTGTGCAGAGGCTGTGTTTCCAGCTGGCTGAGATCCACCGCGATAATATCTGCCGCTTTGCCCACTTCCAGGCTGCCTACCTTGTCATCGATACCCAATGCGCGAGCGCCAGCGATGGTTGCCATCTCCAGTGCCCCGGCGGCCGGTACCGCGGTGGCGTCCATACTGTGGATCTTTGCCAGCAGGGCGGCAGCCTGCATTTCGCTAAACATATTGAGGCTGTTGTTGCTGGCGGCGCTGTCAGTGCCCAGGGCGACATTTATCCCTCTGGCGATAAGCTTGCTGGTTGGGCAGATACCGGAGGCAAGTTTCATGTTGGATCTGGGACAGTGGATGACATGGGCACCCGTTTCAGCCAGTAGGTCCAGGTCCTGCTCGCCCAGGTCCGTCATATGCACACACTGGGTTTTGGGGCCTAACAGTCCCAGTCGGTTGAGGCTATCAAGCGGCCGCTCGCCATGTTCTTCAACAGCCTGTAGCACCTCTCCAGTGGTCTCGTGCAGGTGGATGTGCACCGCCAGGTCCAGTTCATTAGTCAGGGTGGCAATTCTGGTCAGGGTGGCTTCTGATACCGTATAGGGTGCGTGGGGGCCGAAGACGATCGCTATCAGCTCACTGTGCCTGAACTGACGTAGCAGTTTAATGCCTTTGCTGATGTATTCTTCGGCGTCGCGCGCCCACACCGTCGGGAAGTCAAATATGGGGAAACTGATCTGGCAGCGCATACCTAATCGGCTGGCGGTCTCGGCGGCGACATCGGGGAAAAAGTACATGTCGCTGAAGGTTGTTGTGCCCGAGCGGATCATTTCCGCGATCGCCAACTCCACACCGTCGGCGACAAATTCTTCGCTGACATGGGCCGCTTCGGCAGGCCAGATGTGCTGTTCCAGCCAGGGCATCAACGGCTGATCGTCGGCGTAGCCCCGCAACAGGCTCATGGCAGCGTGACCGTGGCAGTTGATGAGGCCTGGCATAAGCGCATGCTCCGCCAGTTCCACTTCTTTTGTGGCGGTAATGACGTGTGTCTGGTCGCGCGGCACGATAGCGGTAATGAGCCCGTTGGTAATGGCGATACTGTGTTCGGTAAGCACTGTGCCAGTGGGTACGATGGGGATAACACAGCCCGCATGAATAAGCGTATCCGCCGTCTCGGGAATCGGGTGCATGCTTGGTGCGCTCCTCCAGGGAAAACCGGGCTAAGAATTGTGCAAAAAACCACCAGATTGGGCTGTTTTAGCGGTGATTTCCGTGCTCGCGCCGCAGTATAACCGCAAAATCCTGCGGGTGGCGCTAGATGCGGGGAAAAAGCAGCGATAATCGGCAAAAACATAGCGAGACGGCAGTGAAATCCGTATAATGCGCGGGTCGTATCAAAGGGGTGCCTCACAGCAATTGTTGCTGTTGTCCGGCGCTCACCGAATCGGGGCCATTACAGAAAAATAATGCCCTATCGCTAGATGTGAAGGAAATCGTAGTACATGGGTGATTTAGCCGGAGAAATAGTTCCCGTCAATATTGAGGATGAACTGAAGCAGTCCTATCTTGACTACGCGATGAGCGTAATTGTTGGCCGGGCCCTGCCCGATGTAAGGGATGGCCTGAAGCCGGTGCACAGGCGCATTCTCTTTGCCATGAACGAGTTGAATAACGACTGGAACAAGGCGTACAAGAAGTCCGCACGTGTGGTGGGTGATGTGATTGGTAAGTACCACCCGCATGGCGACTCTGCAGTCTATGAAGCGATTGTTCGTATGGCCCAGCCCTTCTCGCTGCGTTATATGCTGGTCGACGGCCAGGGCAATTTCGGTTCGGTTGATGGTGACTCCGCTGCGGCGATGCGCTATACCGAGATTCGCATGCGCAAGATTGCGCACGACATACTGGCCGACCTGGACAAGGAAACGGTAGATTTTGTCGACAACTACGATGGCACTGAGCGCATCCCTGCTGTTATGCCTACCCGGGTGCCCAATCTACTGATAAACGGTTCCTCTGGTATTGCAGTGGGTATGGCGACGAATATTCCGCCACATAACCTGAATGAAGTGGTCAGCGGCTGTCTTGCCTTGATAGATAGCCCCGATCTGACCGTCGATGAATTGATGGAGCACATTCCCGGACCGGATTTCCCCACGGGCGCCATCATCAATGGTCGGGCAGGTATCATCCAGGCGTATCGCACGGGTAGAGGTCGTATTTACGTTAGGGCCAAAGCCGAAGTCATCAGCGACGAGAAAAAGGGCAAGGATACAATTCTCATTCACGAATTGCCTTATCAGTTGAATAAGGCGCGTTTGATTGAGCGTATAGCGGAACTGGTAAAAGAGAAGAAAATTGAAGGCATCACAGAGTTACGTGATGAGTCTGATAAAGACGGTATGCGAGTGGTTATCGAGTTGCGCCGCGGAGAGATTGGCGATGTTGTACTCAACAATCTCTATGCCCAAACCCAGCTGCAGTCGGTGTTCGGCATCAATATGGTTGCCCTGGTCGATGGCCAACCGAAAATCCTGAACCTCAAAGAAATTATTGAAGCATTTATTCGTCACCGCAGGGAAGTGGTGACACGGCGCACGGTATACCTGCTGCGAAAGGCGCGTGAACGTGGTCACATTCTTGAAGGTCTGGCGATTGCCCTGGCCAATATCGATCCGATCATCGCCCTGATCAAGGCGTCACCCAGTTCGTCCGAGGCCAGGGAGAAGCTGTTGGCTCAGTCCTGGAGTCCGGGCGAAGTCTCTGGCATGTTGGAGCGGGCGGGTAGCGATGCTTGCCGTCCGGATGAGCTGGAGGCACAGTACGGCCTCAGAGACGGGCAGTACTTCCTGTCACCCGTCCAGGCCCAGGCCATACTCGATTTGCGTTTGCACCGACTGACCGGTCTGGAGCACGAGAAGTTAATCGGTGAATACCAGGAGCGACTGCTCGAGATCGCAGACTTTCTGGATATTCTGGGAGACTCAGAGCGTCTGAAGCAAGTTATTCGAGATGAACTGCGGGAAGTCGTAGAGAACTATGGGGATGAGCGCAGGACCGTGATAAGTGCCTCCCAGCACGATCTGACTGTGGAAGATCTGATTACTGAAGAAGACAGGGTGGTCACTATTTCTCATGGTGGCTATGCCAAGACCCAGCCGTTGACCGATTATCAGGCCCAGCGTCGTGGCGGCATGGGTAAGTCGGCCACCGCTGTTAAGGACGAAGATTTTGTTGAGCATTTGCTCATCGCCAGTACCCACGCCACCATTTTATGTTTTACCAATGTCGGTAAAGTGTACTGGTTGAAGGTATACCAGATCCCCCTTGCTGGCCGGAATGCCAGAGGGCGTCCTATGGTGAATTTGCTGCCGTTGGAAGACAACGAACGGGTGACCTCTATCCTGCCAGTGGAGGAGTATACCGAGGGCCATTTCATCTTTATGGCCACTGAATATGGCACCGTAAAGAAAACTGAATTGACGAATTTTGCGCGTCAGCGCAGCGTCGGATTGCGGGCACTGGAGTTGGATGAAGGTGATGTGCTGGTAGGCACGGCCATCACGACGGGTGACTGTGATGTCATGCTGTTCAGTTCCGAGGGCAAGGTTGTGCGATTCCGCGAAGGCGATATTCGTGCCATGGGCAGGACAGCCCGTGGTGTGCGTGGCATCCGTCTGGGAGATGGCCATCGTATGATTTCCCTGATTATCCCGCAGGAAAACGGCAATGTACTGACGGCCAGTGTCAACGGCTATGGTAAGCGTACCGCTATCACCGAGTTTCCTACCAAGGGGCGAGGTAATAAAGGTGTGATCGCCATGTCTACCAGTGAGCGTAATGGCGACCTGGTAGGTGCAGTGCAGGTGTTCGATGGTGACGAATTGATGCTGATCTCCAATCAGGGCACTCTGGTGCGCACACGCGCCGATGAGATTTCTCTCCTGGGGAGGAATACTCAGGGCGTGCGCGTGATTCGTACTAAAGAAGGTGAGCATCTGGTGGGTGTAGAGCGCATCGATGAGCCTGACCCCGAGACAATCTTCGATGAAGAGGGTGTCGTAGAATCCGGCGCCGAGAGTGACGTTGCCCCGGCTGAGCCAGGCGAACAGGAAACAGGTGATGACGGCTCACAATAGTGTGCCGTCTCCCCATTACGTTGTAAGGAAATAGCCGAAATGACCCGTAGTTACAATTTCTGTGCCGGCCCTGCGGCGCTGCCTCAATCCGTCCTGGAGACTGCCCGTGATGACATGCTGAACTGGCATGGCACAGGGCTTTCCCTGATGGAAATGAGCCACCGGAGCCCTGAAGTCGTGGGCGTCGCAGAGCATGCGGAGCAGACCTTGCGTGACCTGCTGTCGATACCTGATGATTACGCCGTGTTGTTTCTGCAAGGCGGGGCCAGCACACAATTTTCCGCGGTTCCGTTGAATCTACTCAATGGGAAATCTGCGGCCGATTATATTAATACCGGTCAGTGGTCCAAAAAGGCCATCGCCGAAGCGAAACGCTTCTGTAACGTCAATGTCGCCGCCTCATCAGAGAGTACGAACTTCTCCACGATCCCTCTGCAAGATAGCTGGCAGTTGAGTTCCGATGCGGCCTATTTGCATTACACGCCGAATGAAACGATTGGCGGCGTTGAGTATTTCTGGACCCCCGAGGTGGACGTGCCCCTGGTGGCTGACATGTCTTCTACGATTCTTTCCCGGCCCATAGATGTCTCGCAGTTTGGCGTAATCTATGCCGGCGCGCAGAAGAATATCGGTCCGGCAGGCCTTACCCTGGTTATTGTCCGAAGGGACTTGTTGGGGCGTGCTGCCGACAGTTGTCCTGCTATGCTGAATTGGCAGACCGCGGCAGACAATGATTCTATGTACAATACGCCGCCCACCTTCGCGCTTTATCTTGCAGCTCTGGTGTTTGACTGGTTGGTAGAGAAGGGCGGTATGCCGGCCATTGAGCAAATGAATCGTCGTAAGGCAGAGAAACTCTATGCCGCTATAGACGGTAGTGATTTCTATTCCAACCCGGTGGAACTCCCCAGTCGGTCACTGATGAATGTGCCCTTTATTCTGGCGGATGCTGCGCTGGACAAGCGTTTCCTGCAACTGGCAGATGCGGCCGGTTTACTGAACCTCAAAGGTCACCGTTCGGTTGGCGGCATGCGTGCAAGCCTGTATAACGCAGTCAGCGAGGAAGCGGTAGATGCCCTGGTCGCGTTTATGCGGGACTTCGAACGAGACAACGGATAAGCACCGCTAAAAGAGTGAATATGGCCGATAAGAGAGACCTCAGTCAGATAAGGGCAGATATTGATGCGATAGATCAGGAGATCCAGGTGCTGATCAATCGTAGGGCTGAATGCGCGCAGCGGGTTGCCGATATCAAACTGGCTGACCTTCAGGCCGCAGGGGAGCGCGGTGAGCCAGAAAGCGAGGTGGTTTACTACCGACCCGAGCGAGAGGCGCAGGTGCTCTCTCGCATTATGGAGCGCAATCAGGGGCCGCTGGCGGCAGAGACTGTTGCCCATGTTTTCCGGGAAATTATGTCGGCTTGTCTGGCACTGGAGAAGCCCCTGCAGGTGGCCTATCTTGGGCCCGAGGGTACTTTCACCCAGGCCGCTGCCATCAAGCACTTTGGCCATGCGGCAATCTGCGTATCCCAGACTACCATCGACAGCGTTTTTACTCAGGTTGAATCCGGGCAATGCAACTATGGGGTGGTGCCGGTAGAGAACTCCACCGAAGGTATGATCAGTCATACACTCGATAATTTTATGGGTTCCGGACTGAAGATATCCGGTGAAGTGGAAATTCGTATTGCTCATCATCTGCTGGTCGGCGCAGAGAGTAAAGCGCAGGATGTTGTGCGCATTTGTGCACACCAGCAGGCTCTGGCCCAATGTCGGAATTGGCTTGATACACACTGGCCCCACGTTGAGCGAGTGGCGGTTAGTAGCAATGGCGAAGCAGCGCGTATGGCATCGAATGAGCCCGGTACGGCGGCGATAGCGGGGGATATGGCCACCGAGTTTTACCACTTGGAAAAACTCGCTGAACATATCGAAGACTATGCAGATAATACGACCCGGTTTTTGATCATTGGCCGTGAGTCGGTTCCCCCCAGTGGCATGGACAAAACCTCTATTATTGTTTCGAGTCGGAACAAGCCAGGCGCCCTGTTTAACCTGTTGGATCCTTTTCGGCGTGAGGGGATCAGTCTCACGCGTATAGACACCCGTCCTTCACGCACTGAAAAGTGGGCCTACGTCTTCTTTATCGAATTTGAAGGGCATGTTCAGGATGGGAAGATCGCGGCCATTATTAGCGAGCTGGAAGAACAGTCAACCTTGCTCAAACTCCTGGGTTCCTACCCTCGGGAAATGCTCTAGTTATGGTGCTCCAGTTACCGCTATGAGCTATTCGGCAGAGAATGTAGTCATTCTTGGTCTCGGCCTGATCGGCGGCTCGCTGGCCCGGGCCTTGCGTAAAAGCGGCTTTAGTCAGCGTTTTATCGGTTATGGGCACCGTACACCTTCGCTGGAACGCGGCGTCGCCCTGGGTGTGATTGACGAGTACACCCTGGATTTGGATGAAGCGCTTGAGAGGGCGGATATTCTCGTGATCGCAACCCCGACGCTGGTGGCTTCGGAAATGTTGAAGCAGATACTGCCGCGGTTGGCGGGAAGAGACCGGGTGCCGGTGATCACTGATGTTGCCAGCGTAAAGGGTAGTCTACAGCGCACGGCTGTGGAGGTTTGTGGTGCAGTGCCGCCCCAATTGGTACTGGCTCACCCTATAGCGGGCTCTGAACGTAGCGGGGTCGATGCCGCGACCGATGATTTGTTTGTGGACCACCGGGTAATCCTCACGCCACTGGAGGAAAATGATCCTGCTGCGGTCGAGTTGGTGCGGCGCATGTGGGCGAGTACGGGGGCGGAAGTGGTCGATATGGCGGTTGATCGTCACGATGCGGTTCTGGCCGCGACCAGTCATCTGCCACATGTGTTGGCCTACACCTTGGTTGACGCGCTGGCGAAAAGCGACGACGGTGAAGAGGTCTTTCGTTTCGCCGCGGGAGGATTTCGCGATTTCACCCGCATCGCCTCCAGCGACCCGGTCATGTGGAAGGATATTGCTCTGGCCAACAAGAGCGCCCTGCTGTCAGCGATCGATTTGTTCAGCAGCCATCTGGCAGAATTGCGCGAAGACGTGGCGCAGGAGCGCGGCGGCCAGCTGCTGGAGACCTTTAGTCGAGCCAAACAGGCTCGTGATGAATTTGCAGCCATACTTGCATCTCGCAGTGGCTCATCGTCCTGAGAATATTGCTATGAAATTTACTGTTATGCCCGGTGGCACGATCTCCGGTGAAACCCGGGTCCCCGGGGATAAATCTATCTCCCATCGGTCAATTATGCTCGGTTCAGTTGCCGAGGGTACGACACGGATAACGGGCTTTTTGGAGGGCGAAGATGCCCTGGCGACTGTCGCCACCTTTCGCGCAATGGGGGTGGACATTGACGGGCCCTGCAACGGCGAAGTGACCATCCGTGGCGTCGGTCTACACGGTTTGAAGGCACCTGAAAATGTTCTCGACCTTGGGAACGCTGGTACCAGTATTCGTCTCTTGTCCGGGCTTTTGGCTGGTCAGGCCTTTGATTGCGTGCTGACCGGAGATGAATCGCTGCGCGGTCGGCCGATGGGGCGAGTCATGGACCCCCTGGCCCTCATGGGTGCCCAAATCAGCAGTGCTGAAGCGGGGCGCCCCCCCTTGCGCATTTCCGGGGGGCGGACTTTACAGGGTGTTCACTACGATTTGCCGATGGCCAGCGCCCAGGTGAAATCTTGTGTGCTACTGGCAGGATTATACGCGCAGGGCGTCACGTCAGTGACTGAGCCTGCCCCTACCCGTGACCACACTGAGCGTATGCTGCGAGGGTTTGGCTATCCAGTGAGTCGGGATAAGGGCGTGATTAGCCTGACAGGTGGCCAGGCCCTGCACGCAACGGATATCGATGTGCCTTCTGATATATCGTCGGCGACATTCTTTTTGGTAGCGGCCAGTATCGCGCCGGGCTCCGACTTACTGCTTACCCATGTGGGCATTAATCCGACCCGAATCGGCGTGTTGAATATATTGAAGCTGATGGGTGCCGATATCAGCTTGAAAAACGAGCGGGAAGTGGGGGGAGAGCCGGTGGCTGATATTCACGTGCGCTATGCGCCGCTCAAAGGCATCGTCATACCCGCGGATCAAGTGCCACTGGCTATAGATGAATTTCCGGCTTTGTTTATAGCGGCAGCTTGCGCAGAGGGTCGTACCGTATTGCGGGGCGCCGAAGAATTAAGGGTTAAGGAAAGTGACCGTATAGCCGCTATGGCTGAGGGTTTGTCAACACTGGGCATCGAGAACGAGGTCCTTGATGACGGCATTATTATTGAGGGTGGCACGATAGGTGGGGGTGAAATACACACTTACAATGACCACCGAATCGCCATGGCTTTTGCGATCTCAGCCCTGCGGGCGGAACGGGAGATTCGGGTGCTGGATTGTGATCACGTAGCGACGTCGTTTCCGGGTTTTGATGCCCTGGCCCGTGGTCTGGGTTTACAAATTACGGCGCAGGCAGACTGAGCCATGTCGTCGGTTCCTGTCATTACCATAGACGGCCCCAGTGGTGCCGGTAAAGGCACTATCAGCCACTTGCTGGCCGAAGCTCTGGACTGGCGATTTCTGGACAGTGGTGCTCTGTATCGCGTCGTTGGGCAGGCCTGTCTCATAGAGAGTGTTAGCTGGGCTGACCATGCCGGCGTGGCCGACGTTGCCCGCTATCTGGAAGTGGCTTTTAAGATGGCCTCTACGGGGGAGGTGATGGTTGCCTATAAAGGAGAGGACATCAGTCGCGCCATCCGTACAGAGGAAGGTGGCCGCGGTGCGTCGACCGTGGCTGCTATCCCGGCCGTTCGGGAAGCGCTGCTGGAACGGCAGCGCGAGTTTTTGCAGGCGCCGGGCCTGGTGGCCGATGGCAGGGACATGGGCACAGTGGTGTTCCCCAACGCTCCCCTCAAGTTTTTCCTCACCGCCAGTGCCGAAGAGCGCGCTGAGCGCCGTTACAAGCAGTTGATTGCAAAGGGGGAAAGTGTTAGTCTCCCGCGCCTTCTGGAGGATATCCAGGAGAGGGATGCACGTGACAGAAGCCGTGCGGTCTCTCCTTTGATACCTGCTGAAGACGCTATTGTCATTGACAGTACAGCTATCCCCATCGACCAGGTGTTCGATGGAGTTATGCTGGAAGTGTCAAAAAGAGGGTTAAAATAGCCGCTAAAAGTGGCTATCTTCCTCTAAAATAGCATTATTATCGTGCTGCCATTACTTGCTGATTCCAGTCAGGGTAGGTTTGGCAGCTTTTATGGGATGACCCGGGTCGGCTGGAGACGCGGTAACAGCAGTAGCACTGCTGACATCATTTATTAATGGGTATATGTAATGAGCGAAAGTTTCGCTGAGTTATTTGAAGAAAGCTTGAAAACAGTCGATATGGAACCCGGTTCTATTGTTACCGGTGTGGTTATCGACATAGACAGTGAGTGGGTTACCGTCCACGCTGGATTGAAGTCAGAGGGTGTTATTCCCCGTGGCGAATTTCTGGATGCTAGCGGTGAATGCGTACTCGTTATTGGCGACGAAGTTCAAGTGGCGCTTGAGTCTGTTGAAGATGGATTCGGTGCGACCAAACTGTCACGCGAGAAAGCCAAGCGTGCTGAGTCCTGGAAAGAACTCGAAGCTGCTCATGAAGAAGATGCCGTGGTTACTGGTATTATCAATGGTAAGGTCAAAGGTGGCTTCACTGTCGATATCAATACTATCCGCGCCTTCCTGCCTGGTTCCCTGGTTGACGTGCGTCCCGTTCGCGAGACAGTTCACCTGGAAGGCAAAGAGCTCGAATTTAAAGTTATCAAGCTGGATCAAAAGCGAAACAACGTGGTAGTTTCTCGCCGCGCCGTTATGGAAGCAGCCAACAGCGTAGAGCGTGACGCTCTGCTGGAAACCCTGCAGGAAGGTATGTCTGTTAAGGGTATCGTCAAGAACCTGACCGACTACGGAGCTTTCGTAGACCTGGGTGGTGTTGACGGTCTGTTGCACATTACCGACATGGCCTGGAAGCGTATCAAGCATCCTTCCGAGATTGTTGAAGTGGGTCAGGAAATTGACGTTAAGATCCTCAAGTTTGATCGCGAACGTAATCGCGTATCACTGGGTCTGAAGCAACTGGGTGAAGATCCCTGGGTTGAGATCAAGAACCGTTACCCCGAGAGCAGTCGCGTCAAGGCACGTATCACTAACCTCACCGACTACGGTTGCTTTGCCGAACTGGAAGAGGGTGTTGAAGGTCTGGTACACGTTTCCGAAATGGATTGGACTAACAAGAACGTACATCCTTCCAAGATCGTCCAGCTGGGTGATGAGGTAGAAGTGATGGTTCTGGATATCGACGAAGAGCGTCGTCGAATCTCTCTGGGAATCAAGCAGTGTCAGCAGAACCCATGGGATGCTTTCGCTGGCCAATACAGCAAGGGCGACAAGATCTCTGGCAACATCAAGTCTATTACTGACTTCGGTATCTTTATCGGCCTGGAAGGTAACATCGACGGCCTGGTGCACTTGTCTGACATCAGCTGGAATGAAACCGACGAAGAAGCCGTGCGCAACTACAAGAAAGGTGATGAGATCCAGACTGTGATCCTGTCTATCGATCCTGAGCGCGAGCGTATTTCCCTGGGCGTCAAGCAGTTGGAAGACGATCCGTTCTCCAACTACGTTGCTGAAAACGATCGCGGCGCGATTGTGACCGGCGAAGTCATCGAAGTTGATGCGAAGTCTGTTGTCATCCGTCTGGCTGAGGAAGTTGAAGGCGTCCTGAAATCTTCAGATATCAGTCGTGAAAAGGTTGAAGACGCGCGTACCGAGTTCAAGGTTGGCGACTCTGTTGAAGCCAAAATTGTCTCTGTGGACCGTAAGAATCGCGGTCTGGCTCTGTCTATCAAAGCCAAGGACTACGACGACGAGAAAGATGCGGTTAAGTCTCTCAAGGACAAGGAAGTGGCCTCGGCTTCTCCCGGTACTATCGGCGACCTGATCAAGGCGCAGATGGAAGACAAGTAACGCCTCTATCGAAGCAGTCGCTTCACTCGAAAAGGACTCACCTCGGTGGGTCCTTTTTTCGTTAAAAAATAAGGACTTGCGCAATGCAGGGCATAAGTTCACAATACCCCAAAGCGTATTCTTCACCCGATAATAAAATAGACTAGACACTGGAGGCGACATGACCAAAAGTGAATTGATCGAGCTGATAGCTGCTAGCCAGACCCAATTGTCCTCCAAGGACGTAGAGTTGGCGATCAAGACGATTCTCGAGCAGATGTCACAGGCATTGGCGACCGGCGAGCGCATCGAAATCCGTGGTTTCGGTAGTTTCTCGTTGCACTATCGTGAACCAAGGCGTGGCCGCAACCCCAAGACGGGCGACGCGGTGGAATTAACCGGTAAGTATGTCCCTCATTTCAAGCCCGGCAAAGAACTTCGCGAGCGGGTTAACCTGGGGCTCCAGGCTGGTCTATAATCTCGCTCTAGTTACTATGTCACACCGGACACCTGTATGAACCTCCTCCGAAAACTAATCACCTTGTTAGTCATTCTCGCAATGATAGCGATAGGCGTTCTGTTCGCGCTGCAAAATACCGCATTGGTGCCGCTGGACCTACTGGTCTATAGCTTTGAGGCGAAGAGTGTTGCCTTATGGGTGCTTGCCTCCTTTGCCCTGGGCGGTTTGCTGGGTATGCTGACGGCGTCGGGAATTGTTTTGAAGTTGAGAACATCGCTGCGTACGGCGAAGCGGCAGCAGGCCAAAACCCTGGTTGAAATGGATAAGCTGCGTACCGTGGGTCTTAAGGACGGTGAATGACCTGCTGGTTTTCTTGCTCCTTTTTGTCGCCATCGCGATAGGCTGGTGGCTGGGGCGGCGCAGTGCCGATAGCGCGGGGGTAGCGGCATCGTCCGGACAGTCAGGGCAGTATTATCAGGGATTAAACTACTTGCTGGATGGACGACCCGACGGCGCTACTGATGCGTTTATCGAGGGCCTGGAGGTTAATAGTGAAACCCTTGAAACGCATTTGGCACTGGGTAACCTGTTACGAAAGCGCGGCGAAGTAGATCGCGCAATTCGAGTTCACCAGAATCTCCTGGCCCGACCCAGCTTGCCGCGTAAACAGGTCCACCAGGCACATCTTGAATTGGCACGCGACTACATCAGCGCTGGATTATTGGACAGAGCCGAACGCCTTTTGCTGGATCTTGTCGAGGAGTCAGCTGAGCAACGTGTCACCAGTCGGCGCTACCTCCTGGATATTTACCAGAGCGAGAGAGACTGGCAGCGAGCCATCGAAGTCGCGACAGACTTATTACCGCGCAAGAGTTTGTTGGGAAACTCCAGTGGTAGCGAGGGCACTGAAAAGGGCCAATCCGTTGCTCTCGCCCTTGCTCACTATCGCTGCGAGATAGCAGCGGACAAACTCGCGGCGGGGGAACTACAGGCTGCCCGGAGCTTGTTGCAACAGGCGCTGGCTCAGGATAAAGCCTGTGTGCGCGCCTCTATCATGCTGGGAGAAGTCGAATACGAGGCGGGTCATTACCGTGAGGCGGTTAAGGCATTGCGGCGGGTAAAACAGCAGGATGCCGATTATTTGCCCGAGACAGTGGCCATTTTGCGAAAATGTTACCAGCAGATGAACGATGAGCAGTCGCTGAAGGACTACCTTGAAGACTGCCTGGATGCCAGTTCGTCTCCCAATCTTCTTCTGGCAGTCGCAGAAGATATTTGCGATGCAGGCGGCAAGGAGTCCGCTGCTGAATTCCTGTCCAGCCGGCTCGCCGACCAGCCCTCCTTGCGCGGACTGGCCAAGCTGATAAATTTGCAGTTAGACGTAACTGAGGGTGATGCCGGGAACAGCCTGGGCCTGCTCCAGGTCCTGGTTGAACGTTTGATCAGTGAGCGGCCGACTTATCGCTGTGCACACTGCGGCTTTTCCGGGCGGCAGTTACACTGGTTTTGCCCCGGTTGTAAATACTGGGGCACTATGAAAGCTATCCAGAGTGGCGGCGAATAGACCGCAACTCCTGTAATTTGGAAACCTATGAAATCACCTGTACTTGTTGCTCTGGACTACCCCGATGAGGCGTCGGTGCTGGAGCTTGTGTCTCGGTTGTCGCCCGAGCTTTGTCGCCTTAAAGTAGGCAAGGAGTTATTTACCCGCTGTGGCCCAGCGCTGGTTGAGACTCTGCAAGACAGGGGTTTCGACATTTTTTTGGACCTCAAGTATCACGACATACCCAATACAGTCGCTGGCGCGGTGCGGGCAGCGGCGGAGCTTGGGGTTTGGATGGTCAATGTACATGCCGGCGGTGGTCGCAGGATGATGGAAGCGGCGGCTGAAACGCTGCAATCATACAGTCAACGGCCCAAGCTTATCGCCGTAACGGTACTGACCAGTATGTCTGATGCAGATCTGGTGGAATTGGGCTATAGCGATACAGTAGAGCAACGGGTGGCGCGGCTGGCGGCGCTTGCACAGGACAGTGGTATGGATGGTGTAGTTTGTTCTGCTCAGGAAGCCAGTACATTACGGCGTGAACGAGGAGAGAGTTTTTGTCTGGTGACTCCCGGTATTCGATTGGCCGGGGATGCCAGTGGCGATCAGCGACGCGTGGTAACGCCGGCGGATGCGATGGCCAATGGTTCGCACTATCTTGTTATTGGGCGCTCAATCACAGCGGCGGATAACCCTCTGGAAGCCTTGAATCGGGTGCACAATACACTTGGCCTGGTCGAATAAAATCAAATGTGAGCAGTGGACCTACCGGCCGGGTATCTGCTGCTAGACTGATCTTCGATACGGGTGAATGCATGGACGCATCCTCGAAATATGGAGATTATATTATGATTAATTTTTGCTATTCAAAGCTATACCAGCAGTTCGCCCAGGCGACTGCTTACGGCCCAACCTCTCTGGCCAGCGCCTTGGCGCTAGTCTTGTTGCTGGGCTTCAATCCAATCATGACGAGCACGGCCGCGCACGCGCAAGACGTGGCGCAACCGACGCAGCTCGCCAGCGTAAATATTAACAGTGCCGATGCACAAACCCTCGCCGAGAGCCTGAAAGGAGTAGGCTTGACTCGAGCAGAAGAAATTGTCCGTTACCGGGAGACTTATGGCCCGTTTGCCTCAGTTGACGAATTGGTCGAGGTGAAGGGAGTGGGGCCATCGACGGTGGACAAGAACAGAGCAGTATTAACACTGGAATAAGATGAACACATCCGTATCATTGGGGGGCTTCGGCCCCCTTCTCACGTGCAGGGTAATATAAATTAGAAAAATGAAATGTCTTGTCAGCGGGGCTACCGGGTTCATAGGTCGTGAAGTGTGCCGGCAACTGGATGACCGCGGTGTATCTTTTGTCGCCCTGAGTCGCAGTGGTGGGTTTCTTGCCGGCGTGGATAATCCCACTTTGCCTGTAGATCTGGCGGTGGAGCAAGTTGGAGAAAAGCAGCTGTCGGGAGTGGATGTGGTCTTCCATCTAGCGGGCATTGCTCATCAAAAGGCTCCGGCTTCCGCGTACGAGCAAGTCAATTTCCGGGCCACTTTGGGTCTGGCTGCCGCCGCAGCAGTGGCAGGGGTGAAGGTCTTTATCTATTTGAGCAGTGTGAAGGCAATGGGTGACCCCCGGGGAAGTGAGCGGCGCACTGAAGACAATTGCACAGAACCCTGTGATCCCTATGGACTATCCAAGCGGCAATCGGAATTGGAGCTGCAGGCCCAATACGCCGATAGTCCCATGTCTGTGGTGATTCTTCGGCCAGCGCTGGTCTACGGGGCAGGTGTAGCGGGCAACTTTCACTTATTGTCTCGCGCAGTTAGGGCGGGGATGCCGCGGCCTCCCGAGTTGGGTGGACGCTCAATGGTCGCCAGGGAAGACCTGGTGAACGTTATGCTGGCGCTTGCAGCTAAGCCGCCTGGGCCCGGCGTGAAGATCTGGATAGTCTGTGACGGCAATAGCTACAGTGCGGGCTGTATCTACGATTTAATGCGCAGTGCCATCGGCAAGCCCCCGACCAGGTCTTGGCTGCCAGCCTGGGTTTGGCGATGGGGCTGTGCAATACGCGATTTCATCTCCCGACCGGGCCTGGAATCGACCTATAGCAAAGTATTTGGCACCGAGCTATACAGTAGTGCTGCACTGGAAAGCGCTTTGAGTTGGCGGCCCCGGCTGGCGTTGGGTGATTGCATGCCTGAAATCATGTCTGACGGTTTGCAGTGGGACGACAGCGCTAAATGATTTTGTTGTTGTCCACAGTGGTGCTATCTCTGGTGCTTTGCGGTCTGTATCTGCGGTTGGCGCAACGTTGGCGTATCCTTGATCGACCCAATGAGCGAAGCTCTCACAAACGCCCTACGCCTCACGGTGGTGGGGTACCCCTGCTGCTGGCTTTTGTAGCCAGTTTCCTCCTGTCCTCCCCCTGGAGCTTTGAGTATAACTGGCTGGTGGCCATGACATTCGCCTTGATGCTGCTGGGTATCAGCGATGACTTGTGGGATCTTTCGGTTGTGCTGCGGTTTGCTGTGTATGCCATGGTCAGCATTTCAAGCGCAGTGGTATTGCTGCAATCTGTCACGCCAATTGCATCTTCCCTTGGCTTGATACCGCTGTTCGGTTTGTCGTTTGCCATCCTGTGGGCGCTTAATCTGTACAATTTCATGGACGGTATCGATGGTCTTGCGGCATCACAATGTGTACTGGCGTGTATCGGGGCGGCCGCCCTGGCCTTTTCCAGCCCTGAGGGCGGCGACTATACGCTGTTCTGTCTCCTGTTTGCCGCCGCCCAGTTGGGGTTCTTGTGCTGGAACTGGGCGCCAGCCCGGTTATTTATGGGGGATGCAGGCAGTATTCCCACGGGTTTCCTGTTGGCCGCTCTGGCGGGTTATGGGGCGGTACACGGTATAGTGTCCTTTGCCACATGGTCGATCTTGCTGGCGGTGTTTATAACCGATGCGAGCTATACCTTGATTTGGCGTATGGCGACTGGGCAAAATATTTCCCGGCCCCATAGGCTGCATGCGTACCAGCGGCTGAGTCGACACTGGAACTCTCACCGCGCTGTCGTTCACTTGTTACTGGGTTTGAATATTCTCTGGCTGTTTCCCATAGCCTGGGCGGTGCAGCTGTGGCCTGAGCACACGGTTTATTTCGTAATTTTGGCATACTTTCCCCTCCTTATTGGCATGGCTAAAGCTGGTAAATTAACGTAAGATCAGGCGTTCCGACCTGAGCTTGTAGAAGACTGTAAAAAGCGGGTCCAAACTTGGCATCAGGGGTGGAGGGGATTTGCTTAACCGTATCGGTAATCTTGTTACGCGCTCGCTATCCGGCATTGCCGGTAGCTTTGTCGATGCCCTTGAAAAACTGATCGAACTTCCGCGCAATATCAAACAGGCATTCCTGCTGTTACTCGACATGGTGTTTGTCACTACCGCCATGTGGTCGGCCATTGCCCTGAGGCTGGGGCAAACCAATATCCATCTGGGTGCGATAGAGATCACCTGCGGTGTGATTACCGTATTACTCAGCGCGATTATTTTCCTGCGTCTCGGTCTCTACCGGGCTGTTATCCGGTTTATGGGTCAGCAGGCGATTTGGGCTGTTATCACCGCGGTGAGTTATTCCGCCCTGTTGCTGGGTTCGGCCATATTCTTTTTACAGGCTGAAGTGCCGCGGTCAACGCCTTTTATTTATTGGGGATTGGCCCTAATCCTTATTGGGGGTACCCGGCTGGCTGTACGCGGTTACTATCAGACCAAATTGCGCTCGCTGTCCAAGAAAGTGATCATCTACGGCGCCGGAGAATCGGGTCGACAGTTGTTAACCGCATTGCATCATGGGGACCAATACCGTGCCGTGGTTTTTGTCGACGATGATTTGCGCCTGCAGCGCTCCGTCATCAATGGTCTTCAGGTCGCGCGGCCGGAAGATTTGGAGCGGCTCATTCATGAACACGATATCACCCAGATATTGCTCGCTGTTCCCTCCGCTTCCCCGGATCGCCGCAAGGAGATAATTAATTCCCTGGTCGGGCTTCCCGTCTATGTGCGGACAGTGCCAAAAATCAGCGAACTGGTTGCCGGCCAAGCCAGTGTTAACCAGATTCAGGATATCGCCCTGGATGATTTGCTTGGCCGAGATGCTGTTCCTCCGCACCCCGAGTTAATTGATCGCTGTATTACTGGCAAAGTTGTTATGGTGACGGGGGCCGGAGGCTCCATCGGTTCAGAACTTTGTCGCCAGATTCTAAAGTCTAACCCCCGGGAGCTTCTGCTGCTCGATAACTCAGAATACGCCCTGTATAACATTGAGCGAGAGTTAAAGGAGCTGTCAGAGAGTCTTGAGCTGGATGTAGCTCTGGTTCCACTGTTGGGCTCTGTTCAGGATCAGCGACGACTGGAAAGTGTGTACCGAACCTTTTCAGTACAAACGGTTTATCATGCGGCGGCCTACAAGCATGTGCCTATGGTCGAGTACAACGTGGCTGAGGGTGTGGCCAATAATGTGTTCGGTACCTGGCATGCGGCTGAAGCGGCACGCAAGGCGAAGGTTGAGACCTTCGTATTGGTTTCTACCGACAAGGCGGTTCGTCCCACCAATATAATGGGGGCTTCCAAGCGCTTTGCGGAGATGATATTGCAGGGGCTGGCGCAGAAAGATACAGGCACGCGTTTCTGTATGGTCCGTTTTGGCAATGTCCTGGGCTCATCGGGATCCGTTGTTCCGCTTTTCCGCGAACAGATTAACAGCGGTGGACCGGTGACGGTGACTCACCCTGAGGTGTCGCGCTTTTTTATGAGCATCGCTGAGGCGGCGCAGTTGGTGTTGCAGGCGAGTGCAATGGGTACGGGCGGTGATGTTTTTGTGCTGGATATGGGCGAACCCGTTCGAATTGTTGACCTTGCCAAGCGGATGATTCGCTTGACCGGGTATGAAGATGGCCACGAGGCACTGGGCGGGCAGCAGATTGACATTCAGTTTATTGGTTTGCGCCCCGGAGAGAAATTGCATGAAGAGCTACTGTTAGGTGATAACGTAGCGGGCACCGGTCACCCCATGATCATGCGGGCTGAGGAAGAATGCCTTTCCTTTGCCCAGATACACCGACAACTGGTCGACTTAATACATTACTGCGACACCATGGATTGTGCGGGCATTACCTCCATCTTGCGGTCGGCGGTTAGCGGCTTTCACGGTTACGAAACACAGCACGATCATGTATGGCAAAAAATGGGCAAGGTTGGCCGAAATGCCATAACAGCTCAGGTTCCCGCCGCCATGTCCTCGAACGTACAAGAGCTTTTTCCCGACAAACATTGATCCACTAGTTCCCACTTTATCCTGGCACCACCCAGCCCTCCCAACTTCATTATCACATCGCATACACACTGATTTACTGATCACCTCCGGGTTGAACTCGACAAACGCATAGCGGATGATACGGTTTCAACAGTGTGTGGAGCGAGCGAACAGTGGACTGGGATGATATGAAGGTGCTGCTTGCCCTGAGCCGTAAAGGCTCGGCACGTGCAGCGGCACAGGCACTGGGCGTCAGCAACTCGACGGTGACTCGACGTCTGGATGACATGGAGGGTCAACTGCACACCCGGCTGTTTGACCGCACGCCGGATGGTTACCGGATGACGGCCAGTGCTGAGCTTCTGTTGCCCACAGCGGAACATGTGGAGGAGCTGATTCTTGGTGCAGAGCGCAGGATAATGGGTGAGGATCAGGAGTTGACCGGCGGTATTCGGCTGACGATGCCCGATACTGGTGGCCTGTCTTTTCTTATCAAACGGTTGGCAGAGTTTTCCAGGGCCTACCCTGGCATCGAGTTGGAACTTATGCCCAGTTACGACGCACTGGATCTCAGTCGACGAGAGGCCGATATTGCCATTCGAGTCATGCCCGCAGGGGTGGCGCCGCCAGACTATCTGATCGGTCGATGCCTGGGACGAATGACCGCTTCAAGCTATGTCCACGGGGCGCTACTGAATCCAGACCGACCAGAGGATGTCAGTCACCTGACCTGGATTGGCAAAAACCCGCTGGATCACGATGAGAAGTGGGTGAAAGACACAGACTATCCCAACCAGCCTGTTCGGCACTCCATACTGAATGTTAATTTACTGGTAGAGGCTGTGGGGCAGCGCATGGGCATGGGATATATGCCCTGTTTTGCAGCATTGGGTCAGCAAGGTCTTGTTCAGGTGCCGGGAGCGAGTGTGGTGCACCATTCGGACATCTGGGTATTGACCCACAAAGACCTTCGCCTCAGTGCCCGTATGCGTGTACTGCGCGAGATTATCGCTGATGAGTTTAATCACATACGCCATCAACTTGATAGCAGCCTTCCTGTAGCGGGAGTGGCAGGCGATTGAAAGTTAGGCGAAAGTGGTTTCCTGTGCACAATGTACCCCGACAGTGATTGTCAGAATGTGCGACTGCTAGTAACATTTCGTACTACACTTACCACATACCCCAATACTCAGCAGGGGAGCCATATTTATGAGCGATCTAGCATTTAAAACCCGAATGATGCGTTCCATCAACCTGATGTCTGTCGAGGACCTGCGGGAAGATCTTTATCGCGCCTATGCCCGCGAAAGGCAAGTCAGGCGCGATGAGGTGTTACTGACCATGCAGATTGAGGATTTACAGGAGCTGTTGGCGTTGGCGAATGAGTATATTCCACCGGACGCGTCCCTACATATCGAAATATCAGAGTATCTTCCGCAAAAAGACAAAAAAGAAGACGGAAAATCCGGCAAAGTCGTCTAATCCCCCCCTAGCGATATGAGTTTACTCAAATTATCGGCACATGCCCGAAAATGCAGCGCGAGCAATCAATTATGGACATTTTCATCATAAACGGATAGGCCTACTATAACTTCCATCAACTCAAAGGGAGTTAAAGCGATGAAAATGTTCAGAAGAGTCACTATAGGAATGGTTTTGGCGGGCGTTGCAGGCCCTGCGATGGCGACGACAGTCGACAGGGATCACCTGGCCCAATGTAAATCGGCGCTGAAGAGTGTTTATGGTGATGAGTCCCGCATGAAGCTCAAGTCAATCAGGCGCAGTCGCAAGGGTGACCAGATGCGCATTCAGGCGATAGAGCAGGGCGGCGAAAGCCACATAACCACCTGCTGGGTGGACCGTGATGGGGAGGCGAATGTTCTCGACCAGGATGGTGTGGCATTGGTAGAGCCAGTCCCGGATACCCAGAACAGGGTTTCGATGAATGACTGACGCTATCGGGGCGGTGCTTAAGCCGCCCCTCTTTCTTTAGTCCTCAATATCATCGACATCAAATTGCCCGGTGAGCCTGCGCCTGATATGAGACCAGGACATTCCGGTGGCCAGGATAAGCGACAGTAGCAACAGGGCCAGGTAGGTGAGGATACCGGTGGACTCAAGACTGATAAGCTTTACATCGACCAGAAGCCACACAATGGCTGCGAATAAAGCTGAACCCAATGCAATGCCCAGGACACCCAGTGCGAGGAAGGTCGCTCGTAAATAAATAATCCAGGCAATGAGCAAGACCAGGCCCACAATGGCCACCACCGGGCCAAGCTCGATACCTTCTGTCAGCACCCAGGAGATGTAGGAGTAGCCGCTGGGGTTATACGTGCCGAAGACCAGAAAAATAGCGAACAGCCAGCGGCCGAAAAAACTTCCTGCGGTAAATTCTGTAGCCATGAAATGATCTGTCCCTTATTTATTTTTCAGTTTGGCTAAAACTAAATGATCGCGTGGAGAAGGGCAAGTCCGGAGGTGCCCGGATTCAGCCATTTGGTGGCTCAGGGCGCGTATTTCCGGTATCATCCTGCCATCTATTTACCTTGTGAAGACTGCAGCTGTGGTTCGATTTGTCACCATATTTTTACTTGTTTTGATCGGTCTTTTTACCCTTGAGATGGTGGAGCCCGTTCATCAGTCTGTGGTTGTGCCCTTCACGAATATGTTGGCTTGGCTCAGTGCTGCCCTGATCACCCCCTTCGACGATTCCGTCATTTTCTACGGCAAGATACTACAGGATGCCGGCAGTGGTTTTGCGGTTTCAATTGAGTCAGGTTGTAACGGTGTTGAGGCTACGATAGTTCTGGTCGCAGCAGTCGTCGCGTTTCCAGCACCCTGGCGCAGTCGGGTAATGGCGATTGTTATCGGTTTCCTGGCGGTTCAGGTGATGAATCTGGGCCGTATAATCAGCTTGTATTACCTTGGGCAATGGAATTTCGAGGTTTTTACCTGGGTTCACCTTTATTTGTGGCCGGTCTTGATCATGCTAGATGTCCTGATTGTCTTTATGCTTTATCTTCGTTATTTGTCGAATCAGGCGATTGATGGCGATCTACCCGCGTGACGGAGCAGTCAGAATTACCTCGCTTTGTCGGGATGGTGTTGGTCCTGCTGATACCGAGCTTTGTGCTGTGGATGTTGATCAGCCCCTGGCTGGCCGGGCCGGCGGTTTGGGTTTGTGATGCCCTGTTCACACTGTGGATGCCAGAGGTGGTGGATTCAGTCCAGCTCAGGGGGACTCAGGCGCTGGTCATGACACTGTATGGGGAGCTGGACGGCGCAGTGGTAACTGCCGCACAGGCAGGTTCTCAAATGGGCTTTCCCGTCGATGTCAGGCTGCTTTCCTACTCCATTCCCTTCTATGCCGCACTGCATTTTTCGACGCCGCAATCCGGAGGGTTCAGTAGCTTCGGTTGGGGACTATGGGTGCTTTATCCATTGATTATTCTGGGGCTGGTTTGTGTCTGCCTGAAAAATCTGATGATGGGTCTGGGCGTGCCATTTTTTGCGCAATCTGCTGCTTTTGTGCCCAGTGGGCATGCTATTGGTCTTGTTTATCAGCTCAGTATACTCATTGTTCCGCCCTTGGCCCCGATTCTTCTATGGGCCTGGCAGGCCAGGGAGACCCCCCTACTGAAGCAGTTTTCCCGCACCAGCTCAACAGGCCCCAAAATTCCTGAATGAGCTGCCCCCGGGCCTTCATTCGATGCACAGCGCGCCTCGATGCGAGCGAGTTCGCCTAGTTTAATACCAATATATCGGCCTCGGTGTGATCAAGTATTCTTTCAGACGTGTTTCCCACGACCTGCCCTTTGATGCCTGTGCGGCCAACAGTGCCAATGATGATCAGGTCGACACCCAGCTCTCCGGCCGTGTTGCTGACGGCGGTGCATGGCGTACCTTCAACAATGTGGATGTGCTCCTCTGGAGCACCGCAGATCTCCGATAATTCGCTTTTGCCGGGGCAGTGATTACGATCCTGAAATGCGTTCACAAAATGTGCGTCGGAGCCGTAGGCATCGGTAAAGCGCTGTGCAAAGCCGATGATTTGATTGTTCAGTTTGATGTGAGCCACATCCGTTGACTGGCTGTTGATGGCGGCGAGAATGCGACGATGCTGCCAGTCGCGAAAATTCTTCACCATCAGGACCGGGCAGGGCGCGAGACGCAGCAGTGTCCAGTCAGATGTGGGCCGAACCTCGCGCTGCACATCGCTGTGCCTGACGGAGTTCTTGAATATCATGGAGGCGCTGCAGCGGGCAGCCGCTTGTGGAATCTGCCGCCCCCAATCCAGGGCCCAGTCGACTTCTGTGGTGGCCTCGACGCCATCGGCCTCACACTGTTTAACCAGATCGTCCAGCGATGCCTGGTAACGGGCTGTCATCACTTCGGCGCTATCCTCACCACACTCGTCGTTGAGGCAGGTGTAGATGTGCAATCGAGCGCCGGTCAAGCGTGCCGAATCAAGTCCGCGCTCAAAGGCAGGTTGCTCTTCCTGGGTGGGGTCTATCACCACCATGATTTTATTCAGAGACATATTTTTTACTTCAGTTATTTATTTATGAAGTCACATTTTGCCCCACTTTCCTCCATGCTTGGTTGACCCGCATCAATGAAGCGACCATTTTTGGCCAGGGTAGGGCTGCCGTGGGGGCAGCTACTTACACAGGCCGCCTCCCAGGTACTGGTATGGCTCGCAGTTGTAGATTAGCCGTCCCGCTTCGCCGTGCTGCCAGTCCAGGGGTTTAAGGGCGTAGGCGGGCGGCATGCCGGGTGCAGCGGTGTCCTGCGTCTCCTCGATGGGGCGGGGGTAGCTGACCCAGTCTTTCGGTGCGCGCCATCCGGGTGGTGGCACCAGTTCGGAGCGTGTTCCTGCTACTGGATAAAGTGTTCGCCAGTAGTGTATTTTTGCGGCCAGTTCATTGACGACCTTGGGGAATTCAGCGGCCAGGTTGTTGTGCTCGCTGGGGTCATCCTCGATGCGAAACAGGTAATTGGTCACGGTAGCAGACAATAAACCCTGTTCAATTTCCTGCACCAGCTTCCAGTGATCGTTAAAGGCGGTCAGCATAAAAGAGCCGCGAATTGGTGTTTCTGATGCGAAGTACACCAGATCAGATCGCGGTGCAGGCTGATTGCTGCTAATGGCAGGCCAGAGATTCTTGCCGTCCAGTTTAAAGACATCATTGCCGGGGGTTATACCGGCGCCAGCCGCCAGGGTCGGGAAAACATCCATGGCCGTCATGATAGACGTCATCTTTGCGCCTCCCTCCAGCTGATCGGGCCAGCGCATCAAGGATACAGCACGAATGCCACCCTCCCAGGTCTCTCCTTTGCCGCCCCGTAAGGGGTAGTTGTCGGACCCCCCTCCGGCGTAGGCTGCGCCGCCATTGTCGCTAAAAAACAGGACGATGGTGTTGTCGGCAAGCCCTTCCGATTCCAGGGTCTCCAGCACCTGGCCAATGGCCTGGTCCATGCCGTCTACCACAGCAGCATAGAGGGGTCTTGCACTCTCGCGCATCATCATTTTACTGAGCTTGCGGGTTTCGTCTGTGTTCTTGCTGCGAGCGACTGTCCGGGTGTCTTTCAGGTCTGCATACTTGGCCTTGAGGTCGTCGGGCGCATCTAGCGGGGTGTGGGGTGCAATGAAGGGCATGTAGACGAAGAAAGGCTTGTTCTTGTCCCGCGCCTTGATATAACGGGACACCTCGTCTGCGAGTAAAAAGGTCTCATAACCGTCGGCTTCTATTGATACGCCATTTTGCTGGAAGTCCTTGCCGCCTTGATTGCCGAAGGGGGGGTAATAACCAACCTCTGTGTGTAAATGACCATAAAAGTGTTCAAAGCCCCTCTCATTGGGGTGGAAGGCCTGCAGTGCATGTCCCAGGTGCCACTTTCCTACCATTGCGGTCTGGTAGCCTGCGGCCAAAAAGCTCTCTGGCATGAAGTGCTCGCTGGGATGGATGCCAATATTGTGCCAGGGCATGATGACGCCATAGGATACCCCCAGTCGCATCGGATCCCTACCTGTCATCAGGGCGGCCCGGGTGGGCGAGCAAATTGGCGTTGTATAGAACCGCGATAATTCAACGCCTTCGGCTGCCAGTCGGTCCAGGGATGGGGTGTCGATGGGTCCACCGTGGAAGCCCACGTCATTCCAGCCCAGGTCGTCGGCGACCATAACGATAATATTCGGACGCTCAGCAGCGGCTGCCGCCTGCATTGTCAGCAACAAAATGCCCAGCCACACAGTTAAGGTTCGCATAGAATCCATCTCTCTTTTTCGAAGGTATGAATTCTATTGTAGACCAGGCATTGCTCACATGATCTGTAGGGTCACAATCCGGTGCCCCTAATGGACCAGGTCTTTATAGGCATGCCATGTGGCGTGCCCCAGTAACGGGAATACCACGACCATGCCCAGCAGGTAGGTGGCAAAGCCAAAACTCACCAGGGCCGTTACGAGGACTGCCCATACCACCATCGCGGGAAAGTCTCGCAGGGTGACGCGAATACTGGTACGTATCGCCGTTCTGGCGTCAACATTGCTCTCGATAATCATGGGTACTGAGACCACCGAGAGGGCGAAGACAACGGCAGCCAACAGTCCGCCACTGACAATATAGGACAGTAGCTGCGTGTTGCTGAGTTGGCGCAACACATCGCCCCATACTGTGGCCTCCAGACTGGGCGCTACACTGCCCATGGCACCGTAGAGAATGACGCTGGAAAGTGTGAACCAGGCCAGTCCGAGTGCGAGCAGCCTATTGGCAAAACTCAGCAAATTGTGCCGGTGACCGCGCAGGGCTTTCAGTGAGGTGGAAAAGTCCGCTGTATCTCCATTGGCCTGTCGCCTGGATAGTTCGCACAGCCCGGCCGTCATTATCGGACCAACCAGTAAGAATGCCGAGATGGTAAAGGCAATAAAGAATGGATGGCGCTCATAGGCCAGGATCAGTGCGCCCAGGGCCGACACCAGCCAGCCGTAGGCGAGGCTGGCACTGCGGTGGTGAAGCAGGTCGTCCCAGCCGCGACTTAGCCAGATGAATGGACGGGACAGGGGGACGCTATGAACGGTGTAGGGTGGTATAGAGTGGCTTGCTGTAGTCATGACAACTGCTCCTCGCGGACGAGGTCCGCATACTGGGATGGGCCGTACTCAAGCTTTGGCAACAAAATTCCCTGTAAGTTTCATTGCCGCTGAGGTAGCATCAAAGGTTATCTCAAGCTAACTTAATACGGACATTACGGCGCAGGAGGTGCTATGGGCACGGCAGTCATTGTTATTCTCAGTGCTGTTGCAATTATCTGGATGCTCCGGCCTTTTGAGGGCCAAAAACATCGGGTCAGGAAACCGCCCGTTGACCAGAATCCTTTTTATGCGACGTCGATCTGTTCTCTGGAATCAGGCTGCCCTGAGGTCAAGGCCCTGGCCTCGAAACGTTTCTTGCTGGATGAGGTTCTACCGATTCCTTTACCCAACTGCAGTGCCGACAGCTGTCAGTGCACCTATATCCATCACGGGGACAGGCGGACAGGGCTCCGCGACCGTAGAGAGGTCAAAGATTTGAATGAGTCGGATTCCGCCTGGGGAAGACGGGTTGGCCGGGGGCGACGGAAGTCTGACTGGCGAACTTCTGTGGTCGTTGGATAACCTGGGTTTCTAGGTAAGTGCGTCCGTCAGTGCTTTGATGGAAGGTCCATTCACCTTGTAATACATCTGCTCCAAGGTGATTTTTTCGCTGTCCAGTCTTCCCAAAGACGTATTAATAATGTCCAGCTCTTTCTGGCAATAGCGAAAGATCAGCTCGGTCGAATGACGTATAGTATTGGCCGCCGTTTCTATTGTCCCGTCCACAGACTGCTCCCGGACGGACGAGTCAGCGGGTTCGCCAACGGGAATACCGGCATTCTTCAAGTCCTGCGAAATAGAGGTGCAGTTCAACTCTTCCAATAGCGCGAAAACAATTTTTATTGTGTTGTTCAACACGCTACTGTCCTCGGGTTTCGATCCAAATTCCTGCCGAAACTGCGACTGGCTGTCGGCCAGTAAGGCGCGTTCTTTATGCGACAGCTGTTGTGCCTGTGCTGCCAGGAGAAAGAGGCTCCTGCCACACAAATATTGATTTAACTTCACCAGTAATTCCAGACGGGAAGCGGCAAAGAGGTAACTATAAAAAATCTCTGTGTCGCCCAGTCGGTCCATAGACAGCTGAACTTCCGTTGACAGCTCGGGAAATTCTTTACTGCCGTTCATTGCGATGTCGAGAAAACCAACAATGCGTTTCTTGCTTCCTGCACAGCCTTTATTTTCTGCTGAGACCAGGGCGCCTGAACCATCTGTTAGCTCATACAAGCGCTCAGCCGACATCGGGGCTGTCTCCAGTGCTGTGAGGTCGCCTGCCTCCATGAGTTCGCGCACAACCATAAAGGGGCCCACTCCTAGCGTGAAAAACGCGGTATCCAGTGGGGATAAGCCGCCATCAGCAACCGGAAGGGATTTGCGTCGTGCAAGATACGCCGGCAGTGCCGCCCCGATTTTCGAAAAGACATAGCCCTGACGCAAGTTAAAACGTTTGCTGGGCAGCTTTCGATAGCGAATGAGATCATCGCGAAGAACGGTTGTAAGCTGCTGCGCATTTTTCCATTCAGCCATAACGTGCCGAAGCGCTGTCAGATTGATTAATAAACCTTCTCTTGAGCCCTCAAAGCGACAGGGGTGGTGCTCGGTATCTACAACGGCTTTATATCTCACAGGGCCTGTATTGTTTTCCCCTATTTGCCTGCCTTGTGCGCCGTACAAGGTGGATATTCCATTCCACATATCGTGTTGAAACTCCATGTTGTCTCTTTCGTGCGGAGGCGGTGTGATATGTGAATAGGCCTTAACAGCGTACTTATTGATCTTCCTGGAGAAGTAAACTTTTTTCAGCAGAGGTTTTAGTTGAATTGACACGGGCTTTAAGCGGCCTAAAGTTTTTCAAAGTGACGGAGGGGGAGCTCCAGTGGATTTGAGGTTTGCGATGAATGAATTAGCGTATTATAGGACATATGGGAAAAGTGTGTGGATAAAATACCGGTTCCCTGAGGGGAAGACACCACCGCCGCGCTCACATTCATACTGTTTGCACATCATTCCGCAGCGCTTATAGTCAGCCAATAAAAAGGGTTGCATCTCTGCAACCCTTTGATATTACTACTTAATATGGCTC
>JBALWA010000042.1:0-42367 GCA_036960305.1 Halioglobus sp. | reverse complement strand
GCCAGGGCGGCCTCTTCCGGAGACTCCCCACTTTGCATAATTGCCAGGTCCCACAAATAGAAGAGATCAGCGCTGTGTGGAATACCGATCGCGGGTGCATTTTCGTCTTTCACCGGAATAGTGTAAGACAACAGCAGGGAAGTATTCGCTGGCTGGTTGAACTCATAAAAACGAACGCTGTGTCCGGACCTCACCAGCGCATCCGCGGCGGTGATTGAGGCGCAGGCAAAGATCGCATCCCCCATGACATCAGCAAGTGCGTCTGAGCAGCTCGGGTAGTGCCCACAGGGATAAAGCCGGGTGGTCAGGGTTTGTATCGCTTCCTCTGTCAGACGATCCTGCCCGTCCCGCAGGACTTGCTGATAGCTCTGAAGATTGTTCTCGGGGTTTATGCTGCCCTCAGCCGTTGTAAACAGCGTGAACTCATTGCGGGTGATACCGATGATGACCTCAATCGCGCTGGAGGACTCGGCCATCATGTCAAACAGGGCGCCAGTAAAAACCCAGCCATCCACTGTCGAAACCGGGCGAAATACCTCCTGAGCAAGCAGGTCACCCTGCAATAAATCATCCGCCTTCCCGGCATCGTGTAAAGCGGCTCGCAAGGCACTGGCATCCTGTTGCCGCAGGCAATCCAGAGTGGTCGAAGCGTCAGCGCAGCCCCAGATGTCCGTAAAAAAAGCACCTTGCTCGAAACCTTCATCCAGAGCCTGCATGTTGTAAGAAGCACAGGTGGAGCTTTGCATAATTACGCGGTGGAACAATCCGTCACTGAGACGCGATGCCAGGTGTTGGCAGCCATCGATGCCTCCCGCGGATTCGCCGAACAAGGTGATATTGCCCGGGTCACCATTAAAAGCTTCGATATTTTCCTGCAGCCACTGCAACGCCGCAACCTGGTCCAGGTGGTGATAGTTCCCGGTACTGGCATTCGCTGACTCAGCGCGCAATGCAGGGTGTGCAAGAAAGCCCAGAAACCCCAATCTGGAATTTACGGATACCACCAGCGTGTCGGTCTGCTGGGCAAGACTTACGATGTCATAAATGGCTTCGTGGCCGGAACCATTGTCCCCGCCGCCACCGTGAAACCAAACCATCACCGGGCGTCGCTGGTCCGTCTCAGCTTGCGGGGCAGCAATATTCAAAAACAGGCAATCCTCGCTCTGGGCAATGGTGGATCTCGTGTCGCCCTGTAGGCAGGCTGGGCCAGGCATTGCTGCTTCCCTAACCCCCTCCCAATCCGCAACAGCCATAGGCGCCCGCCAACGGTTCACGCCTACCGGGGGGGCCGCATAGGGAATCCCCTGAAAGTGCACTACCCCATCGGCTGTTGCCGGGTCCTCGTCAGGATCGGATGCAACAACTCCCCTCAGGGAACCGTTTTCAACCTCAACCACTTCCTCCAGCGCGGGAAGAGGTCCTTGGTCTTCAGGATCCACCGCATTCTTACGATCAGATGAATCACATGAAGCAAGCAATGCCGCAAAGAAAATGGCAAGCAAGCAATGGCTGTATCCATTTTGAATCATAGTAAATATCATCGTGCAGATTTTATCATTTTTTTGAACGGGCCGAAATTCTCTCATCATCTGCAATGAGCGAGTTTACATAATCATCGTCCAGGGTCTTCAAGGGGTGGCGGGCTGCAATCTGCCCCATAAACGGAGGGTGAATAGAGTAACCGAGCATTTGCTGTAATCGAGAGCACATCTTTCTAGCGCGCTCCTTTGGAATAGAGGTCATAAAGTTCTCCTGTTGTCGCGCCCAGGGCTGGCAGTACTGATGACTAAATGCCCTCCTGTATAAAGAAGACCTGTTTGCACCCCCACGATGCAACAGAGTACCGGCGAAAAGCACGGCTGCCCTGGGACGCGCGAGAGGATAAAAACAATCATCTGTATGAACAGGCTGTGCCGTCTCGCCCGGATGAATATAAATCACCTGGCTGGCTGTAAGCAGAAAACGGGGTTCCAAAAGTCGGGCAAGTAGTTCCATCACCCTGGGGTGCTCAGCCGTTTGCTCAAAAATCTTGCCTCGTCCGACCAGGGAATACACCCTTTGCGTGCTAAGCCCTTCAAAATCATTGCGGCCCTGAAAATCCAGATCCAGATAGGGCTGGAGAGAAGAGCGCAGTTGCTCTAGCTCCGATGCGTCCACAAGATCCCCAAGCACGACATAACCGTTCTCGCGGTAGTGCTCGAGATTATCCTCCAGTGACATAAGCCCACTCAATCCGTAAAATCATCCGCCGTACTTTTCATCATTTCTTCTAAAAACCAGCCAGGGAACTGGCCAACAAATTTATTCACATCCCAGTAATCACTCCAGCGATAGACCTTGCCGTCTTTCATTTCATGCATTGTGCAGAAAGTATGGCTGGCGGTCTCCCCCGATTTAAAGGTCCAGGATTCGGTATGGTCCAGAAAGACCACGCCGTCGTCGGATGCAATGTGATGAGTGACCTGTTCCTGCTTTTGCAGGTGACTGAAAGCAATAGACAAGCGCTTTACGCAGTTGTCCGGCCCCACTGAACCCGCGTCGTCCGTGGGCACATCCTGATAATGTATCTCCGGATGCATGCAGCTCTTGAGTGTTTCCCAATCCATTTCACCCAGCGCCTGCCACATCTTACGCACAATCGCCTTATCTGCTTCGTTTGACTCAATTGTTGCCATGCCCATCCCCTGCTAGTAGTCTGTGGGACCCTCGATATCGAGATTCGAAACCGGGACCAAAAAATTCTGATTCGAAGACGCTAGGCTTGGCCCAGCGCAGCTTAGTGTACTACTATAATGACATGTGATTGTTTTCAATAACAAAGGGTTAGCCATGATATTCCAAAAAACCGCACTGTTTTCCGCCCTAATGGGCCTGGCAGTCATTCCTGCGACAGCCTCTTCCGGGGATTCCAGCGACTCCGCTCAGAATTACTCACCCTATGCGAAAACTACGCAAGCAAACAATGTCTACTGGGGCGATTCGCATCTACACACGGGGCTTTCACTCGATGCGGGATTGTTCGGTAACACATTGGGGCCAAATGAAGCCTATCTTTTTGCCCGTGGACAGGAAATCACCTCGGCTACCGGTATCCGCGTCAAACTTGCCCGCCCCCTGGACTGGATGGTGTTAACCGATCACACCGATTTAATGGGCGTTGCAGCCGACATTCAGAGCGGTACGCCCAATATTCTCGCCGACAAAAAAGGCAAGGAATGGCATGAAGGCTTCAAGAAGGGTGGAGCCGCCGCCGCTGCCGCAGCATTTGACCTCATCGGGAATTTTGCGCAAATGACCTTACCGGAACAACTAGTTGCAGATTACAGCCCGGGGTCGGAGGTCTTTGGCAGAGTATGGGAGACCATTGTTAATTCAGCTGAGAAGAATAATGAACCCGGCCTGTTTACCGCATTCATCGGTTACGAATGGACTTCCGTACCCAAGGGATTCAACCTCCACCGAAATGTCATTCTTCGTGATGGTGCCGATCTCGCACTTAAAATTCAGCCGCTGACAACGCAACCACCGTTAGGAAGTACCGACCCTCTGGTGCTTTATCAATGGCTGGAGGATTATGAAGCCAAAGTGGGCGGCCGCGCGTTTGCGTTTTCCCATAACGGCAACTTATCTAATGGTTGGATGTTTCCCACTGAAGCAACCTATCCCGGTGGTGTCGTTGATGAGAACTACGTCAAACTGCGTGCCAAGTGGGAACCCCATTACGAGGTTACCCAGATAAAAGGTGATGGCGAAACACACCCCTACCTTTCGCCCAAAGACGAATTTGCGGACTATGAAACCTGGGATGTGGGCAACCTGGATCTCAGCGAAGTCAAAAAACCAGAAATGCTTAAAGGCGAGTACGCACGAGAGGCGCTTAAGCAAGGCTTGGCACTGGAAGCCAAATTGGGCTACAACCCTTACAAGTTTGGTTTTGGCGGTGCAACGGATAGCCACACATCATTGGCCACTGCGGATGAGGATAATTTTTTCGGCAAGTCCGCCAGCGTTGAACCCTCTCCCGACCGCATCAGTCACCCGTTTGTTTCATCAGAGTTGGGGACTTTTCAAGGTTATAAGCTGGTCGCCTCAGGCTACACCGGTATCTGGGCCCACGAAAATACCCGGGCGGCATTGTTTGATGCGATGGAGCGACGCGAAACCTACGGTACGACGGGGCCGAGAATGACGGTTCGATTCTTTGGCGGCTGGGATTTTAAAGACAGTGACGTCAAGGCCAGTAACCTGGCTTCAATCGGTTACGAAAAAGGCGTTCCCATGGGAGGAGATCTAAAAGCCACCAAGGGGAAAAAAGCACCCAGCTTCATGGTTTCAGCCCTACGTGACTCGCAAAGCGCCAACCTGGACAGAGTTCAGATGATAAAAGGCTGGATGGACAAAAAGGGCAAACTGCACGAAAGAGTCTATGACCTGGCAGTGTCTGACGGTCGAAAAATTGACAAAAACGGACGCTGCACAAAAGCAGTAGGTAATACGGTTGACCTTGAAACTGCGACCTGGAGCAATAGCATTGGAGATCCGCAGCTGACGACTGTCTGGACTGATCCCGACTTTGATAGCGCTGAATCGGCTTTCTATTATGTTCGCGTATTGGAGATACCCACACCACGCTGGGTTCTTTACGACAAAGTCAGAATGGGCGCGAACGTTCCAAAAGAAGCCGAGTTAGTGGGTCAGGAAAGAGCCTATACCTCGCCGATTTGGTATTCGCCTAAATAGCCATGCCCTGTACAGCATGAGAAGATGCCAGCCGGCATTGCGACACTGTTAGCAGTTTGCAATGCCCTGGCAGCATTTGAAAAGCCCTGTCCCGATACCGGAGCGACACATTATTTGAACAGAACCGGATAAGCTTCGGTATAAACCCAATCCTTGTCTTTGACTGGCAGATGACAACCCAGACAATCTGTCTTGTAGTCTTTCGCCAAGTTCATTTCTGTATTGTCAGGCTTGAACAATGCCCACCCCCAGCCATCTCCCCAAAGAGGGTTATCTCCAAACCGGCTCTGTTCGTCTTTCACCATAACAAACCACTGCTTGATCTCACTAGTCGAGTGATGAACACCCTCACCGGTGGTGTAATTTCCGACATTGGCCCCGCGTAGCTCTTTTACCAGCACAGCACCATCGGGGAACCTTCCGTGTTCTTGATAGAAAACAATCGATGACTTTTGTGTATAAACATCGTGGAAGCCGCTCGCTCCGCCTGTGGGTACAAACCAGGCGCCCAGATGCGCCATGTTAGTCTGGATATCACCGGGAAGGCTGATGTTGCCATCAGCGTCCACGTAAGGCGAGAAACCTTCCTCGGCAAAAGCCAGGGAGGGGGTTCCTATGACAAGCCCGGCAACGAGCATGAGTTTTGCAAGTAGCTTACCTGACATCACTCTTCTCCTTTGGGCTCTATGTAACCGTTAGCCAGGTCGGACAAATGGCCCCCGACCGCGATCCGCCCTGCCCCCTTCCCTGCGCTGAGCACGGGGTAGTATTGCGTGAAAACGAAGTCATCGGCTGCAGCATTCTGGTGACAGGCGTTACACGAATCGGTGGGGAACGCTGTTGCGGTCTCACTCAGGGTTTTATGATCCTTACTGGAGAAGCTGTAGTAGGCCCAGTTCCCCGGCTCATCCGGAAAATCCGCCTTACTCTTGATCGTAGCTTCCAGGCCAATAAACTCACCCTGGAAATACCCCTGGCCGCTGACAGCAGCTTTCGAGCCGACGCTGACCAATTCCTTAACCAAAATCGTGCCATCCCTGAACTCACCGGTCTTTTTCCAGTGTGACCAACTCTCCGGGTCTATATAGACGTTGTGGTGCTCTGGAAACGCCGCTTTGCCCTTGTTCATATCGTTGGGGGTTACCGGGGTACCCACATAGACCCACTCCCGGTAGCCAGTAGGACGCGCCAACTCTCCATCCTTAATAGAATAAGCTGATTCAGCTGATGCTATACTCGGCGAGAGAGTAAGTGCACCCAGTGCTAACAGGGTAAGTAAAGTCTGATTCGTTTTCATAGCAAGCCCGTCTCTTTTTGATTGTCTGTCGATTCTACCTGACCATACTAGGTCCAAACACCTGTTTTAGGGGTATTTGAAATGCTCAAAGAAGTCACCGAACAGCTCAAAACCAGGCCTGACGAGTTTGACGTGCTGGACGATGTCGTTGATACCCTGAGATTTCGCGGCAGTATCTTCTTTCATTCGAATCTGGCGGCACCCTGGGGCATGTCCCTTTCCCCCAGACCGACACCCCGTTTTCATATTGCACTAGAAGGGGGGTTTTACATCGGTACGAGTGATACAGAGCTTGCGGTTCAGCCTATGGATATTGTCATGCTACCCGAGGGCGACATGCATTGGATTGCCGATCAGACCAACCGAAAGCTGGTTCCCAGTGAACGCGCGGGAGATGCCTGCGACCTGGGTACCCCTCTATTTCAGCAAGGAAAAATTACCAATCGTGTGATGTGTGGCCTGGTCGAGTATGAGGATGCGATATCACACCCCATCATCAGCGCACTGCCGAGTATCTTTCATCTTTCGGATATTGCGTATGATGACAGTGTCTGGAGCACAGTCCGGCTGATCGATACCGAGATTGTACGTAGCGGGCGCAATAGAAACCTTATAATAGATAGACTGACCGAAGTGCTCTTTATTCAGTTGTTGAACCAGTATATCAACGAGAACGAGCATTTGACGGGGTTTCTGGCCGCGCTCAGAGAGCCGCGTATTGGGCGGGTACTGCAGGTACTCCACAAAAACCCGGAAAAACAATGGACGTTAGACCTGATCAGTAATGAAGCAGGCATGTCCCGAGCCAGCCTGCAACGCAAATTCAAGGACGATCTGGGTGTTTCACCCATGACCTACCTCAGTAAATGGCGCCTGGCCAAGGCCTATCAATTAACCCGACATTCCAGCCTCTCACTGGACGGCATCGCCGACCGAACGGGTTTTTCCGATGCGCGTACAATGCGTACGGCCTTCCAGAGACAATACGGTCTGTCACCCAGCGCATTGCGTAAGCGACACGCCGACGCTGGCTAAAAAGGGGCTCAGTCGTAAAATGCGGGGGCTTTCTTCAGCGTGTCAGCCAATGCTTTGTCGTGCTCAATCCACAGGGTTGCCCCTGTCTCAGCAAGCAATCGCTCCACTTTATCCATCGAGGCCTGGGTTTCCTCGGCATCGTAATTGAATATCGGGGCTCTTCGCAGTCTACGGTTCGCCCGGGTGTGATAGAGATCACCGGAAAGCAGTATCTTGCCCGTATTTTCCAGTGTCACCAATAGCACCTGATGCCCTGGCGTATGCCCTGGCGAACTGATTAGGCGGACCGATCCGTCCCCAAACACGTCGTAGTCACCCTCTATGAAGGTGACGTCCGCCTGCCGAAGTCCGTCAAAAAGCGATGTATCAATATACTCAGCTGCCGTTCCAAAGGCGGAGTCCCACTCTTTTTGCTGCATGATAACTTTGCTTTCGACAAAGAAATTAGCCGCGCCTGCATGGTCAAAATGCAGATGCGAGTATGCGGCATAGTTGATGTCCGAAGGCATAAGGCCCATATCGGCCAACTGGTCCACGATCCAGCGGTCGTAAGACATGGACGTGCCGTCGCTTGGAACCGCTCCCTCGGCGTCAGCGATTTCCTTCGGCAGCCCACCATCCCAAAGTAATCGGCCCTTGGCATGCTCTATCATATAGCAGGGTACAAAAATGTCTCGAACCTCCGTGTCGCTCTCCTTGAGATTGAACATCGCCATACTCTCAAGCGTGGCCACTCCACAGTCAAACACATAGAGTTTTGGGCCGGCCTGGGCCTGGATTGATATGAGAAAAAGAAGACTGACAAGAACTCTGGTCAACATATTACTGTGCTCCCGTGTTTCGGCTTTCTTCGCGCATCACCTGATAATGCTGAAGATAGGTGGCGAGCAGGGGATGCGACTCCACCTGCTCGCGTGTATAACCATGGTCAGACATGGACTGGCGGGGCATGGCCCTACCCCCCGATTTTTGCTGCTCCAGAAAAGTGTGTACCTTGTCGTTCAGTTCAGGATCCTCAGGCAATTTGGCCTCGGAAAAAACGCGGCTCACTTCCTCACCCGGGTTATTCAGCAAGTTGACGTACTGCAAATTCAGCACCCGTTCCGGATGGCGACTCTCGAAAGCTGACATTTTGGCATAGACCTTCCCCATACGCTCCAGATTACAGGACGCTTCTCTATCCAATACTTCCAGATAGTTGCTGTTCGCCATTAGCGGACCATTCACAATATCCAAAAGCGTCACGAAGGACTTCAGGACGCGATAGGGATCTCGATGTGAATAAAGAAAAGTCGCTTCTGGAAAAACGGTAGAAAAAGCCTCCAAGTGACTCGCCATCTGGGGAGCCTTAAGCACCAAAAAGCCCCCTTCTGGTACCGGATTTTTCCAGGTCAGCAACTGAATCAGCTTGCGATAGTTGACAAGCGTAGGCGTCAGGTCGCTGGAGGCGAACCAATTCCCCCATTCGGGCAATACAGAACTGGGGGCCATGCCGACAATACCCGTGCAGTCCATAAACCCCCATACGCACTCCTCCGGATCATCCGCTTCAACCCAGTGCATGCGTTCCAGATCCGTGCCTCGCAAGGCATCCAGCGCGCGCTTCACTTCCTCTCGACGAGGATCTTGATCAAAGGTCGCCGTTTCCGGCGGCGGCGTGGGCGACATCAGCTCCCAGCGAGACAGGAAGCGCGCTCCGGAGTGCAGGGACAACAGGTTATGCAGTAAGGTCGTGCCAGAGCGTTCGTGGCCCGTGATATACAGAATGGGAGGAATAGGCGTTTCTTCTATTTCCGGATGGCGTTTCAGGCAATCAATGATCGCCAGCCTACGGCTTAGGTCTTTCACCACCTGTCGCGTCAGGAAAGTTCGGCCGAAGTCAGAGACATGCGGACCCTCCAGGCTCTCCAGAAACGCCTGCAGAGGTCCAAGAAACCACTCATCACCAAAGTCTGTCAGGCCGGTTTTCTGTTGCGCTTGCTGCAACAGCGTCTTCGCGGGCGTTATCATTATAATTCCAGAATTCGAGAACAGCACAGTACGCATCCTGCCATTAAATATCGGCAATTGCACTGCGAGCCTATCCCACTTACATTATAGTGAGACAGCTAACCGGCGAGGACCCTGCAATGGATTTTGAGTATTCGGAACAATCACTGGCCCTTCAGGCGCAGTTTCACGCCTTTTATGATCTGCACATCATTCCACGCTGGCGGGAATGGCAAAGTGCGGTCAAGCGTGACGAGGTACTCGAACCCACCTTTCTGAAGGACCTGCGGGCGACCGCAAAAAATGAAGGTCTGTGGAACCTGGCATTACCCGACCTGGGAGAGGACGAACCCGGGACCCGGCTCAGCAATCTGGAGTACGCTCCACTGGCGGAATACATGGGCCGTTACCACGGTTCCTCGATCGTGTTCAATTGCCAACCACCGGATGTCCCCAACATGATTGCGCTACAGCATGACGCGAACGCGGAGCAGCGCGAACGTTGGCTCAATCCCCTGCTTGAGGGTCACATGCGCTCTGCCTTCGCCATGACCGAGTACAACGTGGCCTCCTCTGATGCGACCAACCTGAGCACAAGTATGCGTCGCGATGGCGACGATTACATTATCAACGGCCACAAGTGGTTTATCACCGGCGCCGCCCACCCCGACTGTGCATTTTTCATCCTGGTTGGCCAGACCGATCCCGATGGGCCGAGAGCGAGGCAACACAGCACCATTATTGTTCCCACTGAGACTGAAGGTGTTCGTGTCAGCCGGGAATTGCGTTACCTGGGTGGCCGCGACACGACAGCACCCATAGGTGAAATCTTTTTTGAAAATGTGCGCGTTCCCGCAGCCAACCTGTTGGGGAAGGAAGGCGACGGCTTTGTTTCCGGACAGGTAAGACTCGGACCAGCACGAGTGCATCATTGCATGCGCGCAATCGGAAACTGCGAGATGCTGATTGAACTGATGATGGCAAGGTCAGCGGAGCGGTCTACGTTTGGCCGTAATATTTCAGAATATGATTCGGTCCAGCACAAAATAGCGTTGTCGAGAATTGAGGTGGAACAAGCCCGCCTGATGGTGCAAAAAACAGCCTGGCTATTGGATCGCAAAGGATTCCAGGCCGCGCGAAGAGAAGTTTCGATGATCAAGGTCGCGGTGGCTCAAACTTACCACCGGGTGGCTGATCGTGCCCTCCACATCTTTGGGGCCATGGGCGGAAGCGACGACACACCGATTGCCGCAGCCTTTGCCTGGGCTCGCGCATTTCGAATCGGTGACGGACCGGATGAGGTCCATCTAAGGCAAATTTACCGTCTGGAGGAACAAGCAGATTTCAGTATTGCGGATTCACCTCATATTCTGCCGCCAATGTGAGCTGAGAGTCCTCAGTATCGGGCGAGCTTTATGAAAACCGCCAGCGCAAGAGCAGTTCAGAGCTACGGGCAAACAGTTCAGGGAAGCAACGTGACATCCAAACCATTACGTTGGCGCGGACACCGGGGATGATCACTGCCTTGTGCTTGTGAATACCCTGAGCAATTTTCTCAGCTGCCACCTCGGGTTCCATAGTGCCTATCAAATCCTTCAAGAATCGGGTCTGGGGAACAGAGACCTCATTTTCGGCGGCAATCATCGGGGTATTGACCTCAGGGGGGCATACCAGATGTACACTCACCCCGCTCCCAGCCAACTCCTGTCTCAATGCCTGTACCATGCCGGTGACTGCAAACTTGGAGGCAGAGTAGGCACCGTAGCCATACAGACCTATGAGTCCCGCCATGGAAGAGACAAAGGCTAGCTGGCCTGATCCACGTTGCAACATGCCCGGAAGCACCGCTCTAGCCATTTCTCTACTGCCGCCCAGGTTGATGTTGACTATGGAGTCAAACTCCTCGGCAGGCGTGTCGAGAAGTGTTTTATTCCCGGCCACACCCGCACAGAGAATCAACAGGTCTGGCAGGCCGTAACGTGCCACCACTTTTTCCATTGCCGCGGGCAGGCTCTGATAGGCTGTGACATCGAGGGACTCACCGGCAATAACCTGGCTGGCAACTACAGACTGGCTTTCACAACTCTTTACCGCAACATCAAGCTTATCCTGGTCCCGGGCGATCAGTACGACGTCATCCCCCTTTTTCGTATAGAAGTGGGCGAGCCCCAACCCGATACCACTTGAGCCCCCGGTGATATAAACCGTTTTCTTCACAGCGCCACGCCATCGCTTGGCTTGGCAGTACTGCCCATTTTTTTCAGCTCTGAGCGCACGATATAGTCCACTAGCGTATTCATAAGAAAGTCCGGTAAATAGCGATTACTAAGATAGGTAATTTTCGCCTTCACACCGGGAATGATGACTCCCCGCCCCGCATCCAGCCCAGCTATTATACCCTTCAGGGCCTCCTCGACCGAGAGCGATCCACCGATATCCTTCAGCCTGCGCGAAACCGGGTGCATATTCTTCAATTCTTCTACTACCAGCGGCGTGTCAACTTCCGGCGGACAAATCAGGCTTACATCGATGCCCCTGGGTTTGCATTCCAATCTCAGCACCCTGCCCAAACCTACAACCGCGAACTTCGAAGCGCCGTAGGCGGCATAGGAGTAATTCGCTGCAAAGCCTGCCATCGACGCGACCAACGCCAGTCGCGAACCCGACTGCATCGTGGGTAGTACGGCTGCAGAAAAATTCCGAGTCCCGAACACGTTGACCTGAATGACCAATTCAAAGTCCTCCTGCGACAATTCACCAAAGGGCTGTGCGCGCTGGATACCGGCACTGTTGATAGCGAGCTCCGGTGCGCCGATGGCATCAACTGCCTGAGCCACAGCTGCCGCCAGTTGTTCAAAATCAGTGACGCTTGCCTGATAGGCAGCGATTCGCTGTGACTGATTTTTCCTGCTGGCTTCCAGTTCCCTCAACACGTCCTGATCCACCACCAGGTCAAAGATCGCTATGTCGGCACCGCGCCGTAAGTATTCGTGGGCCAAAGATTTACCAATACCACTCATGCCCCCGCTAATAAATAGGGTCTTCGGGTTCTTTCGATCTGCCATGCCTGATCTCCTCTTCGCCAGTATAGGTCCAGAAGGATACCGCAGCATCACAGCATAAACTTGAGAATCCGCGACTTCTTCTTTGTTTTAGGCGACAGTCGCAGACCGGGTTCCCATGGTGATGAGTGACCCCGCAAGCGAGAGATGTACGCTGTAACGATTCATCTCCCTAGTATAAATGGGATTTTATATTGATAAATCCCATTTATAGGCTTACTATGGTTAAATATTGAACTATATACCGAGTGCAGCCCTGTTGTGAACAAGGAAACAAGCAAATCCAGCTCTACCCAGGAGCGCATTTTACTGGCGGCTATACACTGCTATGGCCTCCACGGTGTTGAAGAGACGACACTGGAGCAGGTCGCAGAGCAGGCAGGCGTGGGTCGCAGCACCGTCTATCGCCACGCCAGAAACCGTAGTCAGCTGCTGAACAAGGTGCTGCTCCGAGATGCCGATCATGCCCTCGCCGAACTGCAGGTCGCCATGCGTTACTACCACAGCCTGGAAGAGGTTGTGATGGAAAGTATTCTGTTCCTGATGAGACGGCGTAACAACTACCAGATGCAGCATATTCTGTACGGCAGCCCCGACAATGCGAACCCAGGAAGCGGGCTGTCTTTAGAAATGCTCAGCGGACTGGCAACGAGCTCACTGAAACCACATTTTGAACGGGCGATAGCCGAGTCCACCGTCCCCCTGGGCCTGACCCTGGATATGCTGGCTGACTGGGTAGGCCGTATCACCCTGTCCCTGCACAGCCAGGCCTCTGAATTCACCGCCACGGAAGATGCACTGCGGGCCTATCTCAAGGTCGTATTGGCGCCAATCTTCCACGCACAAATACACTGAACAACGGAGAACACACCCATGAAGACCCAATCGTCATTCATAGACAAGACCGTCCTGGTTACCGGCGGAGCCTCCGGCATAGGTCGCGCGGTCTGCGAAGCACTTGCCGCATCGGGCGCCAAGGTCTACGCCGCCGATATCAACGAAACAGGCTTGGATGAATTGGTTAAGCACGCTGGGAAAAATGGGTCCATCACCTCCGTAAAGCTGGATGTCAGCCAGCAGCAGGACTTTCAACGCGCGATAGACCAGGTCGTAGCAGATCACGGTCAGCTCGACATCCTGATCAACAATGCCGGCATCGTGGTCGCGGGTGCCTTCAGTGAGACCACTACCGAGGAAATCGAAAAAATTGTCAACGTCAATCTCTGGAGTGTTTTATACGGTAGCCAACTTGCCTACCAGCAAATGATAAAACAGGGACAGGGGCAGATCGTGAATGTCTCTTCCTCCGGGGGCTTGATGCCCGTCCCAAACCAGACCATGTACTCCGCCATCAAGCATGCGGTCGTTGGCTTCAGCCACTCCCTACGCGAAGAGGCCGCCCTACACGGAGTCAAAGTTAACACCGTCTTCCCCGGCATGGTGCAATCAGACTTGTGGGACAGTGCGATAAACGTAAAAGACTACGATATGAAAAAAAATATGGAGAGTACAGGCTTGAAGCCCATCCCCGCGAGCGACGCAGCCAAGGCGATTTTAAAGGGCATCTCAGCCGATGACCGCTCCATTATTTTTCCGAAGATCAATAAAGCCATTGTCCGCCTGTATCAACTATTCCCCGAAACGATGACAAAGGTGGCGGTCGCCCCACTGGCCAAGCCCGAAAATTAGTCCATAGGGATAGAGGGAGATAAAATGAAACCTATCAAAGAAAATAGCCCTGCCAACGACGGCCTGGTCCTTTGCGCTGCAACCGTATTGCAGGCGGATTTCCAATCCCGTGTCAAAGCAGCGAAGTCTGCCGGCTACACCGCGATCAGTCTGTTTCCAGAGCAGTACCTCAATGCGCGCTATCGGCAGAAGCTTGGCGTTGGCGACATGCAGCACATACTGCAGGACCACGGTATTCGTGTTGCAACCATTGACCCCTTACTAGACTGGTTCGGTCCCTCCGAGTCCCAGGCGGAGCAACTCATGTACGAGGCCGCTGAAGCGCTTGGTGCTCCGGCAATAAATATCGCCCCCGCGTTCGGGCCGAATATCAGCGGGGAGGAAACCACCGAAGCACTGATAAGGCTGTGCGAACGCGCGGAAAAGCACGGCCTTAAAGTGGACGTGGAGTTTTTACCCTGGAGTATTATTCCCGACCTGCCATCGTTACTTGAAATTGTCGAAGCGTCCGGCCGAGACAATGCTTTCGTTACCCTGGACTGCCTGCATTTTTACCGTAGCGGTAGCGTACCCGGTGACCTTGAGTCCCTGAGCGCCCGCGACCTGGGCCGTATCAGCAATATCCAGATATGCGATGTCGCCGCCACACCCCCGGCCCTAAACTGGCGACAAGGGCTTGCCGCCAACAAGATCATGCTTTCCTCCGGCTTGAATGGCATACGCACGATGGGCTTTAAAAACATGCTGGATGTGGCGGGAAAGGCCCATTCCACGCGCGAGGATGCAGCATTTTTAATGAAGGAAGCCAGCTGTAGCCGTTTGCTACCCGGACAGGGTGACATCCCGGTACGGGAGATTCTGCAGACACTGGATCGGCTGGACTGTCAGGCACTATTGGGTCTGGAGATTTTTTCTTTGGAGCTGAACAAACTCTCTGCCGAATCAGCCGCCCAACAGGCAATGGCCGCTTATCGTCAATTGACCGCATAAACTTATCGGAAAACAGACCATGACTCTACGACAATTACTGCGCAAACCCTTTGTTTCCACGCCCCTGGCCCGCCCCGTTGACCTGACAGGCCGACACCTGATTGTGACTGGCTGCGGCCTCGGCTCCCTCGGATATGAAACGGCTTTACAACTGGCTGGCTGGGGTGCGACGGTGATCATCAGTACCCGCAGCAACACCCCGGCCGTAATAGAGAGCCTGAAAGGCGCGTTGGCCGGCAAAAACACCGCGGGTCTGATAGACGGCCACAACCTGGACCTGTCAGATGCGACATCGGTAAGACAGTTCAGCCACTGGTATCTGGAGCACTATGGCACCCGCCTGGACTGCCTGATCAATAACGCCGGCATCCATCTCGATTTAATGTCAAAGTGGAAGGAACCGACATTATCCCCCGATGGCCATGAGATCCAGTGGCGAACCAACTATCTCGGCACCGTTCAGCTCACCCACGAACTGCTGCCATTGCTGAAACAAACAGGCCACGACGTTGGCGAAGCCAGAGTCGTAAATGTGGTCTCTCAATTGCACAGCCGCGGTAGTAACGAGCTGTTGTTTGACAGCAACAGACACTACGAGTCCTGGCAGGCCTACGGCTTATCCAAACTGGCCCTGATTCACTTCACCCGGGAATTGGACCGACGCCTGGGCAGCTCAGATAATATCAAAAGCTTCAGCCTACACCCGGGCGGCAAGAGCGGCACCTACACCAATGTCGCGGACCGGGGCCTGGAAGGTCACGCCTTACTGGGATTTATCCGCAAGCTGGGTGCGCCTCTGGAGAAGTTGTTTATGGCATCCGCACAGGAAGGGGCGCAAACGCAAATTCTTTGTGCCACCGCTGCAGAGGCAATAAGTGGCTGCTATTATGTCAACTGCGAACCAACTGAGGCCAGTGCAGACAGCAACAACCCCGAGGCAGCCGAGCGTTTATGGCTGGAAACCGGGGACTGGCTAGCCCAGACCAACCAAGCTTCCTTAGCACGTTAAACCTGACAGGTATTCATCATGTTTTCATCACGCTCCGGCATTGTCCACCGGGAAGTCATCGAACTGCAGGCCAGGCCCGAACAGGTCCGTGAATTCATCACGACACCCGAACGTATACTCGATTATTACCCCTCGCCTATTGAAGGCGGTGTGATCGAACAGGGCCGGAAAATTTATTGTCTGGGCAAGGCCGGCGTCTCTCTACTGGAAGTAGTACCGGAACAAAGTAACGAACAGTTATTAGTCATCAAGGTCACCACCGCTTCCAACATCAAGCCGCCTTATTCCGAGGAGCGCATCTACGCGGCGCGCTTTTTCACGATGTACGAAGATTGGCAAATGGAGAAAACGACCCAGGGTACCCGGTTAACAAAAACCTGGCGTGATATCGAAAAACACAAAATGAAGTATCTTCCCATGGGCCTGATAGTACGAAGAAGCGCAAAAGCAGAAAGCAACGAGTTAAGAATTGCCTGGGATCGGGCAGCTGGCAACTAAGTCGGCAGCGGCTTCTACCCTCCTGCCAGGCAACGTTCTAGCTGCTGCTCTACGAAGGGCACACAATAATTATCGATCGTTCCCATGCCCGCGTTTTTCATAGCGATAAACTTCTTCTCCAAAACGATAGCAAAGCGAACCACCGAGAACAGGTCATAATAATCCGTATGTGCAACTGGCAAGCCAGTCAAGGCATGCCACTGTGCATAAATTTCACTCAGGGCCGGCAATCCGCCCAGTCGCTCCATACCAAGCCCGACGCAATTTACATAATCAATCCAGTACCACCAGCTCACGTCCTGAAGTGGATCGGCAATACTGGCCATTTCCCAATCGATAACGGCGCTGGGTTTTAAGTCTTTCCAGATCACATTGCCCACGCGCGAGTCCCCCCAGCACAACCGCCTCGCCCCGCCCTTCGGCGCATTATTATTCAGGTACTCAAGTGCACTCGCCACGACAGGGGGTAGGCTTTCGCTTACCTCACCGGCAAAAAGCGTATTGAATTTATCAATTTCATGTTGCGCGGACGAGTCAGTTTCACGTGCTGACGGAATGCCACTGACATCGTAATTCTCAAGATTAATCTGGTGGATCTTGGCCAAAGTTGCCAGCCCATTTTGCCATTGCGTCGCGCGCTCTTGATCACTGAGTTCTGTTACCCAGCCACCAAACACGTAGGGGGGATTGTCCGTTGGAATCTGGCCATCAACAAAACCCATGATGTAGAAATCACTACCCAACAGGCTCTCATCGGCTTCGAACCCTAGTAGTGGCGGTACCGGCACCCCCTGCTCACCCGCAATTTTCATCAGATTGTATTGCATCGGTAAATCATGGTCGTCGAAGACCTGGCTATCCAGCGGCTTCATGCGGCAAATAAAGTTCATGGCCTCGCCCCGGTTGACAGCGTTGAGAATCAAACTGACACTGCTCTCCCCGCTCTCCTCCGGGAAACTCAACTCTCCCAGCGTCAATTGTTCAGCATCGGGCAGCTTCGCTCGTAGCCAGTCTTGCAAATTGACACGAATTTTCTCCATATCGCCCAGGTCGTGTTTGGCCATATTCGTCTGCCTCCTTATTCGTCGAGTGTTACTTACTCTTGATTTTATTCAGCGCCGTCAAAGAAATCCTTAAACCCTGAACGGGCGTGGCGACCAATGACAATGGATTCCAGCGTCCCGACACCCTGCAGACTTTCTCCCCCTTTGGAGAGCGTGGCTTTGACGACCTGGTGGGTATGAATGAACTGATAATCCAGTTCATTGACTTCATCCAGATTCCACTCTTCGCGACCCGTTTCCAGCTCGCCTTTCCAGTAGGCGTGCCCCCATTCGAAATGATTATAACCAATACCCAGCATATAAAAACGCTGGCCGGTTTCAAGTGTATAGTCGTAGCTCTCCCCCGCCTTATCCTGAAAGTGCACCGTGGCACCATCGGCTCGACGCGTCCCTTTAACCCAGTTGAGTTCATGCTGGATGTCGGTCATTTCGATGATTCCAGGATCATGCCCTTCGGGAATGTCGTCCGGATTGCTGTACAGCGGTACCAGGTCTGCGCTCAGCTGAGTCGGCTTGCCTTCCCGATCTTCAAAGGTTCCCAACTGGGTACTGAAGGTGCCAAAGTTCACCGGGTTCCACACCCAGTAAACACCGGGCTCATTATTCATCAGCCCTGGCGCCCCACCTGCGGGTTCACCCACAGGTCTTACACCCCAGGATCTGTCACGTGTTCCCACGGCCTTATTCACCTCGTAGCGCTTGCCATCAATACTGAAATAGCCCTGCCAAAAGCCCATCTGGGTAAAGCGTGTATTGTGCATAATAAGATGACCATCATCGTGCATCACATTGGCAGGTTCCTGATGGGGCACGCTAGCAGCGGTGAATAACAAATCGCACTCGATATCGTGTTCATTTGCCTCCAATCTCACCCGCACTTGCCGCATCGGCTCTACAATCTCCACAGAGAGCGGCCCCACCACGGTTTCCTTGCGATCCTTCGGAGCTCGACGCGAGGCATGAAAAGCGTACTGCTTGTTGCCCATGGCGACGCTGAAGTGACCGTCCATAACACGCCGGTTTGGGTAGAGACCAAAACCAATCTCAAAAATCCAGTCTCCCTGGGTTTCTTCTATACCGTTAAACCAGTAACGATCATAGAAATTGCGGTCGCTCTGGGAGGGCTCGGCCACTGGCAGCACTGTCTGGTGAATACAGTAATCATCGAAGCTGGTAATCATGGTGATTCCTCTGGAATTCCTGAGAGTTATTTTGTGTTTTATGGAGTGCTACCTTAGCCAATTTCCTTGCGCTCAGGCAACCCCAATTCCCGCTACCTTCGTCCCCCGAGCTTCGCCCGAATATCCTGCTCCAGCATATATAAGACCGGCAGTAACACCAGTGACACCAGTCCGCCGAACAATACACCCCAGGCCATGCTCATTACCATCGGCTTGATGTAACTGTTGGTGCCCATAATGCCGTAGGCGGTGGGAAACAGGCCGGCCGCTGTCGTAATGGAGGTAATAAATATTGGCCGGAAACGCCGTTTTGCCACTAATGCTACCTGCTGTACTGACAATGTCCCGCCCGTCTTCGTCCGCTCTGCGTTCAGCGAATGCACTAATACCAGCGAATCGTTCACCAATACACCAATCAAGCCGATAATGCCTGTTATCGCCATCATGCCCATAGACAGGCCCTGGACCGCATAACACAACACCACTCCTATCAGACCAAAGGGAATACACAGCAGGATCAGCAGGGGCTGGGTGACCGAATTGAACAGGATGGCAAGCGCAGCGAAAATGGTGATTACACAGATGGTAGCGGCCAATCCGAGTTGGCCCAGAGATTCCGCCTGCTCCTCCAACTGCCCCCCCTGATGCAGCCTCAATCGGGGATAGCGCTCTAGCCAATCCTTCCCGCTCATCCAGCGGCCTATATCCGCGTTAACCTGGGCCAGACTGGCCTTATCCGCATCGATTTCGGCAAATACCGTCACAGTGCGTTTGCCAAAGTAGTGCTTAATATCAGATTCCCCCGGGTGCAGGCGCGAGCGAGCTATCGACTTCAGGTACACCGGCTCTCCCCGATCATTGATAATCGTCATGTTCTCCAGGAAACCCAGCTGACCTGCTTCTTCCGGCGACAACTGTAGACGGTAGCGGACGCGCTCATCAAGGGTCTGTAAGTCTTCCACTAGCAGGCCATCCACCGCGACACTCAGCGCCTTCACCAACTGCTCGACAGTTAAACCACGCGATACCAACAGGGAGTGGTTTATCTCCAGGTCGATCACATCCTTGCCGGGGTTGTAACTGGTCCAGGCACGAGCGATAGACGGCTGTTGCTCCAGATAGCTCATCAACTCATCTGCAACCGTGTAGCGCTCATCGCCCGTACTGATTATTTCAATCTCTACGGGCTTGCCGGAGATGGGAAGATCATCCTGCGCACGAACCTCCAGGGCACGAAAGCCACGCTTAGTTGCTGCCCACTCTTGAAGATCGCTCACCAGATCGTAGGTATTGGTATTTAGAGGGCGCCTCCCCATGGGTTCCAATTGAATGACGATCAGCGCCCAGGACTGGTTACGCCCCTCGGTGGCGCCATAAAATTCAGTATCATGGTGTCCAATCTGACTGGTGATTGCCAACAGGTCCTCCGCAGGCGTCAGCTCATACAACTCTTTCTCCAGTTTCTCGACCGCTGCCACTGTCTCCTCGAAACGGCTGCCGATGGGCAATTCCACTTTTACCTGTACGGTATCAATGTCGATGTCCGGAAACAGGCTGAAATTTATATTGGCGAGACCTACTCCCACCACAAGGAAAAATGTGAGAACAAAAACAGACAGCGTCAGCCAACGCCGTTGCAGCCAACGCTCAATACGGCGGTGGTAGCCAGTACGCAAACGTTCAAACGCACTGCGCTCCGGCAGGCGCACACTGGCAGGGATGTGGGCCAGGTGGGCAGGGAGCAAACAAAGGCTTTCGAACAGGGAAGCCAAGAGAAGGACAATGATGGCGATGGGGAGTGGCGATAAAAACGCGCCACTGGAGCCGCTCAGAAACAGCAGCGGCGCGAACGCCAACATCGTGGTTATGGCGCTGAAAATAACCGGTTGAGCCATCTGGGAGGCCCCCTGGATACTGGCCTGTAGCGGTGCAACACCCTCAACCCTCAAGCGATGGGTTTCATCGCTAACAACCACGGCGTCGTCCACCAAAATACCCATGACGATGATAATACCCGTCAGAGTCATTGCGTTCATGGTGACGTCAATTGCCGGGAGCACCAGGAAAGCAAGACAGATCGAGAATGGGATACCCACTGCCACCCACAGCGCAAAGCGTATGTGCAGAAAATAGAACAACAACAGGAACACGCTCAACAGTCCCAACAGTGCGTTGCCACTGAGCACATCCAGCATATTCGTAGTCAGGCGGGATATATCGGCGACCTGTACCAGCTTCACACCTGGGGGCAGTTGCGTTTTCTCGGCGAACTCACGTACGGCTTCTGCGGTATGTAGCTCGTCCGCCTTTTCCTTTTTTCGCACCTGTAGAGCGATGCTCATCTCGCCGTTGACCCGCGCCTGTAATTCCCAGTCCTCGTAGTCGTGTACCACGGTGGCAACATCCCGCAATAACACGGCATTTCCGGGTTCCCGGGCCCTCAATACGACTTCTTCCACTTCCCGAGGCTCGCGAAACTGACCCACGACCACAATCTTCTTTTCGGCAAGAAAAGAGTCCACGGCACCGCCGCTCTCGCGAACATTGCGCGCATTGATCGCCTGAATAATTTCCTCGTGGCTTATCCCCAGCCGCGCCAGTTTTTCCGGGGCAAGCATGATCTTCACCTCCGGCCGGCGGTAGCCCACTTTCTCAATGCTGGCGACACCGGAGACTTCACGCAGACCGTCAGCGATATTACGCGCGGTACTACGAAGCAACTCTTCGGGGACCTCACCCGTCAGGTGTAGCTCGATGATAGGTGTGGTGAGAGTGGAGAGCTCCTCCACTCTGGGCTTTTCCAGCAGATCGGACGGCAGGCGAGTGCTCGCGCGATCCACTGCCTGCTGAATATCCCGCATGATGTCGTTTTTATCACTTGCGTCCAGATCCAGCCTGAGCGTAATTACGGAGATATTTTCCATCGAATTGGAATAGAGTTTTCTGACGCCCTCTACCTCCAGTAACTCTTCCTCAAGGGGCAGTGTGATAGCCAGCTCGATCTCCTCTGGTCCCGCTGAAGCCCTAATCGTGGTGATGTTAACCACACCCATATCGACCTTTGGGTTGTATTCGTAGCGCAAGTCAGAAATCGTCAGGTAGCCCATGGTAAAGACCAGGACCATGATCATGTTGACGATTAGAGGCCGTCGGGAAAACCAGGTTATGAGTGTTTCCATCTGGCTTACTCCGCGGGGACAGCCCGAATTTTGACGCCTTCAACCAGTCGGTGCTGGCCCTCGGTAATTACTCTGTCTCCAGGCGCCAGGCCAGCGAGTACCAGCAGGCTATTGGAAAGCCCGGCTGCCAGTACCGGCTCCCGAACTTTCGCCACGCCGTCCTCTTCAATGAAGACCACACGCCGTCGATGGTAGTCGACCAGCGCCCGCTCGGGCAGGATTAACACACCCGGGATCTCCTCGGTCTGCATTGCCACCGAGGCCGTCATGCCGGGGCGGAGGATATCCTCGCCCTCCTCCAAAATCAGTTTTACAGGAAAGTTGCCCGTGTACCGGTCGGCATTAACACCAACCCACTCAATACGTGCCTGAAAATGAAGATTGGGCATACCACTGGGAAAGACCTGCGCTGTGCTGCCCGGTCGCAAGTAGGAAACATCTCCCTCGCTGACCCAGGTCTGGACACGCAGGGACGCGACAGACTGCAGTGTGATTAGACTTACTCCGGCCTGAACCGGCTCGCCGGGCTCCACGGCCCTGATATCCACCACGCCGTCAGTGGGACTGACGATACGGGTATCTGCCAGCTCTCGCTCGGCAAGCTGAAGTGCCGCCAGGGATTGGTGGTACCTGGCACTACTCGCATCCACAGCCAGTTGCGCGTTATCCAGGACTTCCTCTGAGATCGTGTCCTTTTCCGCCAGGTTGCGGCGACGATTCAATTTTAATCGCGCCTCCTCAAGCGCGGCTTTGGACTGCTCCACCTGCCGGCGAGACTGCGTCAGGGCGAGTTCACGCTTCTCCGGGTCCAGCGCCAACAGGAGTTGTCCAATCGTGACGCGGTCACCCTCATTGACGTGCACTGCAATGACCGTGCCCGACAACTCCGCCGCCACGCCCACCTCTTCCAGTGCTTCGACGGTGCCGAAGCTGCGCACTGAGCCACGCCAGGCCTGCGCTTTTAAGACAGTGACAGAAACCTCGATTGGCTTGGTCGGTTCAGATGGCGGTGCTTCGATGACCTCCTGCGAACAGCCCGCCAGCATCGCGATCAAAACTACATTGGAAAATATCGCCCGGGGGATTGGTATACATCTAGACGTCACAGTATTTTATTCTCTGATGTTTATGAAGGGAGCCTCTAACATCATACCGTGAATTGCGCGCGGCCACATTAGCGCTAGGCCTCTGGCGATACGCCCTGCGCAGCGGGTTTTGGTAGTAACGGTTTTTTAACCAGCGGCCAGAATAATTCCTCAGCCCAGTGCAAGCGGGGTGAAATCGGCAGACCAAACTGTTGCTGGCGAGTATTAGGCACTTTTGCTGTCCCAAATATATTATCCAGCAGAAAAATCGATATCGCGTAATTGCCATTGGGATGAGCGCCAGGGCCATAAGCGTGATGCGCATGGTGTGTATCGGGCAGCGTAACCACCTGTTCAACCACTTTCCACAAGGGCTCACTCCAGGGAAGCTTCTCTCTTAACCACAAATCCCAACGGTAACTGGTGTGGGTCAGTGCATTAACAAAATAGGTGGTGAGTACCGCTGCCATAAAGGGGGCGCCCAGACCAAAGTACACAGCCGCAACACCGGTCCACACATGGGGCAGCATCATCACCCAGAAAATGTTGTAGCGGTACAGGGTACCGGTGTTGATATGCTGTGCGCTGTGGTGAGTACGGTGAATTTTCCAAAGCCAGCGCCACTCGTGGGCAGCACGGTGAAGCCAATAGTGCATGAATTCGTTGCTGACAAAGATGAGGGGAAATGCCAGCCAAAAAGAAACACCGGACAAAGCACCCGCATGTTCAGGTACCAACAGGGTAATAATATAGCCGACAATACTACCCACGAGCGCGCCGGCGAGAATAGCCTGGGAAAAAACACCTACCAGGGTAAACAGTGCATCACGCAACGGCCTGGGAGACTGCTGAATTTTACCGCCCAGTAACTCAAGGGAATAAAAAATAGCAAAGGTAGTGAAAACGATGACACCCGCTAATGTTTCATAATCCATTTTAACTTCGTAGCCTCAGTTACTTTTGTGATGTTCGGCTACCAGGGCAGCCGCCAAATAGTCGATCAAATTGGTTACTCGCCATGAAAGGTTTTCCCGGGTCAGCGTGAGCTCACCACGTCGCCCCATCCCATCCCATTCAGTGACCGCGTTGATCGCGTGTAAACCCAGTAACCGCAGCCGCTCAAAGACAATGTCATCCGGCAGTGTTTGCTGCATGACCGATTGAAGATACGCACCACTTTCCAGCAATACGGACGATCTGTGCGGATGCACAGTAAACAGTGACTGCCACTCACCAACACTCATCAGCTGTGCAAGCAAACGCAGATAGCCGCTCTCTTCAGCAGGCCTTAGCAACTCGTTGGCCAACGGTTCGACAACGATTTCTACCAGCGCACGTAAATCATTCTCTCTCCCGGTAGCCGTCAACTCCTCTAGCATCGCCCGCCGGCGCTCATTCAATGGCACCATTCGATAATCAAGAACGGCCTCGATCAGCCCGTCCATTGAACCGAAGTGATAGTTGACTGCCGAGTGATTTTTTTGACCTGCCTCGCGTGCGATCTCGCGCGTAGAGACAGCGCCCAGGCCTTTTTCGGCCAGTAGGCGTTCGGCTGCTTGCAGTAGTGCTTCCTGGGCAGGTGATAATGTAGGTAGATCTGTCATAGCGCAAAGAATAAGACAGTCGACTTAATGAGTCAAGTGTCTTAATTGGAAGTTTGCGGAAGGCGTGCCGAATATCTCAAAAAAAACACCTGGTCCATCTGTCTAAACAGACGGCACAGGTGTTATCAATGCTGGACGACTGGCGTTCTCCTGCCAGTCGGCTGGCAGAACCGTCTACAGCGCTTCGAACTTATACTTCTGACCACCCAGGGTGGCTTCGTACATTAATCCGCCTTTAGCGACAGTGAATATTGCCATGCCCTTGCGATAACCGCCGGAGACGGTCGATGCGTCATTTTTGCCACCTGCAGCACCTGCCTGTGTGCCGCCACCCGTACTGGCCTGAGCACCCGCTGAAGCGGTAATCGCCACGGCTGTCGCCTGGGCTCCAAACTCGAAATTGCCAGAGGTAAATTCATCGTAGGAACGCTTGTCCTCAAGAAAGATAACTTGACTGTATACTTGTCCGCCGAGCTGAAGACCATAGGTTACCTGGGTCATAGAGGCGTTACCCGTTTGTTTGCCGCCAACGAAGACCTTGCCCTTGCCGTGCGCGCCACCGATACCTATGCCGGCCTTGCCAATATTGGGAAACAGTACATAACCATAGGCGCTTGAAAAATACTGCTGGCTTTCTCCGGCATTTTCAAACATTTTATGCGCGTCTGAATAGTCGTCCGCTTGCACAAACTGACTCATCGTCAGCACCAGTATCATGGAGAAGAGTGATTTTAGTCTTATGCTCATAATGATTACCTTAGTCCTTTCAGGGGGGGTGGATAGGCCGGTAGATACAATAACCTATTAACCAAACAGTTTGGCTCAGCTTATTCAATTAGTCCAGTATCCACAGGAACCCTGCTGCCTGGGTAAAACCAATCCTTAAAGCCTGTTACCAAGAGCCGCCAGAGTAGAACCACCAACCACCAGTACCGCACCCAACCAGTTTACCCAGTCCAATGGCTCTGTCTGTATAAAGCCGGGATAGAAGCCATTGCTCAAGAATACGAAAAAGAGAGTCAACAGCGGAGCAAGCGTGATGACAGCGCTTACTCTGCTGGCTTCCCAGTGGGTCATCGCCAAGCCAAAGCTGCTGTAGGCGATAATCGTGTTGAGTGAAACAAAAGCCAGTACGATGAGTCCAAAACCATCGAGTTGTTGAATTTGTCCGGGTGACGAGCCAGGTAAGAAGCAGAGCGCACCCGCGATATAGATCAATAGAAGCAAGTCGTTCGCTTTGACCTGCTTTAGAAGCTGTTTCTGTGCCAGGCCATAGCTTGCCCAGGTAATGGAGGCCAGTATCAGGAGGAGCATTCCAAGCAGATAGCTCTCCTCCACGCTCGCCAGCGCTCGCAGGCGGTGATGAAAGAATAATAAAAGGCCCAGTGTGAACGCCATAACACCCAGCCATTGTAGCGCTGAGAACGGCTCTTTGAACAACCAAACGCTGCCCACCAGTAACATCAGGGGAGCCAATTGAATTAAAATCTGTGCCGCCTCGGCGGTCGTTTGGTCCAGGCCCAGCAGATAGAAGATATAGTTTGCCAACAAGCCGGCGATGGCGAGCAGACTGAGAGGCCACAGCGGCGGGCTTAGCAAGCGCCGAATTGCGTCAACGCTGTGGCGCCCATACCACAGGAGTGCGATCACCGCGGATATTGAAAACCGATACCAAGTGACGGTGAGACTGTCCATCTCGCCCAGAACGACCTTAAGGGCAATGGGGAGACCACCCCACATAATGGCGGTGACCAGTGAAAAGGTAAGCCCCAGCTTCCAGTTGGTCGACATTAACCCTGCACCCATTTTTGATTGCTGCCTATCGTAACAGGGTAAGTGATCAATTTTCGCATACGCTCTTCAGTTGCTGGCCAACATTTCTTCTGATTTCAGCCTCCCGAGGGCACCTGCTGTCCGTTTCCCACTGAATCTAGCTTGCCTTAGTTTTCCAATGAAATTGACTATTTGTTGCTGTATCCTGAGGTGATACAAAACCATCTTTATTTTTATGCAAAAGGAAACTCACGCAGACATGGACTGTTATCCATCTCGATCGGGCACCCGGACCATTATCCGGGGAGAGCTGTCTGCGCCCCTTATTTTTCTATTCGTGAACTTGCCGGGTGAACATGATGCCTAACATGCTGAGTTCGCTGGCTTGCCAGGCAAATAAAGCGCGCTACTATGCCTACGGCGTGCTGGGCTCTCAGCTTAGTGGTCAAAAACTGAACATCCTGTTCTCCACTTACGGGGGCTATATAGAGAGGCTGAAGTTTGCATTTCGTTTTACACCACACCAGATTCGCTTCGAGGATCTCACGCGAGACAACATGGCAGAATGTGACCTGGTTATACCCCTAACCATGGATGCGTTTTGGTTTGCGGACGAGTACCGCAGCGTGGTGCCGAACAATGCATTTCCTATTCCGACGCGACGCGCACAGGATAGTTGCGACGATAAATACCTCTTTTCGACCTGTATGGCTGACGCGGGATTTTCAGAATATATTCCGCGCTTCGGTCAGCAGCTTCCATTTCCCTATATTCGGAAGAAGAAGGTAAGCTACTCCAGTCACAACGTCTTTATCATCAAAGATAAAGCCGACGAAGCGAAATATACTGAACAATTATCAAGTGACGAGTATTACAGTCAGGAGATGATCCCAGGGCAAATAGAATACGCCACTCATATCCTGTTCAAAGATAACCGCATTGTTAAAACCTTAAGTATCGAGTCTCGATTTCAGGTGGACTACCCTGTTAAAAACCATGATCACCAGTTACCCCTTCGCATTTGCGCTTGTCCGCACCTGGAGGTTTTCGCGGATATGCTGCGCGCAATCGGCTTTGAGGGTTTATGCTGCTTTGACTATAAAGTCCTGAACGGAAAACCCAAGGTCCTTGAGATAAACCCTAGATTTGGATCAAGTTTGACCCAGTTTGTCGTGCCTTTTGTAACGGCCTCGTTGAAGAGCCAGTAAGACTGAGGTATTGATAGACTATGAAGCACTTTTTAGGAGGCCTCTGATGGGTCGAAAAACATTTGTTACTATCCATATGTATCTGGCCGCCTTTTTTGCGCCCGCGGTGCTGCTTGTCGCTATCTCCGGTGGTCTCTATCTGGTCGGCATAAAAGGTAAGGTCGAGCTGGAAAGCATCTACAGCAGCGAGCTGGTGCTTGACCGTAAATCTTCTTCATTGAAAGCGGATGTGAGCAGTTTATTGAACGCAGCCGGCGCCAGCGACTACCGTTTTGAAGCCATTTCGGCCAAAAACGACACTCTCTACACCCGCCCCACCTCCGCCGAGCACTATGTCATCAAACTGGCTAGCACGGGTGTAGAAGTCCTTCACGCGCGCCCCAACCTACAGAGCAGGATGATCGAGTTACACAAGGGCCATGGCCCCAAAGCCTTCAAGACCTTCCAGAAACTGGCCGCGATTGGACTGGTTTTCATCATGGCCAGCGGGCTCTGGCTGGGCCTCTCTGCTGCAAAATTACGACGCTCGACCCTGCTAACCGCCGGTGCTGGCGCGGTAGTCTTCGCACTGCTACTGCTTTAACCCTTCTGATGTAACTCGCGAATTAGCGCGGGTATTTCACTCGGATGGAGCAAGGTGTGGTGGGGGTCAATGCCGAGCTCTGCATCCAGCGGCTGTTGGTGTTGAATCCATATGGAAGTAATGCCGCTATTGTGAGCGCCGGCTATATCTGCCGCCAGGCTATCACCCACATGGATGGCCTCATGCGCCTCGCAATCGGCAAGCCTAAGCGCTTTTTCAAAAATCGACCGGGCGGGTTTTTGCTCCGGCTCCTGACCACCAATAATGATGTGGTCGACATGCTCTGACAACTTGACCGCTTCGACCTTGGGAACCTGGGAAAACGCTGGCCCGTTGGTAATCACTACCAGGGTAAAGAACTTACGTGCCTCGGCCAAGAATTCGGCAATGCCGGGATAGAAGTTGAAAGCCTCCAGGCGATTGCTGTCAAAATTGTCTTGCAAAGATTGCGCCGCGACTTCACTCACATCCTTCACACCCTGCTCTGCCAGCAAATCACAAATCAACTGTAAGCGAAATGCACCCTCACTTTGTTGCTCAATGATAGGAAGATAGCGCGCACGCTGGCGGCTATCCCACTGTCGATAGATCCCACTGACAAAGTCCTCGGCGATGCCCCGGCCATCTAGCGCCGCCCCGTACTTTATCTCCAATTCCTGGCGCATCATTTTCTTGGCCTGCTCATTGGCGCCGGAGGTGTCACATAGCGTTTCATCCATATCGAGAAAAAGAGCTTTTAGCACAGGCAATTCCATCAGTGAGTGTGTCAGTCATACCCAGGGCTGTAATACCCTAGTCGTTAATAACGCAGCGAATCCCCTCGGGATGGCCGATCAAACCCGCACACATATTACAGTGTGTGCAGCCATTGACGTAGCCCGCCCCCTGTTCGCGTAGATTGTTAACCAGAGCGGGATCCTTTAGCAGTGCCCGCCCCAGTTGCACAAAATCAAATTCCTTCATCGCCGTTTCCAGACTCTCAACGGTGCAGGTGCCACCGATGTAGGCGACCTGACAGTCAACCTTGTCTCGAACCCGGCGCGCACCGTCAAGGAAGTACATCTCCTCGTAGGGGTAGTTCTTGAAAATCACCGGCGCCATCAGTTTCAGGCCCAGCTTCATGATTGGGTTGGTTTCCGTGGCGATCATGCCGTGCACGATGCTGTCCCCGCGAAACATCAGCATGGGATTCATACTGCTAGTGCCGCCGCTGGGAATAATCAGGTCAGCGCCACCCTTGTCCAGCATGCCCGCAACTTCCACCGCCTCGTCGACCTTGAGCCCGCCTTTTACACCGTCGGTCAGACCCATCTTGGTGAAAATGGGAAAGTCCTCTCCCACTGCCTTGCGAACGGACTCCAACACCATCAGGGGAAAACGCATGCGATTAATCAGGTTGCCACCGTACTCGTCACTGCGCTTGTTAGTTTTGGGACTGATGAACTGGCTGAGGCCGTAGCCGTGACCGACATGCAATTCCACCGCGTCGAAACCGGTGGTCTTCATTAGCAAAGCGGCGTCATGAAAGCACTTCACTACATGGTCAATATCCGTCTGCTGCATGGCACCCACAAAAGGTACACCGTAGGGGATACCGCCAGCATTAAAGGCGAAGTTTGGCCCCAGAGGACGTTTTTTCTCCAGATTGCTGTTCTGGGAAAATCCCCCGCAGTGGGCCATCTGTCCCGAGACTCGGGTACCTGCCGCGTGCATTTCATTGGTGAACCTCTCCAGTTGTGGCCGGATCGCTTCATCCATGTGCATCATATTGTCCTTAACCTTGCCGTCTGCCTCTACCGCACAATAGGCCAGGGTTGTCAGGCCCACGCCGCCTTCGGCCATGCCTCTGTGGAAATTGATCAGGCGATCGCCAGGGGCATTGTTATCGGTCATACCCTCGAAAGTGGCGGCCTTCAGTACGCGGTTATTCAATTCGAGGCCGTTAATTTTGGCCGGAGAGAGCAGTTTGTCTAATTCGGGGGACATGGGAGGTACCGGACTGAAGGCGAAAGCCGCAGTATAGCCCAGCCCGACTAGAGCATACAAAATTGGCATTATGGGACAGGCGGTATTGCACTGGTCGCCTGATCGCTATACTGTATATTAATACAGCATAGCCGAAGGCCGCGCCGCCCATGCCTACCACTACCTCGAAAGCAGTATCTCCTGAAGGCCCGGCCCCAGCGACCAAAACCACGGTAACGGGTGAGGCAGGTAGCGGCAGGCAACAGCGCCTCAACCCACAACAGCAGGCCGCCGTTGAATACGGCCAACTCTGCGCCGAGTCCGGCTTTCGCAGCGATCCTTTGTTGATCATCGCGGGCGCCGGTACGGGCAAAACCAACACCCTGGCCCACCGCACGGCACACCTGGTCCTCAATGGCGTCGACCCTGAGCGCATCCTGTTAATGACGTTCTCCCGTCGTGCCGCCCAGGAGTTGGCGAACCGTGCCAAACTCATCCTGGCTCAGGAAGCCGAGGCCAGGGGCGCTGCGGGTACAGCACTCAATATTGGCTGGATGGGCACATTTCATTCTGTGGCCAATCGTCTACTGCGACAATATGCCCGTTCGATCGGCCTGGAACCGGATTTCACGATTATGGACCGTGGCGATGCGGCAGACATGATTGACCTTTTGCGTCATCAACTCGGTTACTCGAGCACCGGCAAGCGCTTCCCCAAAAAAGCCACCTGTGTCGATATCTACTCACGCTGCGTGAATGCGCAGGCGCCTCTGGAACAGATCCTCAAGCAACATTTCCCCTGGTGTGCCGACTGGCACGACGAACTCAAAACCCTCTTCCGTGCCTACGCGGCTACCAAGCTCGAGCAAGTCAGCCTGGACTACGACGATCTGCTGCTATTCTGGTTTCATATGGTAAGTGAACCAGCTGTGGCGGAAACTATTCGCGCGCGCTTTGATCATGTACTGGTAGACGAGTATCAGGACACCAATTTATTACAGGCGGGTATTTTGCAACGGCTGTTCCCCACCGGCCGGGGCTTAACAGTGGTCGGCGACGACGCGCAATCGATCTACAGTTTCCGCAGTGCCAACGTGGAGAATATCCTGCAATTCCCCACGCTTTTCGACCCACCCGCCCGTGTGATCCCGTTATCGGCAAACTACCGTTCCACCCAGGGCATTCTCGACGTCTCTAATGTACTGCTCAGTGAAAGCCGCAGCGGGTACAAGAATGTGCTCTATAGCCACCACTGCGAACAACCAGGCGCCAACACCGGCGAGAAGCCACTGCTGGTGAGCGTTGAAGACGAGGAACAGCAGGCCAAATATATTGTCGAACAAGTACTGCTGGCCCGCGAAGAAGGTATCGCCCTGAAGCGCCAGGCTATTCTGTTTCGATCCAGCCACCATACTGACCGCCTTGAAATTGAGTTGCGCCGTGCAGACATTCCCTATGTGAAACACGGCGGCTTGAAGTTTCTCGAAGCCGCACATGTCAAGGATGCACTGGCGGTTCTACGCTGGGCGGACAATCCAAAACATCGCTTGTCTGGATTTCGGGTGTTAAAGCTGCTGCCGGGTGTAGGCCCTAAATCAGCGGAAAAAATACTCGACTACCTGGCCTTGCATAACTTCAGCTTCTCCGCTCTGGGATCTTTTCAGTCTGGTCACCTGCCGCAACAGGAGTGGCTGCAACTAGTACAGTTATTGCCTGACGTACACCACAACGTTTTACCCTGGGCGGAACAAATGCCGGCAGTGGCAAGCTGGTACCGTAGCATACTGGAAGAAAACTACGACAACCCTTTTGTACGCGGCGGCGACATCGATCAGCTGGCACAAATCGCCCAGCAATTTTCCAGCCGCGAGCGCTTTCTCAGTGAGCTCACTCTGGACCCACCCGTCTCCACGGGAGATTTATCGAAACACCCGCATAAAGACGACGACTTCTTGATTCTCAGTACAATCCACAGTGCCAAGGGACAGGAGTGGCGCAATGTTTTTGTTATCAATGTCGCCGATGGGAATTTTCCCAACGAATACGCCGTCGATAAGCCAGACGAACTGGAGGAAGAAAGGCGCCTGCTGAATGTTGCCATCACCCGAGCCCAACGGCAGCTGCACCTGATTCAACCCCTCAAGTATTGGGTGCCCGAACAACAACGCCTGGGCGGCAAACATGTCTATGGCGCCAAGAGTCGGTTTCTGACCCGCGCAGTAGTTGAAACCTTACAGCCTGAAAGCTATCCCATCCGGCAACTCACTGAAGCTGACCGACTGGCGGGAGAACTCGCGCTGACGGATATAAAAGCAAAAGTCATGGGGATGTGGGACGATTAACGCTTCCAGCCATGCCGGCAAGCTAAGTTCACATTACAGGCTGTAAGAGGATAGAAGGAATGGAAAACAAAGACCTGGTGCAGGCCATCAATCAGGTAATGCCCTACGGCAAATACAAGGGACTTCAACTACTGGATCTACCCGAGCCCTATCTGGTGTGGTATCACAGTAAGGGCTTTCCCCAGGGCAAGCTGGGGGCACAGCTGGCTTTGATCTATGAAGTTAAACTCAATGGACTGGAGGGGATGTTAAGGCGCTTCCAGAAAAAACCAGGGCACGCGACTTACCATGGTGCCCCCGACTAGCCTGAATAGTTTTCCTTAAAGGAGAGGTACTGCTCACACATGCCCTGCATCGCAGTCTCCTCATACTCTCTCAGCCCGCTCAGCACCAGTTTTTTCAAGCCAGTGCCTACCGTACGCCCGGCATCTTGTATATTAAAGTGCAGCTCGGCATCTCCTCTTTTTCCTGACACCTGCAAACTGACTTCTGCCAATTCCAATTGGGGATCACTAAAATCAAGGTGCTCCAGATTAAACGACATACCCTGGTAGATTATCAACGGACGAGCGGGGTTAATCATTACCTCGTGTTCGGCCATTAACGGCACCAGAATACCCGGGAAATTATGCCCGGAGAATACCACGTAGTTTCTTATCAAAGCCTCTATCAGCCCCTGGTCATGACTCACCTGGCCCGAGCGCTCTATATCCAGAAAATCCTTGCCCTTGTCGTTCACGATCTCCAGATGAGGAGCATCCGAAGCGGGAAATCCCAGCGGGGTTTCTGCGCCCACCATGCCACTAAAGCGGAATGACATGTTCTGGCTCAGGCCGTACCTGGACAAGACCAGCGCAAACAGCAAATCACCGGGAACGCAGAATCGCCGGGAGTCCGGATCGTGGATGGGGTTAAAGTCATCAGAGATGCCTTTGGCAAACTGACTGGCCTGCTCTGCGCTGACTTGAATGAAACCATTTTCTTCGCGGTGGAAAGGGTCAAGAAACATAAAGCGCCGACATCCGTTGTAGTCATTAGGGAGATAGCGCGATTGTATCACCCTATTTAACAGAGTCGCCGGAAATCCCTCGGTCCTGCTCTCCCCTCAAGAAACTCACGCCGCTCATCGGCGGGAAAGCGCTCGATTGCATATCGAAGCATCACACGCGGCATCTCCTTGTATCGAGGCAGGAGAAATTGAATCTCCACTGCCTTGTCCCGATTACCCACTTCCCTCAACATCCAGCCAACAGCCTTGTGAATTAGATCATGATCATCACTCAGTAGCGTATCGGCAATTCGCAATGTGTCATCGAACTGCCCCAGCCGGATAAAATAAAGGGTGGCAATAATCGCGATTCGCCTCTCCCAGGTGCTTGAGGTATTTTACAATTTCATTTTCATTCACTGTGTTGATCTTCCATCGACTCGAGTGATTGCTTTGGGCAACTAGCACGCTGCGGCGAAGTACGGATGATAGCACCAGGCAGTCGGTACTTAAGTGTTTTCGCTTGACGGCTCCCGCTTGTCGGTATCTTGTTTTTCGCAGCCCAGCCGTATTTTATCTGCACTGGCTCTACCCGCAATGAACGCGAGGGCGAAAATAACGGTGAGCCCTATCCAATATAGAATATCATTCATGTGGCATCTCCCTTAATTCCCGGACAGTATGGAATTTGGAGTGCTTTGCGAGACATGGCCCTGAGAGCCACGAGCATGGCTCTGTGCGACACGCCAACTGGGCCGCGAGAAATAAAATCACCTCACAAGCCGGTGTTTGTGCGGGTTTCCAGCGATTCAGGACAAAAACGGGCCATATAGTCGTGAATATTCACTACCGTAAAACCCCCAATTTTGACGCGATATTTTGACCGGACACACAGCTTGCTGTCGTCCGGTCTATTCACTTACACTGGATGGATCGCTGAAAACAGGACGTTGTTGTGACTATAGCCGAAATCGAGCACGACCCTGCCCAGGCTGAACTGGACCCCAACACGCTGGCACTGGATCAGTTGGATGTCGCCAACCCGTTCCTGTTCCAGGCCAATGTGCAGGAAAAATGGTTCAAGCGCCTGCGTGACGAAGACCCGGTACACTACTGTTCCGATTCGATCTTTGGTCCTTATTGGTCCGTCACCCGCTACGAGGACATCATGGCGGTTGATACTAACCACGAGGTCTTCTCCTCCGAACCGGCAATCACCATTCGCGAGCCGGAAGCCGACTTCCAACTCCCCATGTTCATCGCCATGGACAGACCAAAACACGATCAGCAGCGGTCCGTGGTAAACCCGGCGGTCGGTGCAGAAAAGCTCCGCCATTTCGAACCCCTCATCCGCGAACGCACCATCGGTGTTCTCGATGAGCTTCCCATTGGTGAGACCTTTGACTGGGTCGATAAGGTATCGATAGAACTGACCACCAGAATGCTGGCCACCCTGTTCGACTTCCCCTTTGATGAACGACGCCGCCTGACCCGGTGGTCGGATGTCGCTACTGCCGCACCGGGCATGGGCATCGTCGAATCCGAGCAGCAACGGCGCGACGAACTCGGTGAGTGCCTACAGTTTTTTACTGGACTATGGAATGAGCGCGTCAACGGCTTGCCCGGCAACGATTTTATCTCCATGTTGGCCCACGGTGAATCCACCCGCGACATGGAACCCCTGGAATATCTGGGAAACCTGGTGCTACTGATCGTTGGCGGCAACGACACCACCCGCAATACCATGAGCGGCAGTGTGTTGGCCCTGCACCAGAACCCAGCGCAATTCGAAAAGCTTAAAGCGGCCCCCGAACTAATACCCGGTATGATTTCTGAAACCATTCGCTGGCAAACACCGCTAATGCATATGCGCCGAACAGCAAAAGTCGACACTGAACTGGGTGGAAAGCAGATACGGGCCGGCGACAAGGTCGTCATGTGGTATCTATCGGGCAATCGCGACGAACGATTCTTCGAACAACCCGAGGCATACCGGATCGATCGAGAAAATGTGCGCAAGCACCTGGCCTTCGGTTTCGGTATTCATCGCTGCATGGGCAACCGGCTGGCGGAGCTTCAACTCAAGATCCTCTGGGAAGAAATCCTGCAGCGCTTTGATCGGGTTGAAGTCATGGGGGACCCTGAGCGAACCCCCTCAGTCTTTGTTCGCGGGTACACCAGCTTACCGGTGAAACTTCACCCTAAGGTCAGCTAGGCGGGCGCGGGGGTATACCAAATCGGCGACGTCCAGGCGCGCTCCTGCAGCACTTTTGGCACCAGCGGGTTTTCACAGTCGGCTGGCCGCTCAGCCTCTGGTAATGCATTGCATTGCCAGGTCGTGTAGCGACAGCTGGGATTCTCCACCGCTCGCACATAATAGACGGCACTTTGCCGGGCCTTGAATTCCGGGTCCTGCCACACGGCACACAACTGTTCGTGACCGCTGCCCTGAGGCTCGCAGGTATCCAGATTCACGAATGCGCCGTTGTCGGCGTTACCCGCAACATCGAATACCTTCTGGTGATGATCGCCGGCCTCGTCATACCAACCCTTGATCACCTGCAGGCGCTGCAGCGCCGTGCCGGGCATCTCCGACGTACCGGCGTCGCTCACTGCCATGGCGAGGAAGACCGGCGCCTGCCCTGACTTCGCCGGGAGGTCGTTGCCCATCGCAACGCCTTTGGCATACGCCGTGGCGAGTAAATCCGGGGAATTACACAGTGACGGATCGAAGTCCCAGCCCCCAAAAAACCGAGGCTTAATACGCGGACCACTGGTTCCAAAGACCTCCTTTTTACGAATATTGTCGAACAGTGACGCGCGGGTATTTTGCTCCGACCAAACGCCGATCAGGCCACCTGGACTGTTGCTGGCATTACCCGGAATTTTTGAATCGTACTGCACCCGTCGCTCCGGTGTGCCATCCCCCCAACCGATATGGCCGGGAAAGTTCTTTTCAGCCACCCCGCCACCGATGCCGTTATGGGTATCAGTCGAGGCGGATATGCCAAACTTAAACGGGTTAACACCAATACGCGCCTCTTCTTTCATCCCCTCGATGAGGGCATAACGCACATAGCTATTGCGGCTGAGACAATTGGGCCCCTTATGGGGAACATAGTCTGCAAAGGGTCCGTCATAGCAATCACCGACATCGGGCTCACCCGATACCGCTGAAAATGCCAGGTTTTCAAACTTCTCGAAATCACAGAGCTCATCTTCTCCCCCCAGCACGCCGGTGAGGCCATTGCGACACTCGGAATCACCTTTGTGTTGCATGATTTCAATCACCGGCTCCACCTTCATGCGCAGTGTCGCCCTGGCGATTTGTTCCGCTTCGGAAGAAGCGCCCGCATAGTCCACCTCATACATCCGGCCGTTACTGATATTGGAATTATGGGGTATCGCCAGGACATCACAGCCTTTACCACTGTCCATGCACTCTTTTTCCAGAATTTCCCACAGCCGCCATTCACGATTGGCATCGAGGTAACTGATGGGGCGCTCGGGCACGACCGTGCCTTTGAAAATGACGTTGCGATGGAGATTACTTCCCAGGCGGACAGAGCTGTACTCAAAGGCAATAAACGCCGTACGCTCGCAGTCAGTACTGGTATCGTTCCATTTCTCCGCCGCGTCTATGGTCTCCTTCCAGGGTATTAACGCCGCGTCAGCACAGCGGCTACCATCTTCACCACAGAGCTCTTCGTCCCGGCTGGGAAAAGGGCTGAATATTTTGGCCAGCAGGGCCGGGTTGCGACCCTCACCATCCTTGAAGGCCTGGCAGAATTCAGCCTTGGAGGCCGGGTTATCAGTATCCTGACAGAGCGTCTGCTCCCCCAGAAACTCAGCATGATCCGTGGCCGCCATGAAATCCAACGGGCGATCAATGCTAACCTCCCGGGTATTGACCTGGTCCCCGCGATTAATCGCTAACTTGACGCTGCCCGCGGCAAACGCATAGCGGTAGGCGTCATCTGGCCGGGTGCGTGACCCGAATGAATACCCGTCATTGGACAATGCCGTGTGGACATGCACGTCTCCAAAGTAGGGGTTCTTCAAGGCGTTGTAGTCCACGCAAGGCTCGCGTTCCGACGGTTGAACCCGGGCCTGCTCGGAAACGGCAAATACCTCTGAAGGCACCTCATCGCTACCGCAAGCTGACAAAAAGGTAAGGGCTGAGAGGAAAAACAGACTGCTTTTTGCCGCGGTCGGAAACATAGTCATCGCCTTGTTATTGGGGTCAGGAGAAGTCTAGTCCAATTTCACGTCGTGGTCATCATCGGGCGAATGCCCAGGGGCCCGGCCAGGCCCCTGGAGCAAAGGAGTGTCTACTCGGTTTTCAGCGTAGTCATCACGCGACGATTTTGAGCGCGCCCTTCCAGTGTGTCATTGCTAGCCACCGGACGCGATTCGCCATAACCACGGGCCGTGAGGCGATCCGCAGCAATACCGTAATCACTGACCAGAAGATCTACCAATGCCTGCGCACGACGCTGTGACAGTTGTTGATTGTAGTCTTCGGCGCCCATGCTGTCGGTATGACCCTCGATATCCGCGTCCAGGCTACCGTGCCGTTTCAGAAATTCCGCCAGCTCTGCGACCTGGGGCGAGTACTGTGACTGTACCTCAGCCGAATCAAAGGCAAAATCTATTTCCACTTCCAGGGACTCAGAGGGAGGCGGCAATGCGCAACCGAACTGGTCCACTTGCGTACCCTGTGGGGTATTGGGGCAACGATCAGTGTCATCAAAGACACCATCACCATCGGAGTCCACAGGTGCAGCCGCAACCACGGGTACAGGATCGGAGGCCACTTTGCCAAAGTAATAGTTCAGGCCGGCAAGCATGAGGAAGTCATTGCTATCTTCATCCAGGCTGTGCAGCATGCGAGTCTCCAATCGGGCACCAAAACGATCAGTAAACATCCAGCGCAGGCCGACACCCAGATTGACAGTCGTGTCAACGGAGTCGAAATCACCCGCGTCTATATCCACCTCACCGGCACCTACCGATAAAAAGGGCCGTATTTTACCTGCTGAATTGATATAACTGCCGCCGTAATAGAGCATATTCAGGTTCCAGGTGGCGATATCTGCCTCGGGCCCGCCGCGCCGGTAGTCCGTCTCGTCCTCTGCATAGAACAGCTCTGTTGCCCACTTGTCGTTAAAGGCATACTCGATACTGCCCCAGGGCGTCGCCGTATCATCAACCTTGCGATCACCGTCGAAATACCAGTAACCCGCGCCCAAATTCAGGGTAATAGGCACCTCGGCCGCAACATGACTGGAAATCACTGCCGCAAGGGCTGCGGCCAAAATGGGGATTCTGCGCATCTGTATTTACTCCGCTAAAATTTATGGGTGGAAGAATAGCAGAAACTGGACGAAAAAAAGCCAATCGCGTGTAGTTTATTGGGACATAAGCTGTCTCTTCGCCTGTATTGACTACGCCCTAATAAGCACCCAGTAATGCAAAGCGATCCAGGTGATAATTGTAATCACCAAATGTGTGCTGTGCCACGCGGGCGCGCTTGATGAAAAAACCGATCTCGTGTTCGTCGGTCATACCAATGCCGCCATGCATCTGCACCGCCTCGTTGCTGGCACGCTGTGCGATGTCACACAGCTTGGCTTTGGCTGCACTGGCCAGACGGGGTAGTTGCTCATCGTCTTCATCAATCGCCTGCAGGGCTTTGAGCACGATAGAACGGCCCAGTTCAAGCTCGGCAAATAACTCAGCTGCCCGGTGCTGCAAACCCTGAAACGAGCCGATCACTCGACCGAACTGCTTTCGCTCCTTAAGGTATTCGACCGTGCGCTCGAACGACTCCACAGAAAGGCCCAGTAACTCCGATGCCAGACCGATATTGGCAACATCCAGTGCCCAACCCAGGCCTGCCCAGGCATTGCCCGCCTCGCCCAATAACTGCGAAGCCGCTACGGTGACATTGTCGAAACGGACCGAACCGGCCGAGCGCGAGTCAACCATCACACGTGACTCAACGGTGACACCTGCCGTACCTGCAGGGACCAGAAAGGCACTCAGCCCCGATTCATCACCTGCCGAACCCGCAGTGCGGGCTATCACAATAAACTGCTGAGCGCTGATGGCATCCAGCACCAAAAGCTTGCTGCCGTTTAATCGGTAATTGTCGCCTTCGGCTATCGCTGACATTGCCGTTTGCGCCGGCGCATGGTGTGCGCCCTCCTGCAGTGCCAGCGAAATGAGTGCTTCTCCGCCTGCTATCGCGGGTAACAGGGCTTCCTTCTGGGCGTTATCCCCCAGTTTGACAATCAACGAGGCCGCTACCAGCACCGTAGATTCCAGGGGCGAACTGCTGAGATTGCGCCCAACCTGTTCCAGGACCAGCCCCAGTCCGGTATAGCCATAGCCGAGACCGCCAAAGGCCTCAGGGATGGCAATGCCAGCCCAACCCATGTCGGCCATCTCCCGCCAGACTTCATCGCTAAAGCCCTGCTCATCGCCTGCGTCACGCAGGGCCCGCAACTGGGCTACAGAAGCCTTTTCTGCTAAAAATCCCGCCGCTGCATCCTTGAGCATTACCTGCTCTTCATTCAGTACCAATGCCATTCTTACTCTCCTCCAATCCTGACCTTAAAACGCGACGGTGTTATTCGTCCGGCAACCCGAGCACGCGTTTGGATATAATATTCAACTGCACTTCAGACGTGCCACCTTCAATGGAATTCCCCTTGGAGCGCAGCCAATCACGCGACAGCTGGCCATCCCGGTAAATTTCACCTTCCCAGCCCAGCGCACTTTCCCCACCCACAGCCATATTGAGTTCGTTGCGCCGCTTGTTGAGCTCTGTGCCGTAGTATTTGAAAATAGAAGAAGCCGCACCCAGGCCCTTACCTGCTTTTGCCTCATCACCCACTCGCGCCATCGTGGCGCCAAAGGCCAGGGTGTCCAGTTCCCACTGGGCAAGGTTCTGGCGCAGAATAGGACTGGCCAGGCGACCACCATCGTCGCGCCCCATCAGTTCAGCCGCCAGCACACCCAGCGATTTCTTGCCCCCGGCCGTGCCAAAGCCCGAGATCATTTCACGCTCATGGGTTAACAGATACTTGGCTATCGTCCAGCCTTTGCCCTCTTCGCCCATCAGGTTTGCCTTCAGGACTTTCACGTCATCAAAGAAGGTCTCACAAAATGGTGAGGACCCGCTGATGAGCTTAATGGGGCGGGTGGTCACACCCGGCGTTGCCATATCAAACAATACAAAACTGATGCCTTCGTGCTTGGTACCGGAATTATCGGTGCGCACCAGGCAGAAAATCCAATCGGATTTATCGGCATAGGACGTCCAGATTTTCTGTCCGTTTACAATGTAGTGGTCACCGTGATCATCCGCCTTGGTCTGTAGGCTGGCAAGATCAGAACCAGCTCCAGGCTCGGAATAGCCCTGGCACCAGCGGATTTCACCGCGTACGATTTTGGGAAGGTGTTCCAATTTCTGCGCTTCACTACCAAATTCCAACAGCGCCGGACCCAGCATAGAGATGCCGAAGCTGTCCAGCGCTCGGCGGGCGCCGATACGCTGCATTTCCTCAGCCAGGACTTTGCACTGGGCTTTATCCAGGCCTCCGCCACCATAAGCTGCGGGCCAGTGCGGTACGGTCCAGCCTTTGGCGGCCATGCGGTCGCACCAGATTTTCTGGTCAGGGTGAGCGATCTCGGGCTGACGCCCACCGTTATACGAATCCTCAAACCCTGTTACCGGCACACGCATGCTCTCGGGGCAGTTTTCTTCCAACCAGGTTCGAGTCTCCTGGCGGAACTGTTCTAAATCACTCACGGGAATACCTCATTCAATCTACGACAGACTAGCCGTGCTTACACTCAGACAAAGCGGATTTGAACATACAGTATGTTTTTGTGTCATTCAAGTATTTCTACTCAGAAGACTGTTGCCTTGATAGTGCACCCGCCGTCGGGGCCGTGTGCTCTGCAGGGAATGGCGGCTTAGTGCCACTCCCTGGGGTCGACCTGATAGTACCGTCTCAATTCCTCGTACAAATCCGGACGCCGTTTATACAAGTCATGTGGCTTTTCGAAAAAAGTCTCGGTCGCGACTGCAAAAAATTCGGCGGGGTTGGTGGTCCCGTATTTGTCGATCACGGTGGCTTGTCGATGCTGGGTGCGAGACTTGAGATCATCAAAGTTCTGTGAAAACACCTTGGACCAGGACTTGTAACTGTTACGTCGCAAGGCGGGCGCGCCATTGGTATAGCCTGACTGCCCGTCCAGCTGGTGCGCAAACTCGTGGAGCACCACATTCTGGCCATCGGTAAAATCGGCAACCCCGCGACTCACATCATCCCAGGACAGAATGACCTTGCCATTACTCCAGGATTCACCGAGCAAGTCATGCCCCATCTTGGCCACGGTGCCATCCTCTTGCATCAGTTCACGCTCAGCGCGAAACGCGCTGGGGTATATCAGCACAGAGAGCAGTTTCGGATACACATTCCAGCCTTGATTCAACAGCAGCAGGCAAGCCTGCGCTGCAACGGTCACTCTGATTTCATCGGTGATCTCCAGGCCACCACAGCCGTAAAACCGCTTCTTGGCAAGAAACAACAGGATCAATTGCCGTAATCGAGACTGCTCCTCCCTCGACAAAACCGAGTACACAGGCAAACTGGACTCAAGCAGCGCTTGCCATTCAGAGGGAAAGGTTCGGTTGCGTATCCATTTATCCCGCCAGAAGGTGGTGTACAGGAACACGATAAACAGGGCCAACACAATGAGTATGAAAACAATTGTCGCCATGATTTCCTTAAGCCAAATAGTTTATTTCGATGAGGGTCTCAGTCGCAACCGCCTCACTGGAAACGCAACTTTACCTCGCCCACGGTTTGTTCGATAGTTTTCATCAACGCGTTGGTAAAGATCACGATGGCAATCATTTCCAGCAGTTCCTCCAGCACCCGGATCCAATCGAACACCGTCTCATCGTCTATATAGAGATACAGACTGAGCTGCGTGATATGCGCACAAGCCAATACAGCGATGGCCAATAACATACCGCGAATGATCTTAGGTCTGGAAAAAATCAGGGT
>JBALWA010000041.1:0-42590 GCA_036960305.1 Halioglobus sp. | reverse complement strand
GCTCTTTTTTAAATACTTGCAAGGTGACACTGGATGTTGAAGAAACCACTACAAAAAAAATTACTGCTTCCACTGGCTGCGGTTTTTATGGTCGTTGCATCATTCGGCGCACAGGCAAAGGGCGAGTTCCCCAAGCTCACGCCGGAGTTAATGGACGGCCTGAACGCGGACCTGGATACGAACTGGCCGCATGATCCCGCGGTCCCGGACCTGCCGCCGATGCCGGTGACGGATAATCCGCAACACGATCCAAACGCCTTTCTGTGGACGCACTTTGATGACAATATTTACCCGCCCAAAGTGCTCGGTGTGCCCACGGCCCGGACGCGGATAGTGACAGAAGACGACCCGATGGAAGTCGACGTCTACTGGTCCATGCGCAGTCCTTACAGTTACCTGGCGTTGAACCGTCTTGTGTGGCTGAACTCCAATTACAACGTCAACGTGAATATTCGGCCCGTCTTGCCGGTAGCAGTTCGCTCGACCAAGGGCGGCAAAGGCAAAGCCGGCGGCCTGTTTGGACTTGATTACAAGGTGCCCGATACGGTCTGGGACGCCCCGCGTCAAGGCAAGTACCTCGGGGTCCCCTTCAATTTCCCAGTGCCCGACCCAATCTGGCAGGTTTGGCAGCCAGATTCAGAGAATTGGCTGCAAGTACACCCGCCGGAGAAACAGCCTTACGTATTCTGGCTCACGCGCCTGGCCTGCTATGCCTCACAGCAAGGTAAAGCGATCGACTATGTTGATCAGGTTTCCTATTTAATCTGGAGCGGCGTAGTCAGTCCGAAGAGCGCGGTTGGCGCCATTGATCCAGCCAAGGGTCACTGGCCGAACTACGTGAAGGAGTATTTTAACCGTATCGACGGTCTCGATTACGACAAGGCGATCAAGTACATCCGGAAAAATCCCGAGGAAATCGACCAGTGCTGGATCGACAACGCCGAGGGCATGGCGCGAACCGGTCACGGTGGTGTACCGCTAATGGTCTACCAGGATGAGCCCTTCTTTGGCGGGGACCGCTTCGAGCAGTTCGTCTTTCGGCTGACCCAGAGTGGGCTGACCAGACGCCCAGTGCCTCGGGCGCCGTTTGCCACAATGCCACTACGCTGGCCGGCAGGTCTGTAAATGCCTCGCCGGATTAATCGACAAATCTGATTGATCTCACCCCGGCCACAGAAATCTTCTGTGGCCGAGTCTATTTACACCCTCTAAGGATACGACTTTGACTGAGCGAAGAACCGTCTCTGTGCCAAGTGCCATTGCGCTGGGCGTAGGTTCGATGGTTGGTGCGGGTATTTTCGCTTTGCTTGGAGAGGCGGCGGCTTTGGCCGGCTCAGCCGTTTGGATTTCATTCCTGGTGGCCAGCATCATAGCAATGCTCACCGGCTACTCGTTCGTACAGATGGGAGTGCGTTTCCCGTCCCGTGGAGGCGTCGTAGAATATCTGGTGCAGGGCTACGGCCCAGGATTGTTTTCGGGCGCCTGTTCCATACTGTTTTACATCGCGCAGTTGATCGGCATGGCGATGATTGCATTGGCTTTTGGAAAGTATTCAGCGAAACTGATCGGCTTTTCAAATCACCTCGACATTTATGAGCGGGTCTTCGCTTCCGGATTGATTGTCGGCCTAGCAGCACTGCAGCTCGTCGGGTCGCGCCTGATTGGTCAAATTCAGCGGTTCATTGTGATTACAAACCTTATCCTGCTATCTGTCGTTGCCATCGGTCTTTCTACTTTCTCAGATGCGACACGGCTGTCTGTCGAGACCTGGCCGTCGACCACGCCAGTCCTTGGCAGCCTGGCGCTGACATTTTTCGCGTTTACCGGGTTTGCTGTACTTGGCAATTCAGTCGAAGACATGAAAAATCCGGCGAAGGACCTGCCTCGCGCCATGTTCGGGACGATCGTCATCGTCACTGTTTTGTACCTGGGGCTGGCGGTGGCGACGACGGCTGCGGTGAGCCACGAACAACTGGTATCCAGCGGGCCGCTGTTACTTATTAATGCGGCCAGGTCTGCTTTCGGCGACGTCGGTTTCACCGTACTGCTGATAAGCGCCATAGTGGCAACTGTGACCTGCGTCAACGGTGGGCTTTATGGCACTACCCGCATCACCTACGCCCTCGCCGAAGAAGGTCAGCTACCCGCACGTTTCGGGCAGCAGTTACGCGCCAGTACGCGGGGGCTGACGATATCTGCTGGGGTAGCCGTGATTATGCTCAATGCGATGGATCTCGCCACCGTAGCCTCACTCGGCAGTGCGACCTCGCTGCTGGTCTACTTCCTCGTTAACCTGGGTGCGCTGCGGGTTATTAAAGGGAGCACATTGAGTCGATCCCTGATTTTCCTTAGTGTCCTGGCCTGCCTTCTGGCCATCGTAATCTGGTTTATGTATACCATTAAATATGCGCCCGTATCGCTGGGTATTTTCATCTCATTTGTATTGATAGCCCTGGCTACGGAAAGCCTACTGCAACGAGTGCGCGGTCGCAAGATCATGGCACAGCAGGGGTGATCGTTTCCTCAAATAGGCTGCCCGCCTATGGAACATACCAAATAGGAGGGAGCTTAAACTAATCTTGATGTAAATCAGCTGCCTGCTTAGATTTGGCCTATAGTATAGCGTAGCGTAAAGAGATCTCCGTCACGATACATTCGTGGTTCCAGCGAAGCATTTGCACTTCCAACCAGAAAGGTCACTACGATGCACATACAGAAGCAGAAGCAGAAGCAAAAAGTAACGACGCTGAACGTAAAGAAGCGAGCAATGCTCTTGTTGGTGCTTGCGTTTGCCGCGTCACCAGGCGCGCAGGCAGAGGATAAAAAATACTATGCTGGCGCACCCAGTGAAAATGCCACAGGTGTCTACTTTGGAGATCCCCATATCCATACGGTGATGTCCATGGACGCCGCCGCTTGGGGTACAACCCAGACACCGAATGACTCCTACCGCTATGCCAAGGGCGAAGAAGTCACCTCTTTCAAGGGGTGGAAAACGCAACTGACCCGGCCTCTTGACTTTACGGTGATCGCCGACCATAGCGATGGCTACGATTTCTACAACATGGTAAAGAATGGCGATCCCATAATCCTCAAAGAAGAGCTTGGGCGGAGCTGGAACGAACTGCTGAGCGAAGGTGGAGAAGAGAACCGCAGGTTTGTGGCGGACGACCTCATCAAGAGATTCGGTGGTGGCGATGAGATGCCATGGGACGTATCAGACCCAGCGCTGCTTGCCCCAGGCTGGAAAACAACAGTCGCGGCGGCCGACAAGCACAACGACCCGGGTAATTTTACTGCGTTCATTGGCTACGAGTGGAGCTCAGCACCTGGAGGCGACAACCTGCACCGGGTCGTCATTTATCGGGACAATGGCGACAAAGCCAGTCAGACGTTGCCACTGACCATGACTGAGACCAAGGATCCGGAGGATCTGTGGAAGACTTTGCAGGCCTACGAAGATAAGACCGGTGGCCAGGTAATGGCGATCGCACACAACGGCAACTGGAGCAGTGGCCAGATGTTCTCGGGGAAGAGGATGAACGGCAAGCGATTGGATGAGACCTACGCGAAGAATCGCATGCGTTGGGAGCCTGTTTACGAAAATACTCAAATCAAGGGTGACGGGGAGACCCACCCCGTGCTATCGCCCGACGATGAGTTCGCGGATTTCGAAACCTGGGATGTCGGCAATCTGAGCTTCTCTAACGGCGTGACGTTGGAGATGCTTCCGGGATCGTACTCGCGCTCGGCTTTGAAGTTGGGGCTGCAGCACGAGGCGAAGATCGGTGTGAACCCGTTCCAGTTCGGCCAAATTGGCGCGGGCGATAGCCACACGGGGCTGCCTGGGCAGGAGGAAAACCAATTCATGGGCAAGAGTTCCTCTTCTGAGCCGGACGCCGAGCGTTGGGAAACAGTATTCAGAACCTCTTCAATAGGCACTCAGGCAGGCTGGTCGGAATCCGCTGGTGGGCTTACCGGTATCTGGGCCACCGAGAACACCCGAGAGGTGCTTTGGGATGCCTTGAAACGCAAAGAGGTTTACGCTACCACCGGTACCAGGATTAAAGTGCGGATGTTTGGCGGCTGGAATTTCAAGCCCGGAGACGACCAACACTCTGGCTATGTTGCACTGGGTTATGAAAAGGGCGTTCCCATGGGCGGGGAGTTACATGGTGACCCTCAAGCTGCCGATGTCCGTAAGGCGTATAAAACCGGAAAACCTTCAAAGTCCGAGGCAATGGGCTTCCTGGGTTACGGCGTGAACGCACCCGGTACCGCACCCGTTAACGATGACGGTAAGGATTACCGGGGTATAGCAGCTGAGGTTGCGAAACTGCAGAAGAGCCCGACCTTTCTGGTCGCAGCCATGAAAGATCCGATGGGAGGAAATCTGGACCGCGTGCAAATGGTAAAAGGCTGGTTAGACAGCGAGGGTGAGTTGCACGAAAAGGTCTATGACATTGTTTGGTCAGACAACCGAGTCCAGGACCCAATTACCAACAAGCTGCCTCCTGTTGGCAATACCGTGAACATCCCGGACGCTAGCTGGACCAACACTATTGGTGATGTGCAGCTGTCGACCGTCTGGCAGGACCCGAACTTCGACGGCGACGATCCGGCCTTCTACTATGTGCGTGTACTGGAGATTCCTACGCCACGCTGGACCGCCTATGACGCAAAACGATTCGGAGTCGAGATGGCCCCTGAGGTGCCAATGACGCTCCAGGAGCGAGCCTATACATCTCCGATTTGGTATAAGCCTTAAGCGCGAAGGAACAAGCACAGTGCTGCCTGATATCGCTACCCGCAAAGAAATATCTGTAGATGGCCGGCCTTACCCAGTTATTGAGGCCGGTGAAGGGCCTCTCATTGTCTGTCTTCACGGGTTCCCGGACAATTATGAGAGCTTTCAGCACCAAATCGAACCGTTTGTCGGCGCTGGTTACAAGGTTGTCTGCCCCATGTTGCCCGGCTACGTCCCTGGAACCGAACCCGTATCGGGTACTAATACACCCATTTATGCTGCGGATAAAATCATCGCAGTGATCGAGGTCTTGCTGAAGGAAGCCGGCGAACAGAAATGCCATCTGGTCGGGCATGACTGGGGAGCCCTTACGAGTTGCCTGGTTGCCAACAAACGGCCAGATCTGTTGTCATCTCTGGCGATATTGAGTATTCCGTATAACGTCAATCTGCAGCGAGTCATTCTTCGCTGCCCCAGCTATGCCATCAATGCCTGGTACGTCACGTTTTTCCAATTGAAATGGGTCGCGGACTGGTATGTAAAACGAAATAACTGGAAATTTTTCGATTTACTGTATCGAACGTGGTGCCCTACCTGGAAAGATTACGACGAGCGACTGGTATCAGTGAAGGAGACATTCAAGCAGCCGGGAGTGCTAAAATCGGCTCTCAGCTACTACCGTAACTCTATCTTCGGGCTGAATGCGGTCTCGTTCAGATGGCGCCGACTTTACAACGGTCGAATCGAAGTGCCGACACTGGCGATCCGTGGCGACGTGGATGGCTGCATGCCGGAGGTGGCCTGGGAACTGACGAGTCCAAAGTCTTTTCGCAATGGACTGACCCTGGAAGTCATACCGGGCGTCGGTCATTTCCCGCAGTTGGAGAATCCAGACTGGATTTCGCAGAGGCTGATCAGGTGGTTCAGACAGAATTAGTCAGAGTCTAGGAATTATTAATGCCCTTTTCTAAGTATAAATTGTCTCACTCTTCAAAATTTGTCAAATTAACTGCAAGCCGTTACGTAGGGCAGAACGTCGCTTGTCTTGTCTGCATCATCCCTCTAAGTATCACAGTTGCGAGAATCCAGCTCAAACCGAAGATGAAGCGCCAAGATGTGCATCTGCCATTGAGTCATATGGGAAAATAGACCAATATGACTTTAGATCAGATGGATTCAAAGATATCAGGAGACGGTAGTGAAGCTGCTTAGAGTGGACGAGGCTGACATTGAACGGATGGCCAAAAAGGTCGTTCTATCGTATGGGCCGGACTCTACGGCTAAGATATCTCAGTTCTGGATTTTGCTGACCCTGGCCGGAATTATCGCGACGGCAGGTGTGGCTGCGGATTCCGTGGCTACAGTGATTGGGGCAATGATCGTAGCGCCGCTGATGACGCCCATTCTGGGGGTCGCGCTCGCATTGGTAATATCAGATCGTCACCACCTGATGCACTCTCTGTGTACCGTTTTGGGTGGTGCTCTATTGGTCGTGAGTATTGCTTTTCTCTTCAGCATGGTTGAGCCGATGGGACTATTTACCGAGGGTAACTCGCAGGTAATGTCGCGGACTGACCCACGGCTCATAGATCTAATTGCCGCGCTGGCTACCGGCATGGTGGGGGCTTTCGCCCTGGTTCGATCGGATATTTCGGACACTCTACCTGGCGTGGCGATAGCCATTTCGTTGGTACCGCCATTGGCCGTAGCCGGACTGACGTTGCAGGATGGGAAGACCGACGAGGCACTGGGGGCGCTTTTGCTATTTATCACCAACGTCACGGCCATTATCTTTACATCGGCAATGATACTTCTGCTTTACAAAGTACGCGAGACGGCGAAAAGTGTCGGATTTGCTGTTGGGACTCTGCGGGGCTGGAGCCTGGTTGTAGTCGTGAGTACCGTAATTCTGGTAGCTATCCCGCTGTTCTATGGTACGCAAAAGGTTTTTCGCGAGAGTGTCGTGGTGCATACTACCGCGCCGCTAGCTGAGCAGTGGGCGCAAGCGAATGGGTGGAAAGTGATCAACGTGGAGGTCCAGGATACGGAAATTTTCATATCGGCATTTGGACCACCCCCGGAACTAGCGCCTGAAAGTCTCCGTGAATCTCTTAACAATGCCGGCTTCGCCGATCTGGACCTCACGGTACAACTGGTTGTTGGTGGCACCAAAAAAATACCCGGCAATGGCCAGTCTGTACGTGAAACAAGCAAATGACTCCGAACCGTCTGCCCCAATTTTGGCCTGTGCCTGGCGAATTGGTAATTCATCAATGATATCAGCAGGTTAGATATTGTTGCCTGCATCCACAGATATTACTCCCTGCACTGTTCCTCTGCCTGGAATATATTCATATTTGTTATTTATGAATATTAGGAGCACATATGGCTACCACAAGTTTAAGTCTAGGTGAGCATTGGGAAGTATTTATCAAAAACGAAATCTCCATCGGCCGTTACACTCAGCAAAATTGAGGCAGGGCCCAGAGAAATGCGTACCTGAAAAATCTGGAGAATCGTTTTATCTGGCTCGCCGATAGTCCCGCTCATGGTCGGCATGGAACTGGTATTACTGAGGAGTACTATAGTTTTCCTGAGGGCCAGCACATTGTTTTTTATCTGTGCAGTCACGACGGTATAGACATCATTGGTACCCCCCATAAAGACATGGACATACTTTCTTACCAGTGAGAACCTGAGTATGGGTGAGACCTACTATTTGGGTAGCTCAAGCGATAAAGGGCCGTTTATGTTGGTGTCTGAAAGTGTAATCTAAAAACGCTATTGCTCAACGGGGGGCTGACTACTTAACTCCCATAAATGGATGATCCGGGTGATGTAGTGGAAGACGTTGGAGGCGGAAAAATCTAAGTGTTTGAAGCTATTTGAAAATTCGAAATTCGCCACCCACACGTTTATTTCACCTATACTTGGTGAGACGATTGAATTATTCTGGCGTTTTTACAATCTGATGGCGCTAAAAGACGGAGTGATATGGCGAATGAGTGCGATTCTGAGTAACAACAGGGAGATTCAAGTGAAGCGAATTTTGAACGTTTTTTGGGTATCCAGTATTTTATTGTATTTCCCGCTAACTACGAGTGCGCAAACGCATGAGATATTAGAGAAATGGCCAATCACGATTATTTGCCAGAGAGAAACAGCGTACATATTTGGGTACCTTGCTGAAGTTAAAGAAGATGGTACTGCAGTGTATCTCTCGCCCAACGGTCGACAATCTGCTGTGGTAAGCGAGGACGGTACTTTAAAAAGTAGACTCGCTTCCAAGGGCGGTTGCGACGGCCAGACTATTCAGGAATTAAGGGAAAAGGGACTTACTGTTGAAGCTCCGAAATAATAGACGGGGGCAGTAAGTTGAAGAGTGGTAACAGGTTTTTGAAACCGAACTCTGAGCGAGGGCCGAACAGCTAACCATCTGATAAAGATGATGGCTTAGTAATTCGCCATACACAGCTGCAAGGAATTCTGGTGTCAGGTGGTGCAGCAGGTAGAGTATTTTCGTGTTATCGCGGACTGCCAGTGGTCTGTGATCGGATATCGACACCGTTACTGAACCCTGTCGGAGTGTCCCCCGTCCAGCGCTTGAAGGCGCGAGTAAAATCACCCGGATTGTTGTACCCCAATTTGTGGGCAATCTTTTCCTTGGAGAGTTTTCCCGTTGACAACTCCAGCACTGCAACTTCCAATCGGCACAGCCGCGATATACACAGACTCCGTCGCCAGCACACACATCATTCGCAAAGTGATGATGCGGATGGAAGCGTGGATGAACTTCGTTAAGGGATAGGGTACTGCCATAGCTTATTGATTTCTTGGGCGGATTGGCAATTCGCCATGGACAGGTTTTTGAAAACGAACTTTGGGGTGGGGCCGAACCACTTCGTGTTAATTCGCTGACGGCCATTGCTGTGCATGGTGGAGTAGGGCGGCTGCTTGAGAATCGAGTTCAAAATATGGCAGTCTGAAAAATTAACCTGGCTAAACCGATTAATGTGTTGAATTGCTCTGAATATTGATCCAGATCACGTCAAAATATGCTTAGCAAAACCTGGTCAACTTAACGTGCAAATCAGCGTATGGATACCCACCTATCGTAAGGTGATGGGGTAAACTGCCTGTTTCATCAAGCTGGAGGAGACCGGACCCGTGAAACAATTATTTCGAACTACGCTGCTGGGCGGCGCACTTTTTCTGATTCCGCTGGTGCTGGGAGTGATGCTGTTGGGCAAAGCGTTCAGCATCATGCGGGTCGTTGCAGATTCTGTAGACGAGTTTCTTCCCTGGGACACAATTGCCAGTGTACCGGTCATAGATGCGGTGGCCACACTAATCCTGGTATTGAGTTGCCTTGGGGCGGGCATGATCGCACGCAGCGATTGGGGCAGGGCCATACAGGCACGCATTGATACCGTCCTGCTGCAGCTGTTTCCCGGATATGCATGGATCAAGGGCGTGACCGGGGCAATCAGCGATGACGATGCCGCCACGGTTTTCAAACCTGTATTGGTTGAACTGGATGATCAACATCAATTGGGCTTCGAAGTAGAGCGGTCAGAAGATGGCTTTGTCGTGGTCTACCTGCCTGGCGCTCCGGACCCGCGGGCGGGCACTCTGAGCTTTTTGCCCCCCGAACGGGTTCAGCCTCTGGAGGGTGATTTCAATTCTGTGGCCAAGACCTTTAAGAAGTTGGGTATTGGTGCCGCAGAGATCATGGGACAAGTCGGTGCTTGCAAATAAACTCATCTAAATTGTTAGAATCATCCGGATGAACACCTCCAAACGCCACCGACTTCAGTCTATCCTGCAGATCAATCTATTGGTCGTGATTTGGCGATTCGCCACCCACAGGTTGGGCCTGGACTGGGAGCAGCTTCCTCCACGAGTAGAATTGGTGGACGAAGCCCATTAGTCGGCCAGGTTTCTCGGAAATCACTTGCGTGAAATATTCATCATTCCTTCGATACCTGCGCCTGTAGGCAAAGCTCAATAGGGTAATGGCAAGCAGCACTATCTATGGTGGGCAGAGCAATCTCACGATCAGTGCGTTTAGCGAATGGAGTAAGGTGGTAGCTTGAGCGTAGACCGCGGGTTTCTGTGATCCGCGCGAGTTAATTTGCCAATACCCCCTTTGCCGTTGTTTGGTAAAGTACACATAATAAAAAATGGACTATTTTTATGAAAATAAATATGCGACGCAGGATCTATTTAATAATACTAGGGATCAGCGTATCCGGTATGATTTTTTCAGCAATGTTATTCGCAGAGAAAAACAAGAGCATTGTTATTCAAGCTAAGGAAACAGTTTTTCGATTTGCAATTGGTTCAGACAGTCATTACGGTTCTAATATTCTTACAGATCCTTCAGACGGTAATGCTCAAAATGTTTCTAATTTCATTACCTGGATGAACAGGGAAAAGAATGATTCCCGTTTAGACTGTGTTTTTATTAATGGGGACATAACAATGAATCCCAGGACCTGGTGGAATGGACTCAACTACCCTATTGATCAAGGGGGGTATGTTGAGTCGCATTATATTAACATCAAGGAAAATCATCTGGACAATTTAGAAATGCCGGTTTTTTTAAACAAAGGAAACCATGATTATGTTAATCCGGATATAAACGGAGACTTTCATACTTGGGAGGGAATCTGGGGGTCGTTTTATCAGGATTATAGTTCATATACCGTTACATGGGGTGGCCCAGAATATCAAACCGGCAACCATGTTATAGAGGATAATGATAATAATTATGCATGGATAATGGCTGATGCATCTGTTTATGGAGAATCTGAACAATATGCGTCCGCTGATGTTGAATGGTTAGCACATGAATTGGAAAGATTGAAAAACAAGCGGGCGGTTTTTATACTAATTCACATTGCTCAAAGAGTAGAAGGGTGGCCTAAATTTGGCTTTGATAGTGTGGCTGTGATGGATCTTATAGAATCCTCAAAAAATGTAAAAGCTACCTTTCATGGTCATAATCACGATGAAATAGGAAGATACATGTCCGGAGGTAAACCCTATTTTTTTGACAGTCATATAAGTAGCTGGGGCAACAAAAAGGGCTATAGAGTTGTTGAAATATACCGTGATGGAACTATGAAAACATTTCAGTATAACGCTGAAGATGACACCATAATGAATGCTCATGATTTGGACGCATTGGAAGAAATACAGGTTTCAATGGTACCGCCAAGTTAAGTAGCCGATATGGGTAGAATTGGTGGATGAACACTTACAAACGCCACCGATTCTCCCCGGAGGTCATCAGTAACAGTTCTTGGAAGTGAACTCGCAGTGTATCAATCCATGCTCATATCGGAGCGTCAGTCAGCAGAAGAAACCTAGCAGGGTTTGCTGATGGGGTGGGGCAGCTTGGCCGAATCCGAGCTTATCCCTGGACGGGATGGGGGCCATAGCCAACTGGGTGGCAGCACCCTGTTTTTCTCTTAAGATTTCATCCATTTCGACCGACCAGCGATGTACATCACCAGGCCAACGTGCGGTCAGAAGATTCCCGTCACGAACCGTGAATCCAATGTGTAACTTATCCATACTATCGCGCTTGATACCACCTGGGCCCACGTCAAAATCCGCATCCGAAGCCAAGGAACGACGAACTTCATTCTCTGTCGTAATCTCAGGATAGGTTCGGTAGTAATCGCCCATCCACAGACGTGTTAGTTGATAAGCTGTATTTTCCAGTCGGTTGACGAGAGATGTCACCTTGCGCCCGTGTAAAACCGAACTTCCGTCTTCGCGCTTGGCACGTGCGAGTACGAGAACACCATGGCAAATTGCTCCGACAGGTCTATTATCGTCGACATATTGTGCGGCAATCCGCTGAATAAGCTTCGATTCCAGATAGGGCTTAACAGTTTTGTCATGACCGCCCGGCAGCATTAGCGCGTCGTAGTCGCCTGCCGCGGCTTGTTCATAAGTTAAGGGTGCATTGAACGTATTGCTGGCAATCAATTCTTGATAGGCGGCACGTCCGTTTGCATCTGCACGAAGGAACAACTTAAGCGGTCCAAGCCCTCGGCCTGTTACCATGATAGGGTCCGCGGTAGCGACGGATCCATCCGGCGAGGCGAACATGACTTCGTGGCCCAGGCTTGATAGGACCTTCCATGGTACCGCGACCTCTGTTGGGTCAAAACCCTCAATAGGAAGAGGAATTAAAATTTTGCTCATATACGAATTTCCACTAACCAAGATACGCAAATTCACGCACGACCCAAACCTTACAGTGTTGTCCGCAACAGGGTACTGATTAGTTGGTATCGATGCTTGAACAACAGCGAGTCAAAGGTTCCAGTTTTCCAAATAAACTTGTAACAATTCAATTAGGGTGCCATCCGGGTCACGACAAACAGCAACATCAGCCAGACAACCATCATCCCTTAGGGGGGGAGAGGTAAACTCAACCCCCAGTGCTGTTAACCGGTCGTAGTCCTGCTTGATATTTTGAGAAATCAGGCAAATCCGTACCAACCCGAGATCAGTATTCGTTAGTGGGTGCTGTTGCGGTTCCTTATCAAATTCAGTGAGATCCAATTTGGGAAACCCATCATCCAATTGCATAATACAGGCGCGTCCGCGAGTGTTTTCCGCCACGCCAAGGGCGCGGGCACTGGGTTGTTGCAACGTCACGAGTTCTGCTTGCGCCGTTAAACCAAGATAAGGAATAGCCGGGATAAACAGCTCGAAGCCCAGTTTTTGGTAGAATGCAATCGATCGTTCCAGGTTACTGACATTAATATTGATATGGCCCCAGGCAAACTTTGGCGCTTGATCAGTCATTTTCCACTCTCCCCTAAAAGGTCGGAATTCATACTACTGCGTAGTTGGGGAATGACAAGTTAAAAGTCGGAAATGGGATAATCTGGCGATGAACACATACTAATAGGAATCTCGAATCCGTGCAGACTGAACGCTGACTGTCAGATCGAATCTCAATTATAACGAATAGTCAGTATCTTGGCTTTGGACAGGCTGCTCATACTTGGTTCACTTCTTCAACGGCAGCTCATACCGATCGAACTTCTCGCGTACATTAATGATATCCAGATTACGGTTGCCGTCCTTCGTCTTCAGCAACAGATCGAGTTTGTTGTAACGGGCATAGATCACCCCATTGCTATTACCACCGGAAAATACCGCCTTGGCTGCAACCTCAGCGGTGTCACTGGTCACATATGCGAGTGGTATAGTGAACCGCCCGTCAGACAGGGTAAGGCTCGCTTCTCCTTCTAGGTCCTTCATTGTCATTAATTCTGATATCCAATTCGGTGGATCACCCCTATTGTCAAACAGCGCGACCAAAGGTCTGGTATCACTGACTTTCAGGTCTGCATCTGCAAATAGTTGCAAGGGCTTCAGAAAGACGCCCTCGGCGTTATGGAAATCCAGAACCGCAGACCAGTAATCTCCCTCAAACGTCTCGTGATCACCTTCCACACTAACGTCGTCGAGTGTCAGGGTTGAGCCACTGAGATCTACCCTGAATTCTCGCGGCACGCCGCCAGCGATGTTGATATCTGCCGCGAGATCACCTTGCACGCCCTGGTCATCCAGTCTCATCTCAACATTATTGGAATCCAATTGTATCTCTCCGCTCATGTTTTCGACCCCCAGGAATACGTCGGCATCGAGGCTCGCCGTGCCCCCGGTAAACGTGAGTGGCATCTCTGGCGGCAGATACTCGTTGAACACCGACATATCCAGTACGGATGCGTCGTCAATCAGCAAAGTGAAAGTATTGTCGACGCGCCGCGCTCGCGAGCGCTCATCATTTAGCAATTGATTGAAACTCATGTCTGGATCGGGAGCGATAAAATTTGATCCGCGATACTCAATATTTAGGCTGTGTCCCTCCAGGAAGGGATCAACATGACCAAGGCGGGTAGCGTTCAGCGAATCGTAGCTGATGTCCAAGCCCAGGGGTTTATCCGCATCGGCGGGTGTATGAATAGCCACCACGCCCCGGCCAGCGACATCGACTCCGTGAAGGGTCACACCCAGCTGTTCTGCCCCTGCGGTAAGGTCCGTACCTGCTCGCATATAACCTTCGCTAATGGCGAGGCGCCCCCGCACCTGACCTGCTCCGCTGATGACCATATTGCTCAGGTTTGAGGTAAACAGGTTGATAAACCCCAGGCTGCCTACAGCCAGATCCAACTGTGTATCCATATAGACATAGGGCAGCATTTTCAGTCCCTTATTCTCCCGTGGGACAAAGGGTGTAAATCCGAGCTTCCCACTGATAACACCGCTATCGTAGAGTTTGGTGTCACTGTTAACGTAGGCTGGGTGAAGTTCCAGACCCAGTTCACGGACATCCAGGCTGAAGGGGCCGCCGCGAGTCTCAATGCTGAGATCAGCAGTGGCTGAGCCGATGCCACTTCCTTTCATATTGTGAATCCAAAAACTGTGCTGGCCGGTGGCCCGCATATTTCGCAGGAAGACCTTCCAGGGACGCTTTTTCGTGCGTTGTGAAGTATCTGCAGAGATGATTTCCCTGCCCGTGATAGGAGGAAAATGGGCAAGCTTGTTGGAATAGTCCCGATCGGACTTGAGCCTGGGGCGTTGGCGATAGTCGACATCCTCCGCCGATACGCTCGAAACAGTGACATGCTTCAGGACAAGTGGCAACAGGGAGATAGAGCCTGAGGCAGAAGAGGCATGCAACTCCCACTGCTGAGAACGACTCTGGCCATTAACCGCAATTCCGGTTGCGTAAACCCTAAAGGGATACCCGCTCCAGGCACTGTCCCATGAGACCTGAAATTTCTCAGGTCTTATCAGGTTCACCAGGTCCTGTGTAAGGCTCAGCTGAAGGGCTGAATTGATCACTACCAGGTAGCACAACTCAATGACAACGATAATCTTAACCGCCTTGCGGGCAATATCCCGTACATTGGTCAATTTTGTCTCCTTTTACCGATTCGATCAGGGTGAGTTCGACGCTGGATATCGTAGTATTGATACCCTAGTGGTATATTCTATAGGTCAGTCGCGGTTCGAAAAAATGCGCGACCCTATACTTCACTCCAACTGCAACGCACTCTGATTCAAGCGTTATCGAAGCCGCTACCACTGCGTTGATCATACTATCTGAGTGTGCGGTGTCAGGTACCGCCAAGTCAATTCACCGAAATGGTTAGAATCATCCGGATGGATACAGACAAAGGCCACCGATTCCCGTATGAAATCATCCGTTACGCAGTCTGGCTTTACTGCCGTTTCAATCCGAATCACCCCCACCCGTTGACAGGAATGATACTTTGAGACTACAGTGATTAAAATAGCTTAAACTATAAAAATTGGTGATAAAATCAAACGCATAACAGCCCATCCATTGCTTTTCACTGCTGTCGTCTCGTTGGGGACGACATTCCAGGCGGCTGCACAGGGCAACGCAGCCCTGGTGCTTGAGGAAATTATCGTCACGGCGCAGAAACGCGTGGAGTCGCTGGCGGATACTCCCCTCACTATCAATGTGGTGACCGGGGAGGCGTTAGATGAATATGGCATATTCAGCTTTAATCAGCTCTCTGACATGACTGCCGGCCTTTCTATTAGTGGCTCGCATTTCGATACTGACATCGCAACACGAGGCTTGGGAACCAACCTTACCGCCGCCGTTTCGCCACGCGTGACCACCTATATGGACGGAACCTATATCGCTCAAGAGCGAAACCTGTTCAGCGGGCTGTTCGACCTGCAGCAACTCGAGTTGTTGCGTGGCCCCCAAGGAACGCTGTATGGGAAAAGTTCTCCTGCTGGCGCGATAACGATAAGGACCACCAACCCGAACCTGGAGAACATGGACGGATTCTTGAGGCAGACCTTTAACGACCAGAATGGTTCAAATACACAGGTTGCGGCATCACTGCCGCTGATCAAGAATGAACTGGGGTTGCGGATTTCCGGGTTGTATGACGACAATGAAAACAGCGATGTCTATAACCGTACCCTGGACAAGAACGCACAGAATAAGACCAAGGCCTATCGTCTTGTTATGTTATGGGAGCCCACTGGTGATTTTGATGCGCGCCTGTCCTGGCATCATATCGAGGATGATGTAGATGCCGACCCTGTCGTCGAGGGGGCGGGGCTCGATTTTGATGACCGGGTAGCATTGGCGGAGTTTGACTCTACATACACGAACACAGGGAAATTCCTGATTCTGGAGACCAATTATACTTTCAGCAACGACTGGGTCGGTACGTTCTCTTACAGCTACCAGGACGCTAGTATAGATCGCTATTTCGATCAGGATGCCACGGACGTGCAAGCACGGGAGCAGTTCGTACCTTCGCCGACCGAGAACAGCATCTATGAAATGCGTGTCGCGTCACAGGACAACGATTTCTGGGGCTGGACTGTGGGTGCTTACTATGGTGATGCTAGTTCCAAGACAGGGGTAAATGCCACGACTTATGTGTTTGATCCCCGTATTCCAGGAACCGTGGTGCGTGCCGATACCACCTCTACTGCGTTACTAGCTTCGGAGGATTGGGCGTTGTTTTCGCATAATTCGATAAATGTAAGCGAAAATGGGACGTTAACCGTTGGCCTGCGTTATACCGATTCGACACGCGACGCGGAACAACCGTTCTTAACAAACGCCTATCTGCTCACTGCCGCGGGGGAAGTACTGGTTAGGTCAAGCGAGACAGATGGCATTCTGCCAGAGGTGCAGCACCTTTCAGACGATGCCGTCACCGGGTCACTCAAGTATCAGCATGACCTCAATGACCACCTCATGGCTTATGGAGCGTTCGACACAGGCTGGCGTGACGGCTCGGCCAATATCGCCGGAAATCCACAGCCGCCTGTATTCGGTGCCTTCGATTCAGAGGACAGTTATAACCTGGAATTCGGCTTCAAATGGCGATTGTGGGAAGGTAGGGGCATGCTTAATTTTGCCACTTATTACCAGCTTTACGATCAGTTTCAGTACCAGGCTGCGGGAGTGTCCTACAGGGATGCGGATGGCACCATCTCTCTGGCGGATCCCGTGGTTAATGTGGATGAGGCTATATCCTACGGTTTCGATAGCGACTTCGCGGTACTGATCAGTGAGCGCTGGAATCTAAGCTCCTCGGTTAGCTTCAACCGGACTGAGCTGACCGATGCCGAGACCGTGCCGTGTACCACCGGAGAGCCTGTTGGTGAGCAACTGTGGTCGTTCAATACCTGTGATCTCACCGGAGAGAAAGCCGGGGGACTGCCAGAATGGTCGGCCAATATAGCCTCCGAATACTGGGGTGGCGTCGCAAGCATTTCCAGTGAGTGGTACCTACGCGGCTTGCTCAACGCAGAGACTGAATACTACTCCCCCACCTTTCGTGAAGACCTGGACAGTTATGTCACCCTGGATTTGTATCTGGGCTTGCGATCTGTCGGCAGAGCCTGGGATACCAGCCTCTGGGTAAAAAACATTACGGATGAAAGCGCGAAGTTGAAGGACCGATCACTGCCTGATATACCCGATTACGAGAACGGCGTCATGATGTCGTCGCCCTATGTCGAAATTAGACGCCAGCTTGCCCCACGCACGATTGGCGTTACCTTCAACTATAACTTTGGTCTATAAAAGACTCTGAAAGGAGTTTGTGAGAGTGAAATGCCAATGACCTTTAGAGTGTAGGGTAACCGTTCGGTTATCAATTGAAATAGAGAGGAAACTACTATGAAATTTCGCGTAGTCCAGTGGGCCACTGGTAATCTGGGACGGGCCGCCATCGAAGGTATTGTGTCTCACCCTGAGTTGGAGCTTGTGGGTGTTTGGGTACACAGTGATTCCAAGGTCGGCAAGGATGCAGGTGAGCTCGCCGGACGGCCGGATCTGGATACGGGTGTTAAAGCAACTGGAGATATTGATGCATTGCTCGCTCTGCAGCCAGATTGCATTCTTTATAGCCCTCTGATGCCCGATGAAGAACAGATTATAAGATTTCTGCAGTGCGGTATTAATGTTGTCACCCCACTGGGCTGGTTCTACCCTAAAGATCTAGATACCAGCGCCCTTGATGCCGCCTGTGTAGTGGGTAAAACGACCCTACATGGTACCGGCATTCATCCTGGTGGCGTTACCGAAAAGTGGCCACTTATCATGTCGGGTTTCTCCCGCGATGTGACCTATGTCAGTTGTGAGGAGTACTCCGATTGTCGAACCTACGGCGCTCCCGATGTTCTTCACGATATTATGCTGTTTGGGAAAACTCCCGAAGAAGCGAAAGACAGCTTTATGCTGAAGTTTCTTGGCGCGGGCTTTAGTCAATCGGTGCATATGATTGCAGATGCTATGGGCTTTGTGCTGGACGGGCCGTTACAGGCTACTCACGATATAGCACTGGCTACCGCACCTATTGATACGCCGATGGGTATTATAAAGCCAGGCTTACTGGCGGCTCAGCGATTTCGCTGGCAAGGCTTGGTCGACGGCACGCCAGTGATCAAGGCAGAAACAAATTGGTACATGGGTACTGAGAATATTGAAGCTGACTGGTTCGACGCCAAGAGTATTGAAAAAAACGGGGAATGTTTTGCCATGACCGTGGAAGGAGACCCGCCTGTGTATATTACTACCCACGGCGTACATCCTGCCCGCGATATGGATTGGGCAGAAGTACAGAAGCGCAATCCCGGTATGGTGGCGACAGCGATGCATTGCGTGAACAGCATTCCCGTGGTTTGTGAGGCATCGTCAGGTATAAAAACCTATCTGGATTTACCGATGGTGGTGGGCAAGGCGAAAGTCAGCGGGGAATACGTACTGGTATCCCATCGAGGGCGATAACGTCGGTCCGGAACAGGTTAGCGAGGGAGCCGCGCTGGTTGCCGGCGAAGGCGGGTTTCCCTTGCTGATTCTAGTGCACGGTATAGAAGACAACGCACCTGGAACCTGGCCTTACCTGGCGCCTCATCTGGCAAGTCATGGGTATATTGTTCTTGCCCCGAGCACTGGTAGCACTTTTGCAGCGACGGGCGACATTGTGAATCACCCCGGGGATATCAGTTTTCTGATTGACGCCGCGCTGGGTGAGAACGGCGCGGAGAACATGTTCCTGGACCGCATTCGCGCCGACAGGATATCCCTGGGGGGATTTTCTTTCGGAGGCCTGGCGACGTTCATGACTGCCTACGATCCACAATTTCAAGATACTCGTATCAAGGCTGCGATCATTATGGCGGGGCCTACCAATAGTTCCGCACCTGTTAACCCTGATCTGACGCTGTTTGCAATCTACGGCACCCAGGATCCGGCGGTGCCCTATGATAGTGGCCTCAACATGTACGAAGCGGCCAGCGCACCAAAATACCTGCTGACCCTGGAGGGAGGCGGTCATCTCGGTTTTACTCGCTCCGATGAGAGGTACGATGGAGCAACAATGGATTAATCGCGGCAGGAGGCACTCGTCAGGGCGGCTGTTTTTGCATTTCTGACTTCGCTGTTTGCTGATTCCGAACGTGACCGGGAAGCCGCTGATCGGTATTTGCAGGCTTTTGATTCCGAGAACACCGATACATACCTTTACTCCCAGCCAGCTTCGGAATAGCGAAACGCGGGACACTGACAATCTGCACGCCGAGCGGGGCATCAGTTTTCGCCGCGAAGCGATTCGACTCTGGTGCATAAGTACTCGTCTCAGATTTGGCCTGTAGGCCCAAATGCAGTATCTTCGAGGGAGGATCATTAATCCTCCTCGAAAGGTACTGCAACCATGTCCCGTGTACTGATGATTAGCTCCGACTGCCACGCCGGCGCACTGCCCGATACCTATAAAGACTATATGCCCGCACAGTACCACGAGGCTGCCGACGCCTGGTGGCTGCAGTACGCTAGAGAAATGATGGTACGTATGGGGACGTTTTTCGACCAGGAGGCCGTGGAGGCGTTTGCCAGCAAGGTCGACGGTGAAGGCACTGGAAAGTTTGAACAGGGCGCCCTGGCCAAGGCGGACCAGGCCAGTGATTTGGAGTTGCGAGATTTTCTCTGTGACCCCGGCAGTATGATCGCTCCGCGCCGCGGTGAGTACGATGCAGCCGTACGGCTGCAGGAACTGGAGGACGATGGTCTGGCCGCCGAGATCGTCTTCCCGCAAATGGCACCCTTTGGTGCCGGGCTGATCCAGTATCGCAAGCCGGTCGACCCGGCACTCAACTTTATCGGTAATCAGGCCTATAACCGCTGGTTGGCGGATCTTTGCAGCGTCAATCCTGGTCGGCATGGAGGGGTGATCATTGTCAATGTCGAGGATATTGCGTCCACGGTGCAGGAAGTCCGCGACTGCCATGCTATGGGCCTGTTTGGCGGGGTGTTGCTACCCACCAGTACGGGTGACCACCCCTACTACCATCACTACGAGCGCTATTCGCCTCTGTGGTCTGTTTGTGAAGAACTGAATTTGCCGGTGCATACCCACTCAGGTTGGTCACCTGACTACGGCGATGCACCCAGTGCTACGCCCATGTATATCAGTGAGGTCGACATGTGGGCGCACCGGCCGTTTACAGCGATGCTGTGGTCCGGCGCCTTTGAGCGCCACCCGGCGTTAAAACTTGTGTTGACCGAGACGGGATGCTCGTGGATTCTCGAGACTCTGCGCCTGCTTGAATACAAGGCGGAGAACCCCTTGTTCGCGCATTTCAAGAAAGGTCTCTCCCTGACACCCACAGAATATTTCCAGCGCAATTGTTTTATCGGTGCATCGTTCATGCCCCGGATAGAGGTGCCACACCGTCACAGTATTGGTCTGGACAAGCTGATGTGGGGCTCGGATTATCCGCACATGGAGGGGACCTGGCCCAACACCATGGAAAAGCTGCGCGAGAGCTACTGCGATGTTCCGGCGGATGAAGTGCGGGCTATGCTCGGTGGCAATGCTGCCCGGGTATTCGATTTTGATCTGGCACTACTGCAACCCATTGCGAAACGTGTCGGACCTGAAATATCCGATATTACATCCGCAGCGTAGGCGGCTGCAAAGCGGTTTTTCAGGCGTCTGCTACGTTCACATGGCAGTGAACCCAGAAAGATCGTGACAGACAAGTTGGGGAGCTATGGAGTGGCTCATAGGGAACTGATTCCAGACACGATCCACAGTACTCAACAGTATGAGAATAATCGGGCAGAGCAATCTCATGAAGCAACCAGAGTGCGGGAGCGAGGCATGCGAGGTTTCAAGTCGACTAGGCAGGCTCAAAGGTTCGTTAGTGCTCATGCCGCTGTGCAGAATTTTTTCAACCTTGGCAGGCACCTGATCAGGGCTGAACATTATCGGAATCTCAGGATGAGTGCGTTCGCTGAATGGAGTAGGGCGGTAGCCTGAAGGCAGACGACGGGGTTCTCTGATCTTTAGAAGTTAATTTGTCATTACGGTGGTGCGGACTGTAAGCTACGTTCAAGTGTAGGTAATCGGGAGAAGACTATGAAATTGCTGCTTAGCAGCTCTGGACTGAATTATGCGCAGCAACAGGGAAATTCAACTGGCAAGGCAAAGAGAATGATTCGGCGCCCCGCATGCGCCCTGCGCAGCGTCATGTTGTGCTGCGCGGTAATGGCAATCACCGCCTGCTCGGACGGCTCTGATCGCATGCCGATACTCGAGCGGTACCCGGTATCTATTCTCGAAACGGTATTTGTGGATGACACTCGCACAACACCAGCGACGGGAGAGTTTCCGGCATTAGCGACGAGAACCCTGGAAACTACGGTATTCATGCCCGAGGGTGCAGGCAAATTCCCACTCCTGTTCTTTTCCCACGGCCTGGGAGCAACACCTGGAGTTTATGCGTCGCTAATTGAAGAGGTCGCCGCCGCCGGGTTTATCGTGGTTGCGCCGGTATTCCCCCTGACCAATACAAATGCACCGGCAGGACCCGACGCCTCCGACACCCAACAGCAGCCCGGTGATATATCCTTCCTGATCGACGCCGTTACTGCGGCCGCGACAAAACAGGAAGCCCCGTTCGATGTCCGCATCGACCTGGAAAATATCGGGACATTCGGACACTCCAATGGTGGCATTACCACCCTTGGAGTCATCGCCAACAGTTGTTGCCGCGATCCACGCATAGATGCTGCGGTATCATTATCTGCTCCTGCCGCCCCTTACAATAACGGGGAATTTGACTTCAGCACCTCTGTACCGCTTATGCTGGTGCACGGCACCTTAGACGTTCTGGTCCCTTATGAAGAGTCGGTAAGGGTGTTCAACCAGGTAGAAATGGCAAAGGGTATTGTCACACTGAATGAGGTGGGCCACAGTGGTTTTGTTGTTCCGACAGGACCGGGCTTTGATACCACAGCTAATACCATCGTTGATTTCTTTCGCGCGCACCTACAGAAAAACTCGGCGGCAGCGCAGCGTCTCCAGGCCGAGCTGGTCTATGATACTGAAGCCGAATTCAAATATGCCGAGACCGGCGGCACGGAAGTCACCCTACCGTTGCCCCCAGCAATCACTAACCGAGTCGCCGCGGTCGAACCAAGCACAAACCTGACACACGGGCAGATGGTGACTGTAAGCTGGCGCAACTATGCCCCGGGGAAGGTAGTCAATGTTCTGCAGTGTTCTGAAGGCGGAACCGGCGGCAGTGACGTGTGCGATTTTAGCAACGCAAGTCTCTTTCATCCGAACCCAACAGGAGATGGCTCCTTGTTATTAGAGATTATTATCGGCAAGGTTGGTTCTGGCCGTTGTGACACCGCTACCGAAGATTGCGTAATAGCAGTGAACGACGGGGGCCTGGTGAGTGAAGATGCAATCATCCGTATTCCGATCAGCTTTGCGCCATGAACCCAGTTTCGTCGTGTAGGGTGCCGCTTTCTGGTATCGTTTGAATTCGAAGAAGCCGCCTTGCACAGCATGGGGAAATAAACTTCTGAAATGAAATCACAGATTATTGTAGCAATTGTAGTGCTGGTAGCAGTTGCCGCCCATATAGCGATTTACCGCTGGGTGAAATTCAAGATCCATGAAGGCGTTATACTAAAGTTTCTTCGCGATGGCAGTGAGGAGGATGCTTCCGATCACCATCATGTGGAGGCCATTGCGGCCCACACTGAGTTGCTTGCAAAGCGAGTCACAGTGGTGTGTCGGAAAAGTTTGGAGATCCAACCCGACCCTGACATTGAGAATAGCTGGCATGCCAAATGAGCTGGTACGGGACCTGTCAATTCTGACTGCCAGAGCTTTTACCCTGATCAACGCTGACAAATCAGCATTTTTAGAGCGAATGCCGCCAGGGTAGGTGTCGATAGTACTTGGGATGGTCGTCCAATCGCATATGAAGCCAATCTACCCCACCACCTGCGGTACTTAGCCATTGGGGTCGTGGGCCCAGCCGTGCCGTAACTGATTGGGCTACTGCTTTCCAGAATGCGTGTAGCTGCTCCTGCGGTGCACTGCGGTGAAAAGCACCGATGTGGCTGTAGTTGGTAGATGCCGAAGTCGGGCAAGGCACGATCAACAAAGCATCAGCTCCCAGGTTATTGAAGCTCACAACCTCGATACCAGGTTGAAAATAGGGCTCGAAATCTCTGGGGTCAGCCTGCACATCGAGGTCTGGACTGTTGTGCAAAAAGCATTCAAAGTTTTGGTCGATATTGTTGGCTGTTAGCGGTGGCGTTTCCCAGCGGAAAGCGATAAATGGCGCTGCCCGCATTTCTTCCAGGATGACATCCCTGAAACTCGCGTCTTTTGCCAGCGCGCATAGAAAACCTTCATAGCTGAGACAGTTGTCGCCTGCAAGGAACCGTAATCGCAATGTTCCAGCCGGTTTGAGGTGTTCGCGCTGTACTGTCCACATACGGGAGATCTTACCGCTACTGCTGTAGTGAAAATTATACGGTATTTCCTCGGTACAACGAAGGCCGGGCCGGGCCGGGCTTGGCGGGTTGGCGATGAGCAAGCAGCAGGCTACACTGGGAATTAAATTGAAAAAAACACAGCCAGCTTGGGAATGCTACCAAATGCGCAAAAAGGGAAAACTTCGGTCATGGAATGATCAAAAAGGCTTTGGGTTCATTGATCCTTGCGATGGTAGTAAAGATGTTTTCCTCCATATATCCGCATTCAGCAACAAGAGCAGGCGGCCAGAGATTGGTCAGTATGTAACCTATACCCTCTCTTCAGATAAAAAAGGCCGAGCACGTGCCGCGAATGCGACGTTGCCGGGTGACCGTATAAGAACCAAGGCAGCCAGGCAGAGCGGGGGCAGTGGTGCGGTTATCGCTGCTGGCCTATTCCTAGCCGTCGTAGGGTTATCAGTTGTGGTGACTGAGCTCCCCTTTTGGATATTGGGCATGTATCTGGGGGCCAGCGCGATAGCTTTTCTTGTGTACGCAATGGACAAGTCCGCAGCTAAAAGCGGGGCCTGGCGAACCTCAGAAAGCACGTTACATTGGCTGTCACTGGTAGGAGGCTGGCCCGGTGGCCTTGTCGCTCAGCAAGTGTTGCGGCACAAGTCCAAGAAACAATCATTCCGGACAGTCTTTTGGGTCACGGTTATTCTGAATTGTGCTGCGTACGCTGGGTTGCTGACTCCAACTGGTACGGCTACTTTGCAATCTTGGATGAGCAGTGGCGCCGGTTACTGAATCGAAGAATTAGGGAACCAGCTGCAAACATCTATTACCCTCCGACTCCACTCTATGGCTCCATACCAGAGTCGGGTTCCGCCAAGTTAAAACGCTGGTTTTGATAGAATCGCCTTATGAATACCTGTAAACGCCACAGGTTCCCTTCCGGTATTATTTCCTACGCAGTCTGGCTCTGCTATCGCTTCAATTTCAGTCATCGTGATATTGAAGATCTGCTTGCAGAGCGGGGCATTACTGTCAGCCGAGAAGCAATCTGCCTTTGGTGCAATCAATCGTCAACATCTGTAGTGGCATCGGTTTATCCTGTTAATTGTAGGGAGTGTAGATTTCTGCGCTCCCAGGAAGTTTAATCTGCCGGGATCCTTGTCGGGAGTTGTTCATGCTGGTGGGGAATGATAACGGCGGCCACCAGCAGTGCAAGCAGTACACTGAGGCATATCCACTCGGCAGCCGCATAGCTGCCCGATATATCCAGCCCTAGGCTGAAAAAGGCGGGTCCAATGGCGCTGGCAAACACCATGGCTGAAGTACACAATCCGCTGATTTCACCCAGATGCAGCGGCCCAAAATTGCGAATGAAAGCCAGGTTTGAAAGCACCGACCAGAGTCCTCCCGCGCCGCCAAATCCGGCTACCAACAGCCAGTAACCCCATTGTGTCTCCAGGTTCAGCAAACCCCATGCTCCGCCAATGAAGCCGAGTATCATTATAATCAGAAAAGGTTTGAGTCTGCGACTGTCAGCCATCCAACCCACCAACAGGTTGACCGAGGTAGAAGCAATGGCCACAGGCAAAAAGTAGCCAAAGGCCTGTGTCTGGCTGCGACCCGCCTCGGCGAAAACTGAGACAATGTGAAAAATGACTGCGGTACCGAACAGGGCGTGAATCGACAGGCTCAGGGTAAATATCCAGAATACCGGGCTGCGCCTTGCCTGTTCCAGGCTGGCGCTGTAGGGCTCAGAATGTTTATTGCCCAACTGTGGGCTCGCTGCACCGTCAATGTGCACGCCACAGTCGGTGGGGTTGTCTCGCAGGAATATATAGGCGATGACAGCGAAACCGGCACAGCCGATAGCCAACCACCACAGTGAACCGCGCCAGCCAACGCTGGCGATTAACCACGCCAGGCCCAGTGGAGCTAAGGAAAATCCTAGGCTAACAAATACACCGCGGGCGCTGCTGACCAGGCCTCGACGCTTTTCGAACCAGTGCAAAAGCACATTGCGAGATGCGCTGGTTAGTATACCCTGACCAAAAAAACGTACACCGAAGTAGCCCAGCATTATTAATACGAAAGCGGTGCCTGCGCCGCCACCCAGTAGCTTCATCAGGGCTTCTGTCGATGAGATAAACATCAACATTATAGCCAGTACGACACTTGCCAGAGTTGCGATTACCCGGCCCCCCAGACGATCGTACCAGCGTCCGGCGCGTGTCAACATCAACGAAGAGCCCACCGTGCCGAGGAGGTAGGCGAGAGAGAGCTGCGTGCGGCTTAAACCCAGAGCATCGATCAGGGGGTCTGTAAAAACCGCCATGCCCATTGTCTGGCCTGGAATACTGAACAAGAATCCGAGTGTACTGATGAACCAGATGATCCAGCCGTAAAAAAACGGCAGGTGTTTGATGTTAAAAGGCCAATCGGCAGCAGGAGAGAGTATATTCACAAGTACGCTATTCTAGCGCTGCTGGCGTAGAAAGCCAATGCCCGTAGGCCTGCAACAAGCGTGCCTAAGCAGTCTGGCTCAACTATTCGTTAGTGCCCATGCCTCTGTTCAGAATCTTTTCAATCTTGGCAGGTACTTGGTCTGCGCTCAGCACTATCGTGACCTTAGGGTAAGTGCGTTCGCTGAATGGAGTGGGGCAGTAGCTTGAGATCAAGTGGCAGATGCTTGGGCGTGTGTTGCCCGGAATCGGCGCCTATCCGGTGCTGCAGCGACGATTGAGGGATCCGGATATTCGGGGGGAGGGCCCTTAGTTTTCGCACTCGCTTGGATAGGCGTAGTTTGGCACCGCTCTTATAGTCTTCCATCATCTAGCATGTCCCGTGGATTATGCATGTCCACCATGCCGAGGTATCCTCCCATTTCATCAATCGCATCGTGTACACCATAGCCCAATAACTCACGGACACGCGGAGATAGCTCCTTGGCCACCTCAGGTGGAACTGCCAGGACATTGTTCTCTTCTGTACGTAGCCAGCCAAGGCAATAACTCATGTGGATTCCGCGGCGCCAGTGATTGGTAGTATTCGTGCCTCCTGCATGTAGCGTAGATCCCAGATAGATTACGGCGGAGCCGGCTTTCATCTCGGCGTAGGCGATTTCCTCCTCCTGTGGTTCTCGCTGCGGTTCCCAGCGGTGACTACCGGGAACCACGCAGGTCGCCCCGTTGTCACGTGTGAAATCTACCAGTGCGATCATCGTAGCGAGTTGTAATTCCGGTCGGGCATCTCGGTAGTGGATCCACACTGCTTCATCGCGATGGATATACTGACGCTCCGAACCAGGGCCGCGATCCATCAGGTGAGCAAGGTTGAGTTGGTAGTCCGCGCAATTTGGGAGCAGGGTGGCATCACAGCTCTCAAGAAAAATCGGGTGAGTCATCACCTGTTCTGCAAAGGCCCTTGACTTACCCGCAAGCCCAGAGACGTGTCGAACCTTGCCGCCAAAAAACGCGGCTACCATCGGGTTGACACCTGTGGACTCTGCGCCAATCCGCGCTAGCAATGGGTCGGCGTCCCTGTTGATTGTATCAATTAGGTCGGGTTCAAGTAGGCTGTCGACAATTACTCCGCCACTGGATAACAGCTCCCCTACGACAGGGTCTGCCCCAGCACTTGCATTAATGTGTTTGAGTTCAACCATACTTTCCATTTCTTGGGTTTGGGGTGAGTTAAGAAGAATAGACCATTTGACAGAGATTGGCGTACTTGGGCTAGCCGCGCTCTTTATAGAGCTCCCAAAAAATTCACGGGTAGATATATTGTTCGACCTGGTGCGAAAGGGGGAGTGCCACGGGATAGAAACTCCAGATATACCCGACAAAGTTGACGAGGCCGACGCGGGAGATGTGATGGATGGCATTGGGGTGGGTGGTCTGCTTCGGGTTCGTCGAGTGTGTCGGGATGCAACTAAGTCACTGATTCTTTGAATAAGTTTACGATTCACTAGGGGCAGACTAAATGGATTTCATTTCCCGACTCAACGAGGATTGTAAGTGATCGACCAGTACCCGAGGGGCAAGACTTCCCGTTGCGTTTTGGTGGCAGAGCGGGTGTACATAGAAGTTCCCCAGCGCGTACTCCTAATTACCTTAAAACGCCACACTTCTCGCCCATTCTCTCGATAGTCTTCGAGGAAGGCTGCACTTTCCAGAGGAATAGCGTCCTCTAGGAGTCAGTACCTCCTAGTCCACTATTACCACCGAACGTCCCACTGTGTTGCGATCGGCCATGGCCTGAATAGCCTGGGGCACCTGGTCAAAGGCGACAACCTGGCCGATCAAGGGATTGATTCGACCATTTTTCAGTAAATCCATTACACTGTCGTGAATCGACTGCCCCAGGGTCTGGGGGCTTAAATTCCAGCCCATAGCATCTTTTAGGAAGTCTGACATGGCGGGATCAGTGTAGGCCAGAAGCACACCGCACAATCTAAAATTGCCCATGGTCAGCCGCCGCGGAATAATGAATTTTTCATCTGCGACCACTTTGTTGGAGGCGAAGCCCATCATCAGATAACGCCCATTATAAGCAATGCAATTCATGCACTGCTCCATTACGGCTTCACCGACATTGTCGAACACAACCTCGACGCCTCGTTTGCCGGTAATTTCAAGAACCCTGGCTGGCCAGTCGTCTTCTGTATAGTCTAGTGAGTGGTCCGCGCCAAGTTTTTTACAGGTGGCCACTTTATCGGCAGAGCCTGACAGGGCGATGACTGTTGCGCCGATATTTTTGGCTAGTTGAATCGCTGCCGAACCGGACCCGCCCGCTGCTGCTGTAATCAAAACGGTTTCACTGGCTTGTAACTCCGCCCGGTCGCACAGGCCCAGCCATGCGAGGTGGTAGGGGAAATATACAGCTGCAGCGACAGGTAACTCCACCGTATCGGGCAATTCGAAAGCGGAAACTGGCGGGCAAATGGCATATTGGGCATAACCGCCATGCGCGCCTGCTGTGGTAGCCACAACACGCTTGCCGATCCAGTTTTCCAGTCCCTCGCCGGTGGCGTCCACGATGCCCATGACTTCCATGCCCGGACTATAGGGCAACTCTGGCTCTACCATCATGTTGCCGCCGCTTATTCGCTCGAGGTCATTCAGGTTGAGTGTAAAGGCCTGCACCTTCACCCGCAGTTCGCCCGGATTGGGTTCGGGTATCGCAACAGTGTCCAGGTGCAGGGCTTCAAGGGGCTTTCCGTAGTGGTGTGTGCGCCAGGCTCGCATGGTTTGAGTGGTCGTCATCGCTGTCTCGCTATAGTTGCTCTGTAAGGTGTTGCTAGGGTATTACCTTGCGTCGGCTTCGTCGAGTGTGACAGTTTTGTGGATTGGTTTCAGCGATCCACAGGGTGTCACTCTGGAGCATTCAATTCGTGTTACACCCACCGACTTCAGTTTATCAGGCAGTACCCATGGTCGGGTGCTCCAATCGGGTATAGGTCTATGAAAAATTTAGAAAATAATCGGCCTAGAAGGGCCTGTGTCTTAGACCTCCCGTCTTATGAGTCGGATGCTCTAAGGAAAGGCTGGGCATTAACTTGAAGATGGGTAAGGGGTTTTTGAAACCGAACTTTGGGGTGGGGCCGAACTGATCCCGCCAGGTTCGACGGGTTGTTTGATGGTTTTTTGGAATAGCTGTTTGTGACATTTGCCGGTCTTCCCGAGACCCAGAGCAGCCTGATTCCGTGATTAAATTACGCCTTCGCCACCCACAGACTAGGCTTCAACCATGTCGCCCTTCAGACTTGATACAAAGGCTCCCACGTCTTCGCATTCTTGCGCAGGGACATTGAGAGCAACCATGGTGTCCCCGGCGTGACCCATAAAAATTGACCAGTCACTCTCACTAATGCGCATACCGATATGTGATAGTTTCATGTCACGTCCGGTGTAATAGACAGGCCCGCCAGCATTTGACGAAAGATAGTCGATTAGCAGCTGTTTCTCCCGCTCTATCCCGTCTGAACCTCTGTTCTGCCAAAATCGCCCCAGTTGTGAATCAGATTGTAGGCGGGGCAGCAAATTGTTAACAAATGCAGTTACTCCATCGTAGCCGCCAAGACGGTCGTAAAGTGGTTCTTCGCTCATTGTGGTTCTCCGTAATGAAATGATAGTCGGTGCTGAAGCTAGGGCAGTGGCCTGCGTCGGGTTCGTCGAGTGTGACGGGTTAAGTGGTGGTTTCTAGCAGTGATGCTTCAGTGGCTTGATGCAAGGAAGCGGATATTTCGGGCCTCGGGAGTTTAATTTTCCAAAACCTTATTTCGGGCCCTGAAAGCAAATGCAGGAAGTACTTTGCTTGTAGTAGGCTGGGCTCAAATGGGCGTTTATTCCTCATATATTCAGCTTCGTTGTGAAATTGTTATGAACTGCGAATACCCAAGTAAAGCACAGCGCGTGTCGCCGAAAGCTGCACACTGCGAGGGTTTTAAATGCCTATATTACCGAGTACTTTGATGACCTGTTTGATGATGGCCGCTGTTTGGGGGTAACTCTCTTCCACTTCATCTAATAGGATTTCTGCGGATCCTATAAGGCTGGGTGGAACCGGTTCAGCTGTATCAATATCGTGTACGTAAGTTTGCAGTTGTTGCATCAGCTGTTGTTGTTGCGGGCTGGTTTCATCATCACCAAAACTGTCATGTAAATCAATGATCAAGGCTTTTAGATTGTCGATTGGCATAGTTTTGCTCCGTTGCAATGTACTTAAATTACATACTCTCAGTATAAACCTGTCCCTGGCGAATTCATAATTCAAGCAGCCATCGGTAGTTGAAACAAACCGTGGCAATGCTTTTGCCATCTGTATTGATTGATATCGACGACCCATTTTTACAGGTTGGTTCCACAGGAGTCTCACCATTCCGGCCGTAGCCTGAATAAAGAGGTCATATTTTTTCGTCCCCAAGAAGTTTATTTGCCGGAACCATACTCTGGGTGGACTGGCGGTCTCAGCGGATATGCCGTTCAGTAACCGGCCCGCATATCCACGGTATTTAGCAGCGCCTCGCCCGCCACATAGCGCCTGAGGTTTTCAACCGCGAGGGTAGCTGCTCGCTGCAGGCCTGCGCCAGACATCGCGGCGATATGGGGCGTGATGATGACGTTGTCCATTTTCCACAGCACACTGGTTTCTGGCAGGGGTTCCGGGTCGGTGACGTCCAGACCGGCCGCGTACAGTTGCCCCGATTCCAGCGCGCTTATGAGGTCTGTTGTCACGGTGCTTTTACCACGTCCAACACTCAAAAATATCGCACCCTTCTTTACGTGGTCAAAAAATTCTTTGTTGAATAAACCGGTGGTTTTGGCGGTTAATGGCAGGGCATTGACGATGATGTCAGCCTCACCGGCGAGAGTATGGAGTTCGTTGGAAAGCCCAACGTAATCAACGTAGTCCGGCCCCTCTCGAGAGGAGTTTCGGGTGGCGGTAACGCGCAGACCGAGACCACTGGCTCGTTGGGCAATTTGTGTACCAATGCCGCCCAGGCCGACTACCAGTAGGGTTTTGCCCTTGAGTTCACCAAACCTGACTTGATAGGCGAGCTCTCTGCGCCACTGTCCGGTTTTTTGGGCTTCCTGATAAAGGGGCAGGCCCTTGGCAAGGGCCATCATCATGGCGATCGTATGCTCTGCGATGGCGGGGCTCGAAAGTCGCTTGCCATTGGTGAAGGTGATTTTTTCCAGTTGCTGCTCAGTCAGGCCAGTACAGTCGTCCATGCCCGCGAACAGGTTCTGAAACCACAGCAGCTCGCTGCCAGCATTCATCATATTGTGTGGGTTGCACATTCCGATTACCGCATCGGTTCCCTGCAAGGTCTCAGCACTGAGAACAAAATCCTGCGAACGATCAATGACCAGTTCCAAGCTGCCGGCAGCACCCGCCAGTTTTGCCTCGATACCGGGCAACATGACAGAGAGCCCTTCGGGCAAACTGATCACGATCCGCCGAGGCTGCCATAGGGGGTTTTTTGCCATGGGGCTGACCCCAGGGCGCAATCCAAATTCGTTGATAAGCTGGCTCGCCTCGGGGGAGGGTTGCGCGAAAACACTGCTGCTACACAGGACAGCGATGAGTAGCGATATGATGTGGTGTCGATTAATGGGTGAAGTCATTATAGTGTTACGCCCGATCCGGTTTGAGTGCGACAAGTTGTGCAATGGCTGTTGGGCTTTCGTTTCCCGCGCCGCTGACAATACCCTCAAAACTATACAGTATATTCCAGTCGGAAAAAGTCTCCAGCAGTTCATCGGGGTTCAGCAGGTAGTGTGGATTTTTTGGGCGGCCAAGTAGCGCCTGCTCAGTCGTGAAGGTTTCGTAAATTACGATGCCCCCTGGAATGACCGAATTTTTGATGTTGCTCATCAGGGCGCGGTGTAAATAGCGAAATACCATGATGCCGCCAAATTGCCGAAGTTCGAGTGGCTCTGGTTGGGGCTGCTCCAAATCAATTTGCCACAGCGTGGCGAGACTTCGATCTGTGTCTGTAAGTTGCGCGCTTACGGCGTCCAGTGCCGTCGCGCTGAGGTCGGCGAAGACTGTGGAAATTCCCCGCTTGGTCAGGTAGCGACCATTGCGGCCGCTGCCACAGGCCAGATCCAGGACGGGTCCCAGGCCGGCGGCCTGCTCAATGGAGAAGAAATATTCTTCCAGCAGTGCTGAGTGCTCAGTCGACAAAATACCTCCCCCTATGGAGCCTGGACGCGCGAGTTAATACGGCCGCGGGATGCTGAAAACAGGGCCGCCATGAAGACAAAAAGTGAGGACAGTCCCAGCGCGTAATGGATGGTCTTCAGAAGTTGTGGATACAGTTCTGCAGTTATTTGCATGTTCCCCAATAGGAAGTGAACAAGAAGATTCACCAGGCTGATACCTATTAAATTGCCCGAAACCCTGGCGAGGCTGATCGTTGCAGCCGCAACCCCGACTTCTTCATTGGATACGCTGGACATGACGGCATTGTGGTTGGGAGCAGAGAACAGACCAAAGCCGATGCCGATACAAAATAGAGAGGCGCTGACATAGCCAGGGGATGTGGTGAAGTCCAGTTGGCTCATGGCGAGAAATCCAGCTCCGACGCTGATGCACCCAAGGGTTGAGATTATGCGGGGCTGCACACTGTCGGACAGCTTGCCTGCGAATGGGGCGAGTACCGCCATGGCGAAGGCCTGTACCATCATTATCTGTCCCGACTCCAGAGGGCTTAGCCCCCTGATATATTGCAGGTAGAGGCTGAGGAGAAAGTTCAGCGGGTAGGTCGCCGCATACATCAGTGATGCGGAGGCGAGAGAAAATGCGAATGTCCGACTCTCCTTGAATAACTGAACTCTAATCAGGGGTTCTGGCGTTACCGACTGATGTTTTATGAACAGTAGCAGCAAGGCCGCGGACAGCAACAATATGAGAAGGTTGGGCCAGGCGGGCAACCCCGTGAGCCCCACCACCAGTGAGAGAGCCCAGGCGGCGAATATCACGGTACCTGTCCAGTCGAAGCGGGACTTATGCTCCTTGCGCCATTCGGTTTTCAGAAACAGGTATATAACCAACAGGAGCACAATCGCAAAAGGAATAGGCAGCAGGAAGACTGATCGCCAGCCAAAACTTTCGGTAACCAGTCCACCCAGGGCCGGTGCTATTGTCAGGCCGATGTAGACACTGGCAGTGTTCAAGCCCAGGGGCAATCCGCGTTCCCGGGCTGGGAACACGGACGTGATAATCGCCATGCTGGAGCCGAATATCATGGCTGACCCCGCGCCCTGTACAAAGCGGAAAAACAAAATCCATTCGATTCCCGGTGACAGGAAAGCACCCAGTGATCCCGCGGCGTTTGTCGCCAGGCCCAGGGCGTAGATTCGCTTTCGACCATAGTTATCAGCGAGCTTGCCGAAGGGTAACATCAGGGCGACATTGCTTAGCAGGAAGACGGTTGGAAGCCAGGATATATAGACCGCATTCGCCTGCAGGCTACTGGCCAGGCTGGGAATGGCAACATTGACTGCGGCCATGCTGAGTGGGGACATGCACGAACCCAGGCAGACGACGCACAGCACAAGATAGCGGTTGCTGGTTTCAGCGTCTGTGTGTTCGGAATGGAGCAAGCTGAGGAATCCCCTAAGTTCTTACCCCGAGGTCTGGCAAGCTATGCGGTCGCGGTCGCGCCCTGGATCAGTTCCGGCGGAATACGGTCTTTGATCTGTTCGTGTAGCTGAGGCAGTTTCGACCAGTGCACTCCCTGCTTGTAGTGGTGTGCAGCGTGGTAGCCCAGGTTGCCCGTTAGCAGGTTATAAACCCGCCCAACATTACTGTAGGAGGCGGCAAAGACATTATCGGAATCCAGCCCGGCGTGATGGTCGTAGGTTACCCAGGAGGTGAGCACCAGGCCTACGATCATGGGCAACACGAATAGTAATAGGCTCGCCACTGGATTGAACCAGGTCAGGGCCGCCACAATGGAGAATGTGAGCACGGAATAGACAAGGAATTCTCGCTGCGCTCGAGGGTGACGCTTGCCCACTTGGTAGCCCCGGTAATAGGCAGTCATGGCCACTTTGAACGTGTATTCCCACTCGCCCATTTGCTCTCCGGAATCCCGTTTCCAGCGACTTTCGTCCTGGGTTTGATCCAGGTAATTATGATGGTGGCCCAGGACGTGGTGTAACAGCCAGAGGTTGGTGGTTACACCCGTATGCAGCGCGTAGAAAAATTCCAGTAATCGGTTGAGGGCGGTGGAGTGGAACGTACGTGTGTGCTGGTGGTGATGATTCCAGGCGCAAATCTGTAATTTGGGGAACGCAAGCAGTAACCAGTAGCAGACCAGTAGGGTGGTACTTTCTACCTCAAAATACAGGTAAAAATCCGCGCACGTGATTGCGAGGATGATGGCCACAGGAATGCGATCGGCGGGAAATCTAAACACGTGTGAGGGTATCTGCTTGATGTATGGGATGGCAGCCTAACAGAAAACCGCGCTACAGGTTAGCCATGACCGCTATACCATTATGATTTTAATCAGGATATTGTCTATCTGGAGCCGTTTATGTGGCTTATAACGCTGTCGGATCACCCGGATTTATCATTTTGGCTAGATATAGGGGCCAAAAGGACCGTCGATGGGCCGCTGTCCAATAATAGCCCTCTGCGACTCTTCTGGACCAGGGGTGGAGCTTGTTTGCGCTTGATGCACTCGTTAGCATAGCTTGACCCCGAATAACAAATGCTTACAGGATAATTGTATGAGTTCACTGCCATCTCTGGGCCAGGATAAAAGCCCCTTGTACATTCCCTTCTGCGGTCCCACCTTGCTGGAGCGGCCCTTGTATAACAAGGGCAGCGGGTTCTCGGCTGAAGAGCGCAGGGAGTTCAATCTGACAGGCTTACTACCCGCTATCTATGAGACGATCGAGGAGCAGGTAGACCGCGCTTATAAGCAGTTTTGCTCCTTTGAGGCGCCAATTAACAAACACATCTATTTGCGTAATATTCAGGACAGATTCGAAATCCTCTATTACAAGTTGGTGCAAACACACCTCGAAGAAATGTTGCCTATCATCTATACCCCGACGGTGGGCGAAGCCTGCGTCAAGTTTTCAGATATTTACCGGGGCTCCAGGGGCTTATTTATCCCCTATACGGAGCAAAACCAGCTGGATGATATATTGCACAATGCAGTTTGGCAGGATGTAAAAATCATCGTCGTAACCGATGGGGAGCGGGTGCTGGGCCTGGGCGATCAGGGGATCGGTGGCATGGGTATTTCCGTGGGCAAATTGGCGCTGTATACCGTCTGCGGTGGAATAGACCCCGGTCAGACCCTACCAGTGGTACTGGATGTGGGCACGAATAACGAAGATCTGCTTAATGACCCCATGTATATGGGCCTGCGGGAGTCCCGCGTCGGGCAGGCCGTGTACGATGAGTTTCTGGAAGCTTTTATCACTGCGGCCCAGCGTCGCTGGCCGGGTCTGCTGATTCAGTTTGAGGATTTCGCACAGCCCAATGCCATGCCGTTGTTACAGCGTTATCGAGACCGGGTATGTTGTTTCAATGATGACATTCAGGGCACTGCGACAGTAACCCTGGGCACACTGCTGGCCGCCTGCGCGGTTCAGGGTAAGCCCCTGTCGAGCCAGACCATCGCCTTCGTGGGCGCCGGCTCTGCAGGCTGCGGTATTGCTGAGCAAATTATCGCCCGCATGGTGGGGGAGGGCTTGTCCGATGAGGAAGGCAGGGGCAGGGTGTATATGGTGGACCGACACGGACTCCTGGTCTCGGACATGCCTGATTTGCGTGATTTTCAAGCCAGTCTGGCCAGGGAGCGGGTTGGAATAGACGCCTGGGAGATTGAGGGCGAGTTTGCCAGTTTGCAGGAAGTTGTCGAGTACGCGCAGCCAGATATCCTGATCGGCGTCTCGGGACAGCCTGGGCTGTTTACCGAGAAGCTGGTGCGAACCATGGCTGGCTACAGTGAGCGGCCCATCATCTTTCCATTGAGTAATCCGTCTCGTCATGCGGAGGCAAAACCGGCAGACCTCATCGAGTGGACGGAAGGTCGGGCTATTTTGGCAACCGGCAGCCCCTTCGAGCCTGTTCATTATCGTGGGGAAGTACACCGAATTCCGCAGTGTAATAACAGCTATGTATTTCCGGGCCTTGGCCTGGGTGTTCTGGCTGTTGGGTCGGCACGGGTTTCGGATGAAATGCTCGCCAGGGCGAGCGAGATCCTCGCAGCGTTCTCCCCTCTGGCAACAGGTGCCGGCACCGGGCTATTGCCGGACCTCACGGATATCGCCCGGATAAGCCGGGAAATAGCCTTTGCCGTGGGAAAGGTCGCCATGCAGCAGGGGCACGCTCTGGAGATGAGCGATGAGCGTCTGCGGGATACGATTGAGGAGCTGTATTGGACGCCTGAGTATCGTCGCTACAAGCGTAGTTCAAGCTAGCTGCCACTGATGCGGTTTATCCTGTGGCCACTTATGGCCTGCTTGCTGCTAACGCTTGGTGCCTGTGAATCCCTGCAGTTTTACTCCCAGGCGGCAGCGGGGCAGCTGTCCCTGATGAGCAATAGGGAGTCGATTAAGGCGCTAATCGAAGACCCGGATACCTCGGCCTCCCTGAGGGAAAAACTGGAACTGGTGCTTGAGTTACGTAGGTTTGCCCAGGATGAATTACAGCTGCCGGTTGAGGGCCAATACAGCCACTACGTGGATCTCGAGCGCGACGCCGTGGTATGGAATGTTTTTGTCGCGCCGGAGCTTTCTCTGGAGGCGAAGAGCTGGTGTTACCCCATAGCGGGCTGCGCGGCCTATCGCGGTTACTTTCATGAAGACAGCGCACGAGAGTATGCTGCGGAATTCGCGGCCCAGGGGTTTGACACTTATGTGGGAGGCGTTGCTGCCTATTCTACTTTGGGCTGGTTGGACGACCCCGTTCTCAGTACGTTTATTCATCGGCAGGAAGCACAATTAGCTGACCTGGTTTTCCACGAGCTCGCCCATCAAGTGCTCTATCTGCCAGGTGACACGCGGTTTAATGAGAGCTTTGCCACCGCCGTTGCCCAGGAAGGGGTGCGTCGTTGGATGGAGTCAAGAGGTGACACTGAAGCCTTTTCGCACTACATCCAGGAGCGACGCAGGCAGGACGATTTTACCCAGCTGGTGTCACGGCATCGTGCGGCGCTGGTGAAGGTCTATGAATCGGAACTAGGCGAGAGCGAGAAGCGCGCCCTCAAAAGCACGCGGTTTGAAGCGCTGCGAACAGATTATGCATCGCTTCAGCATGAGTGGGGTGGCAGCCATGATTACAGCGCCTGGATGGCGGCCCCCATGAGCAACGCGAAACTCAATTCGGTGGCGCTGTATTATGATCTGGTTCCCGCCTTCCTCAATTTGTTGGCTGAGGAGGAAAATACTCTGTCGGAATTTTATAGCCGCTGCCAGCAGTTTGAAGGGCTGGACCCGGCTGAACGGTATCGACAACTGAAGAGCGTACCGGTAACAAAGGGCTAATCATTTTGCGGCATATGTCGGATAATTCGTTCAGCGAAATCTTCCATAAACCGCTTTTTTTCATCCAGGCTGGAGTGTTCTCCCAGGTTGAACGCGAAGGGCATATTTAAGCCGGAGGTCATGCCGGTTCCCTCCATGCGCTGGAAGGTATCCAGTTCAATCGGGGCATACAGGCCCACCATAGTCTCGAAAGGCAGGTGATCGCGACCTGCTTCTTGCCGCAAACGCTGCAGTTCCTGCATCAGTGCGGGAACTTCCTCCGGCTGGTTGCCAGCGCCTATCCAACCGTCGCCGTATTTTGCCGTACGTTTTAGTGCAAGCTTGTTGGCTCCACCGATATAAACGGGCACTTTATGGCTGGGAGCCGGGCTCAATTGAATGGCTGGATAATCGAAGAATTCACCGTGGTGCTCAGACATGCCGGGCTGCCACAGCTTGGCCAGTACCTCCAACGTCTCGTCCAGGCGTTTTCCCCGGGTCTTGAAGTCAACACCGTAAATGTCAAATTCTTCTTTCATCCAGCCCGCGCCTGCGCCAAGGATAAATCGGCCTTTGCTTATGATGGCGAGCGTGGCGCAGGCCTTGGCGACTTCGATGGGATTGCGAAGCGGTAACACGTAGACACCGCAGGTGAATTTTATTTTGTGTGTGACCGCAGCCATGGCACCGAAGAGCGCCCATTGGTCCGGGTATTCGGATTCGGCCGTTTGTGGGGGGTAACCCGTATCCGAGTAGGGGTAGTCCGGGCGCATCTCTTGTGGGTACAGGGCGTGATCGCCGGTCATGATGCCGTGGAAGCCGACTTCCTCGGCAAATTGGGCAATCTCAACCAATTGGTCTGTTTCTGCCCAGGTAACTGCTTGCCAGAATTTCATCGTTTAGTCTCCGTTGAGGTTGTGAGAAGAGTGCTAGTGCGCTTGCAGTTCAAACTGGATCGGGACTACAGCGTGAGAAGCCTGTTCTACCTGATTTCTTATCGGTTCGCCGATAGTGTCCGTGTGTACCCCATAGAATTTCTTGTCCTGGGGTACGGCCTTGAAATATTGGATCATTATATCGACCTGTTCGTCCCTGCTTCCGGTGAACAGTTCTCCAGTAGCTGGATAGTCCTTGCCTTGCAGGCGCAGTGTGGCTTCAGTTCTAGATCGAAAGTTGTGTCGCCAGTTGCCGTTAGTGAAGCAATAAACGGTGTTGCCTTCTCGATAGTAACTGACCGGTGTAGTGTATTCCTGTCCCGACTTCCTGCCCCGGTAACTGACACTCATGATGCGTTTACTCAGCACCCTATGCCAGGGGGACGCCAGCAGGCGATTCATCGTTGGGTTGATTAGGCGATAGGCTGACATTGACTTCCTTGGTACGGTGGCGGGGGATGCGTGGCTTGATTATTCAGCATCGATGGGTTAAATTCAATTTAATTCAATCGTATTAATTTTTATAGCCATAACACTTAAGCAGGATCAATTATGAGTAGTTTAACGGATCAACACATCGCCCAGGTGATGCAAGCCTATGTAGACAATATTACCGCCGGTGATCTGGACGCGGTTGTCGCACTTTTTGACGAGGATGCGGTGGTGGAAGACCCGGTGGGCTCTGAGCCAGCCAGGGGCCATGCAGCACTTCGTGAGTTTTACACCATGGCCTGTGAGTCGGTTGGCAGAATGGACTTGGAAGGCAATGTGCGTGCCCGTGAATCCTGGGGTGCTTGCGGGATGCTCGCCTATCCCAAGGGCGCGGAAGATAGCATGGTAATTGAAACCCTTGATGTCATGAGCTTCAATGACGAGGGGAAAATAACCACTATGAAGGCCTATTGGGGCGACAGCAATATGCGTGCACTGTAGCGCACGCATGCCCCTGGCCGTATAGCGCCAACCCCCTGGGTATTTCTATGCCGTGCTAGTCGCGACGTTCTGCCGCGACCAGTCCACCGGCAATAAAGTCAATTAGTTGGCTGACGTAGTGCCGGTAGCTTTTCTCCAGAGACTGAGCTGCTGGATCGGCAAGAATACCGTCGATGTTTGCAAGTCCCTGAAAAGCCACCTGTGTCGCGATGACCCAGCGCTGGTGCAGGACGGGCTTGCTAATGTGGGGCAAGGTCCGCGCCAGCAGACTGTCGAATATCCTGTAACTCTCTTCAGTAATGGATTTGACCCGTTCATGGCTGCCCTGGTCTACGTAGGTGCGGAAGAAAAACTTGATCGTGCGCAAGCCCAACTCGGGATTGCTGAAAATAGGTTCGGCCAGTGGCAATACCAGCGCTTCCGTGATTTCGCGGATTTCCGGTTTACTTTGGTCTTCTAGTGCATCCAGCAATGCCTGGCGGCGAGACAGAATAGGGTCCTGCCGCCGCTCCAGCAACTCCCCAATCAGTCCTTCGCGTGAACCGAAGTGGTAGTGCAGGGCTGCCACGCTATACCCCGCCTCGGTGTTGATCGAACGCAGTGACACCGCTTCCATCCCCTGTTCAGCAAACAGTCGTTCGGCGGTATCCAGTATGGCCTCTTTTGCAGTAGGTCTGGTCATTGTGCGTATTCCAAGCTATATATTCTGTGTTGTGTTGTGTTGTCTTGTCGGCAGCTTAGCACAGTTAGATATTTAACTTATCACTTGATAAGTTGCAGGGCTTACGATATAACTTATCAGTTGATAAGCCGCCTGTGGCCAATACGGAAAATGGAGATGAAAATGACTGAAGCTGAACAGCGAGTGGTGGATGGCACTGCATGGGATGATTTTTGCGATGCCTTGAAGGAGGCGGGGAAGATTGTCCAGAGCGACAAAGCACCCAAGGATCCGTTTAATCAGGCAGAAGGCTATCGCTATCTCAGCCGCCTGCTGCGCGGCGGTCTGGAAAGTTTTCTGGAATTCCGTGACCCGGCCTTTCCCCAGTTGCGCTGCGGCGCGCACGAAACCATTAAACTGGGCGCGGACAATCCCGATAATCGCTATGAAAGCGCATCGATCAATCCCAAGTATGATTACCGTATCGTTGGCACTCGCGGGACAGTTGATTATCTGGGCATCAGTACAATTATCAACAAATACGCATCCGGCGGGACAATGGAAGTAACCGGTCATGTGGACGCACGAAGCCTGGACATTGGAGAAGACGGTAGCATTGAAATTATCGTCAGCCAGAAAGAACACGCCGGTAACTGGTTGCCCGTTGGAATGGAGTCGAATTCGATTACCGTCAGGCAAACCTTTCAGGATCGTATCAATGAAAAGCGCGCTGACCTTAAGATTGAACGCATTGGTGCCGAGGATGAGCGTCCCCAGCCCCTGACGGCCGAGAACCTGGAGCGCGGCCTTCAGGGTGCGGTCATGTTTGTGAAGGGATCTGCCCAGTTGTTCGAAGGCTGGGCGGAGAGCTTTCTGCCCACCAATAACGAACTGCCGCCGGCGGATCAGGCCTATTGTCAATCTATCGGTGGCGACCCCAATATTTTTTACTTCCACAGCGCCTGGGAATTGGCGGAGGACGAGGTCTTCGTTATCGATGCACCCATTATCCCTGAATGCCAGACCTGGAACTTCCAATTGGACAATTGGTGGATGGAGTCTCTGGATTATCGTCACCACACAATTCATATCAACAAACATACGGCACACTATGAAGCGGATGGCAGCGTGCGCGTGGTTGTGTCGCATACAGACCCGGGTGTACCGAACTGGGTAGAAACCGCGGGTCACACCATGGGGACAATGTGCTGGCGATGGATAGGCGCGAAAGAGCATCCGCTACTGAATGCGCGTGTAATGAAACTTGCAGACATTAAAAAATAACCAGAAATAGAAGGCAGACGATGACAGCTAATGACAATACGATAAGCTTTGATGCCGATGCATTGGTTGCCAAAGCGATCAAGCAAACCGGGTTCAGCGACTTCGGGTCCTTACCCTACCGGGAAGGCCTAGAGGTATTGCTGGAAACCTATGATCAAAACGTGTTGGACCCTGAGGGTCGGAAGCGTTGTCGCAACCGGGTGATAGGCCAATTGGCCACCCGCCTGCAATGTGAAGAGGCGTTTAAACACATCCCAAACCTGGATGAGCAGGAGATCACTGCGCCGATTTTTGTGACGGGTTTGCCACGTTCCGGTACCTCGGCTTTGCTTAACCTGTTGACAGCGGCGCCGGAAAATCGCGGCCTACTGCAATGGGAAATACAGTTTCCGGATCCCTGGCCTGGCAGTAAGCCGGGTGACGAGGATCCACGCTATCAGCCACTGGCAGAAGCTCTGGCTTCATCTGCTAACGCGGCTTTTCAGAAAATACACTATGTCGATGCTGATACACCCGAAGAGTGTGTGATGTTGCACGCCTTTGCATTCACAGGTGTGCAATTGGGGTTCGAAATCATGCTGGAGCCCTACCGCAGTTGGCTGCAGAAGCAAGACCTTGAGCCGATGTACGCCTACCAGCGGAAACAGCTACAGATGTTGAACTGGCGTCAGCCGGGACAGCGATGGATGCTGAAGGCGCCGGCTCATATGTGGGGCATTGACTCCATTGTAAAAGTCTTCCCCGATGCCCGCTTTATCTGGTGTCATCGCAACCCGCAACATGTCGTGCCCTCGATCAATAGTATGAATCAGATGGTCATGAGTATGTACGCGGGCGACAGCAGCCATATCGATCCGCACAAAATAGGTCGCGATGTCATGGATTGGTATGCCATGTCGCTGGAGCTGGGTCTGGCTGAACGCGCCAAGTTGCCTGCCGAACGGTTTATCGATTGTTCGCAACAGGAATTTGTCGACCGTCCCATGGCGTTGGCTGAACGAATCTATAAGGCCTTCGATTTGCCACTTTCTGAAGCGTCGCGGGCCGCGTTGCAGGCCCATGTGGACGCTAACCCCAAAGGTAAACACGGCAAGCATGAGTACGACTTGGCTGCCTATGGATTGACCGAGGCGATGATTGATCAGCGCTTTGATTTTTATACCCGGGACGGTCACTGGCCCCTCAG
>JBALWA010000040.1:0-44611 GCA_036960305.1 Halioglobus sp. | reverse complement strand
GCCAGCGTAGGGTCTTCAGGCTGCAAGCCAAGATCGGAACCCGGTGAGCCCACCTTCGTCAGGCCGGTGCGCAATGGGCTCTGACCGGTAATAAAGGCTGATCGGCCCGCCGTACAGCTTTGTTCTCCGTAGTAGTCCGTGAACAGCATGCCTTCCTCGGCAATGCGATTAATATTGGGGGTGGGATATCCCATCATCCCGCGGCTGTAGTGGCTGATATTGGTGATGCCGATATCATCGCCCCAGATAATCAGGATGTTGGGTTTTTCTGCCGCGGATAGCGCAGCTGCAGAAAAAGCCAGCCAGCATGCCATCAGGCGTAGGATGAGGGGTTTATTGTTATGCATCTGTCGAAAACTCCAGAATTTATGGGGTGGTAACCGGCAAGTATAGACCAGGGAACCCAGGGGAGATAACAAAAAGCGGCCGGGTAGGTTGACCGGGCACAGGGGCTACAGGGCGAGGTAATGGCAACTTCGTTAGATTTAGTGCGTAAAGTTGTACCGGGTGAGAGAGACGGATAGCGAATCGAGTGGTAAAGTGGCCTGACCAATTTATAAAAATGATTATTCCCCGGAGCTCCCATGCCTATCCAGTCCGCCTTATCACGAAGTCTCATTCTTTCTCTCGTTGCCGCGAACGGTGCACTGGCACAGGAAGAGGCGACAAATGCCCGGTCGGCAACGTCGCTCATGGAAGAAATCGTTGTCACTGCCCGCAAACGTGAGCAGAACCTGCAGGATGTTTCCGTCTCCGTCATGGCGCTGCCCGAAAACCTGTTAAAAGATGCATTTCTGACTGATGCGGAAGACCTGACCCAATTGGTACCCAGCCTGAATATGCAAAAGTCCGGAGCGCCACGCGGTAGTTCCTTTAATATTCGCGGCATTGGCACACAGTCTTTCAGTTCAGGGGTGGAGCCCAGTGTTTCAACGGTGCTGGACGGTGTGGTTCTGGGGCGTTCTGGTATGGCGTTCATGCAACTGCTGGATATTGAGCGAGTGGAAGTCCTGCGGGGAGCACAGGGTACCTTGTTCGGAAAGAACTCCACCGCGGGGGTGGTTCATATGATTACCCAGCAGCCCAGTGATGAGTTTACCGCCTCCGTCTCGGCTACGGCCATTGAAGATGATCGTGCGAAAGCGGGATTCACTGTGTCGGGTCCGGCGGGCGACACCCTGGGGTATCGCCTGACAGGTTTCTACAACCGGGATGAGGGCTATGTCGACAATGTCTATAACGGCAAAACCCTGAATGAAAAAGACGACTGGAGCCTGCGCGGTAAGCTGCGTTGGGATCCTACGGACAATCTTACTTTATCGTGGTCCAGCGACTTCAGTGAAACAGAAGGGGATTGCTGCGTTAATACACTGCGCTCTATAGACCCTTACCCGGCGGTGCCACCCAATAATCAGGCTCAGGTGGATGGTTTACTGGATACGCTGGATCCGGTGCAGCCTTCTGAAGACAATATTGAGGTGAACCACAACTTCCCGGATACTCTGAAAGTGGAGGGTTCGGGGCATGCACTGACCGTGGATTGGGCCATCGGCAGTCATACGCTGACGTCGATTACGGCATTTCGCGACTGGGAGCAGCAACAGTCCGCGGACGCAGATTATCTTCCCGAGCATTTTTTCGAGGTGAGCCAGACCGGACACACCGAACAGGAGCAGTGGACCCAGGAACTGCGCCTCACCTCTGCTGCAGATCGAACTATTACCTATGTGGCAGGCCTGTATTTTTTCGACCAGACGATTGAGCGCAGTTTTGATCGATTCGTTTTCGATGGCAATGCTACCAGTGACTTTCAGGTAGACAGTTTGAATTATGCGGCCTTTGGTGAGGCCAACTGGAATATAAACGATGACTGGCGATTGGTTTTGGGCGCCCGGTATACCCGCGATGAGTTGGAGTTTGACTTCCAGCGCTCGTCTGGTTCGGCGTTGCAGCCGGAGATACCGTTCTTTACCGACGAGGTCGATGAGTCTGATTTGTCAGGCAAGCTCGCCCTGGAGTGGAATGCAACAGAAGATATGTTGCTGTACGCCAGTTTTGTCCAGGGCTATAAGGGCCCCGCGTTTAATATCACCACGGGCAGTACCGCTGAAAATACCCAAGCTGTAGATCCTGAGACGTCTGACTCCTTCGAGCTTGGAATGAAGTCCAACTGGTTCGATAATCGGCTGATATTGAATGTCACTGTCTTCCATACCGAGTATGAAGATTTTCAGGCGCAGGCAACAGAATCGATACTGATACTCGATGAGAATGGCAACCCGGTAGACAATGATGGCAATGGCAAGCCAGATGAGCAGTTCAGCTTTATTCTGACCAACGTGGGAGAGGTAACCAGCGAGGGAATCGAAATCGATTTTATGGCGCAGCCCACAGAAAACCTGTCCCTGTTTGGCGGCGTGGCCTTCATTGATGCGAAAATCGATAGTTATGAAAACGGCCCCTGCAGTTTTGGGCAGGAATTCCGAGGTGTGGGCTATCGCGGACAAACGACCTGCGGCGACTCTCCGGCAAACCAGGACCTCAGTGGTGGAGCCTTGCCGTTTTCACCCGATTGGAAATTGACCCTGGCGGCCAACTATGTGATCGGCCTCGACACTATGCCTTTCGACTTGATCCTGAAGGCCAACTATCGGATCCAGGATGATATTCTCTACGCTATAGACCAGGACAGGTATCAGGTTCAGGAATCCTATGATGTGCTGGATGCGTCAGTCATGCTACGCGACAAAGATGACCACTACAGTGTCAGTTTATTTGTCAAGAATGCCCTGGATGAAGGTTATGTACAGTCTATTACCGCGCAAAACGAAAACCTGATCCCCAACGGTTATATCCAGTTTCAGCCGCGGAACTTCGATCGCCAATTCGGCCTGGAGCTTCGTTACAACTGGTTTTAATTGATGGACCGGGCGGCGGGCGGGTAGAGCTGTCATACTGCCGCTTTGGTTATAGCACAGTGTGGTATGCGTTCTGGATATTGGTGAATTATACGGTTTACTGAAGTCGTCTCTGTCGGTGTCCGGGCCAACCTTTGGCTGGGTGCTGCTGGGAATTATCGTACGCCGGTTGGGACTGTTGACCGATGCCGTGATCAACGGCGTGTCCCGCATAGCGTTCCAATACGCTTTGCCGGTACTGCTGTTTGCCAGCGCCGGCAGCGTCAATTTCTACCAGTTGGGCGATGCCTCCTACGTTACCGCCGGCGTGATAACAACACTTGTCACTTTCTGCCTGGCCTGGGTCTACGGGATCTGGCGTAAGATCCCCGGGCGCCAGTTGGGTGTTTTCGTGCAGGCCACGTTTCGATCCAACCTGGCTATTGTGGGTATCGCCCTGTGTATCTCTGCTTATGGGGACAGGGGGGTTGCGCTCGCTGCGCTGCCCATTGCTGTGATGACTGCGCTATACAATGTACTGGCGGTGGTAGTTCTTAACAGTACATTGGGCGGGTCGCGCACAGTCAGCCGCTTTGCTTTGGGTATACTGCGCAATCCGCTGCTGATTGGTATAGGCCTGGGTGTCGCCGTGTCGCTGCTTGAATGGCCTGTTCCTGACACGGTGAAGTCTGTTGCCTGGGGCATATCGACCTACTACATGCCACTGGCGCTGTTGTGTATCGGTGGCGCGATGAACCTGGACAGTCTGCGGCACTCGGCAGCGTTGACCTGGGAGACCGTGGGCTGGCGTCTCTGTTTTTCGCCCGCACTTGGGATGGCGGTAGCCCTGTCCATGGGCGTGCGCGGTGCGCCCCTGGGGGTGCTGTTCCTGCTGCTTGGCTCACCGGTTGCTGCGGCCAGTTTTGTGATGGTGGTAGCGGCCAGGGGGGACGAACGACTGGCGGCGAATATTGTCGTGCTGACCACACTTCTTTCAGCTTTTACCGTGACCGCCGGATTTTTTGTGCTTTCCCTTATGAGTTTGGTGGCTTTATAGGCCATTTAGGGAGGGGCTTTTCAGCGGGTTTATCTCGAAGTTTGAGTTGCAGGCCCTTGAGGAAATTGCGCAATACCTGGTCTTTACAATCCCGGTAATTCCTGTGTCCGGGTTTGCGGAAAAAAGAGCCCAATTCAGAAGCACTTAAGTGGAAGCCTGCCAGCTTTACGATTTCGATGATGTCATCGGATTGTAAGCTCAGGGCAATTTTTAGTTTGGTTAAAATCAGATTGTTGTTTAAAGAAGTCTCGGGTTTGGGTTGAGGGCCGTCGCGTTTCCCCCGCATTTCTATGATCAAACCGTTGAGGAAGGTGGCCAGCATCCGGTCTTTGCATTCTTCGTAGGCAGTGTGATCCTCTTTTTGCAGCCAGGCGATGATGTGCCCACGTTTTACCTCGAGGTCTGCCTGGGCAAAAATGGCCACCATCTGGGCATCGTCATAATCGAAGACGTAGCGAAGGCGTCGTAAAATGTCGTTGTTTGTCATGAGATCAATCCAGTAGTTCGACACCCAGGCACTCGAGCAACCTGACGGCCTCGATTCGGCTAAACTTCGCGCCCTTGATGGTATTACTATAGATGTCTATATCATAGGCCGAGGCTTCTTCAAAGTTCGCCTCTGCGAGGTTGGTGTTATTGAACAGGCTGTGACTGAAGTCGGTATAGGAAAAGTTAGCCTCGGTAAACTCGGCTTCCCTAAAGTCCACATCGTGCGCCTTGCATTCCTCAAGCACCATTTCCTTCATACTCAAGCCGAAGAAGGAAGAGTCGTTAATGACACACTTCCGGAATGTCAGGGGAGAGCACAGGGCGTAGACCGGCCAGGAGGCGCGGGTCCAGTCGACACCGATCATTTTGCACTCGATGAACGATACATCCAGAAACTGGCTAAACCCGGGATTGGCGTTGCTGAGATTGCAATTGACGAATTCACAGTCGATAAACTTACACTTTGTGAACTGTGCTTTGCTGAAGTCGCATTCCTCAAAGGTACAGCCGTCAAATTCCCGGTAATCGACTTCCTGTTCCGATAAAGCCAGCCGACTGAACTTTTGTGAGAGGTATTCGCTGGTTCCATCATTGAGAATATCAACAGGCATTGGTGTAGTCCGAATTTTCGAGCCGGCCGCTGCGGCCGAACAAGTGGTGCTGCATCCGCGCTGCAATTGGGTGCAATTCCGGTGTATTGGAGGAGGTGTTTGGCGCGCCCGGAGAGATTCGAACTCCCGACCAACTGGTTCGAAGCCAGTTACTCTATCCAGCTGAGCTACGGGCGCGTGGAGTGCGAGATTATATAGAGTTTCGGGAGGCTGACAAGCGGTGGGGGCGGGTAATTCCGCTTTAGGTAATATCTTCACGCCTGGGTCGCCCGAAATGAACCTTCCGACGGGGGCGCTGTCTCTTGTTAGACTGGACGCGGAGATGATTTTTTGTCTCTGGAGATAAAACAATAAGAGAGGGTATTTGCCATGCGAAGACGATCCTTTAATCGGGCCCTGTTAATGACTTCTGCGGCAGCGACGCTCCTTCCTTCCGTGGCGAGGTCGGCGTTGGCAAACCGTGCTATTCACTACCAGAAGGGGGATACCATATCGCCCGAGGTTTTTGTCCTGGACAAGAATCAGCGACAACATACGCTACTTTCCTTGATGCGTGACAAACCCGGGGTAGAGGTGACCCTGCTGTTCCTTTTTGGCGGCGGTGATATGGGGAAGGGCAGGCCCGGGGGATTTTGGTGCCAGGATTCCTTTAACGACATGCATATTCTTCGCACGCTGGCTGCACGTTACCAGGATTTGCCGGTGGGGATTATTCCCGTGTCCTGCGCGCCCGTATACAGCACACAATATCTGGGTTTTGAGAAAAGAGTCTTTCTTGATTCCCCCGCAGGCAGCGCCGAGTACCAGGCCGCCGCCTCAGCATTTATTCGTTCAACCCAGGCCGCAGTCGATTCCGGCATTATACCCATGGAGCCCTGGTACGATCTCCGCCTTCGAACCGTGATGAGTCGAGCGCCGAAGAAAATGCCGGCACAAGCAGCGGGGCCAGTGTACCCCTGGCAGGGTGGCTTCAGGGCGGAGAATGAAATACAGAATTATGGTGTGCCCAATTTTTGGTTGTTGGACCCAGCGGGCAAGGTCCTGAGCGACCCTTTCATGGGTAATGTTTATCACCCTCATGGTGGGTCTGTAGAAATAAACTATACGCTCTCTGATATCGACACTACTATACAGGGCCTGCTTTCCTGACAAGCAGCTGAGGATAAGGGGCTGGCACGAAAGCTAGTGTCGGCCCCCTTGTCGTTTCAGTCACTTAAACAAAAGGCCCGCCGAAGCATGCAAATCATTACCACCCTCATCCAGAGTGACCTGCGTAAGGTCAGCGACGAAATCAAGCGCATTGAGGCCGCAGGTTACGACGGTGTTCTGACACAGGAAAATCGCCACGATCCCTTTTTGCCCCTGGCTGTCGCTGCCGTCAATAGCGAGCGGTTGGAGCTTGGAACGGGCATCGCCATCGCATTTCCACGCAGTCCCATGGTGATGGCCAATCTTGCCTGGGATCTACAGGTGGCCAGTCGGGGGCGATTTGTACTGGGAATAGGGCCTCAGGTAAAAGGGCACAATGAGCGCCGCTTCAGTGTGCCCTGGTCTGCTCCCGCGCCCAGGGTGCGCGAATATATCCTGGCGCTTCGTGCTATCTGGCATAGCTGGAAAACTGGCGAACGCCTCGCTTTTGAGGGAGAGCACTATACCTTTACACTCATGACACCCAACTTTACGCCGGAAGCCATGAGCTATAGCTTGCCACCAATTACCGTGGCTGCAGTGGGCCCGGCGATGTTGAGAGCGGCCGGTGAGTTGTGTGAGGGAGTGAAGCTGCACGGCTTCTGTACACGCAAGTATTTCGAGAACGTGATTTGGCCCCAGCTTGATACCGGGCTACAAAAGAGTGGTCGAGCTCGCGAGAACTTTCAAATCGGACTGGGTGGCTTCCTGGTGACCGGGGCAACTGATGAAGAAGTCGATAAGTCACTCGAGTTCGTGCGTTCGCGTATCGCGTTTTATGGCTCTACCCGGGCCTATTGGTCGGTCCTGGAACAACACGGGCTTGAGGACCTCGGGGGGAAGCTCTATCACATGTCTAAATTGGGGCAGTGGGAAGAAATGAGCCGGCAGATACCCGATGATGTTGTCCAGCTCTTTGCCGCTATTGGCAGGCATGACCAAATTGTATCCGAGATCCAAGCACAGTTTGGCGGCCTGATGGATGTGGTTTCAGACAGTGCGTCCTATGACATGCCGGGGAGTCTGCCAGCAGAGGTGATACAGGATATCCAGGCCATTGCCACACCGTTCAAAGGCTTTGGCGATACCGCTTGAAGTGGTCTTGGCCTAATCGCGGTGATGAGAGGCGGGTTATCCCTACCAGCTGATTTCTATCTCGATACTGGATTCATCGCTTTCGACCTCCAGCTCCAACTCCACAGTGACCTGGTCGGGTACGTTGATGTGGAACTGGATGCCATTACGCGTAAACTCCACCTCGTTATGGCGGGCCAGCGAGTCGGCGAGTTCATGCAACAATTTTGCAGCCTCTTCTCGTCCCATTGATCTTTTCTCAGAGATTTCCATGATATCCATACAGGTTCCTTGTGTAGTGCTACGGCGCGGTATGCCATCGCGTATTTTGACGATAGATTTCGGCGTAGGCAATACTGTCCTGGTTATCGATCAGTGTTCCATTTTTGAGTTCTTCAGTGCGGGCACTGATCTCAAGCATCGCGCCGCCCAGCTCTTTAGCGCTAATGACCAGAGAGCCAGGTTTCAACAGGGCTTCACCCAAATAATGCATCACATTCGCGTTCTCGGAAGAGGGCCGGATATAGGCTGAGCGGTAGCTGAAAGTCCGCAGACCGGTGTTGCGGGCTAAATCCGCCACTTCGCGCTCGGCCCGGCTTTTCTCCAGTGCCCAATGGGCATCCCCGTCGGTGCCCATCCCCGCTATGTAGTGAAATGCCATAGGGCCCTGTGTTCTTGCCGATAACCACTGCTTCACAAATGCGACCGGGAAGTCTACGTGAATCCAGGTGTATGTGGCGTCATCAACCTGCAAAGAGGAGGTGCCCAGGCCCCATAAAACCGTGTTTACTTCCCCCAGCACATTGGCCAGTGAGCTGTAGTCTGTAAAGTCCTTGTGGATTACCATCTCAACTTTTCCCGAGGCGACACCCGCTTCAATGCGCGGTGATGTCCGCCGGGTAATGACATAGACCTTCTCGACTTCAGGGTCTTCTATCGCCGCCTTCAACAGGCCGTCGCCTGCGGACCCGGTGGCACCAAAAACCATGACGACCCGGTTAGCGGTTGCGTCACGCGACTGGTTTTCGTCGGGTATCAGGGTCCCCTGGGTGAGAAAACCCCAGATATCGAATGCCGCTATTAACAGCAGTAATCCTGCCAGCAGGGTCAACAACGTTCTTTTGGCGTATCGCATAGGGATTGACCTCTTAAGGGGGCAGCAGTCGCTCATTCAGGTCGCCAGAATACCGTGTCATTCAACGACTAGCCATCCCTGCATCTTGGCAATTGCAATTTCGGGCTACCAGTGGCCAAATAAGGCTCGAAAAAATATTGGGGTACAGCATGGAAAAGATTGTCTATTTGCTTTGGGGAAATGAGATGGATAACAGTGAGCAGCTTCGCCAGTGCCTCTGTGATGAGCTCGCCCCTATCTTGGTGGAAGCCGGAGCACAGAAGCTCAGAGTGAATGTTGTCGATCGCGCAGTCGCACCGGCACAGGCGTTGCGTATAGAAAATAGCAAACCCGCTTTTGATGCAGTGATATCCCTGTGGCTGGATACATCGACTCGAAGAACAAGGGTGGAGCACGCCATCGAGGCCCGGGTGGCGAGAATGGCCGGTTATTTGGTGACGGAATCGGAGCCCATTGTGAATACCAGTCAATGTGTGAGCACCGGTGAGCGTACGCCGGGCATGAACGAAGTGGTTTTGCTGCAAAAGCCGCCGCGCCTAAGTTATCCGCACTGGATTGATCTTTGGCTCAATGGCCACACGCAAGTTGCTATCGAAACCCAGTCTACGTTTGGTTATCGGCAGAATATCGTCGTGCGTCCGCTCACTTACCTGGCGCCACCTATTGATGCAATCATAGAGGAAAATTTTCCAGAGGCAGCGATGACTGATCGCAGAGCGTTTTACGATGCGGTGGACGATGAAGCGCTCTATAAAGAGCGCGAGCAGGCGATGATTGATAGTTGTATGCGTTTTATCGACTTCGATAAAATCGATTGTATTCCCACCAGCGAATACAACATGAGCTGAGATTCGCTCATGTTGTCGTGCTTGGGTATCCGCGGCTGGTGTTGGGTCAGTCAGTTTCCAGCTGGAAGCTAATACCGGCATTTTCCTGCAGTCGATCGATGAGCAGGGATCCCAGAGCGGCTGCAGGCGTCCAAATGCCACCTGCGGCCACTTGCGGGTTCTGCAGTAGGCATACAGCCGTTTCCACAATCATTTTACTGGTTGAACCATAGCCCGGGTCCATATCGCCTTTCACACTGGCACGAATAAGCTGGCCATTAGACCCCTCGCCAATGAACAGCAGGTCATAGTGGCCATTCTCACGCTCCTCGCGGCTGGGACCTTCGCCTGGCTGTGTGGGGTCGCTGGCCATGGATTTGTCACTGGCAACCGCTTTGGCAATGGTTTCGCCCTGTTCGCCCGGCCCTGTTACCAGCATTTCGTCATAGCGGAAGTCCTCGCCGTACAAGTGGCCTAACAGTTGATTGGAGCGATGGATATTTTTCGTATTGATGGTTGCCATGATGAACGGGGCCACCCAGCTCTTGAGCACCTCGTCCAGCATGGGTTTCATGCCGTCGGGTTGTGTCGGCCCCTCGAACTGCGGTGTCAGTGCGAAGGGGTCGATCAGTGCGGACAATAGCTCAGGATTTTTTGCTGCGGCAGCCATAGTGGCTTTGAAACTGGCCAAAGTACCGCCCGACCAGGTGCCCTTCATGCTTCGTACGCGCCCCCTGACCCTGGGGCTTACATTGCCCAGGGTTTTTTGGGAGGCTTGTTGCAGATAGAACACACCGAGGTCAAAGGGGATAGAATCAAAGCCACATGAAAAGACGATGCGCGCGCCGCTAGCCTTCGCTGCAGGGGCGTGCTCGCTAATCATCTCTTTCATCCAGGCAGGTTCGCCGCAAAGGTCAACGTAGTCGGTTCCTGCGAGCGCACAGGCCGCTACGAGGTCACTGCCATAGAGTTGATAGGGGCCAACGGTGGTCAGTATGACCTGCGCGCGTTCGGCAAGGCTTGTGATAGAGCCGGGATTGCTCGCATCGGCCAGTACCAGTGGTAGGTCAGCCCCCAGGCCCAGTTCATCCCGTACGGCTTCCAGCTTTTCCAGGCTTCGTCCCGCTATTGCCCAGGGCACATCACCATTTACCCCATACTGGCTATTGAGGTACTCAGCGACCAGCTTGCCCGTATATCCGGTTGCACCATAGACGACAATACCCAGTTCCCGCGACTTGTTCATAAGCTGTTTCCTCAGAATGTATTTAATGGCTGCAGCCTAGCAGTTAAATATATTGCGCGCAATTTAAATTGAGGGTAGCATGCAGACTGATATTTAGCGCACAGTAAAGGAGCTGATATGACAGCGGCAATCTACGATTTCGAAGCACAGACAATTACAGGCAAGACGGTAAAACTCGAAAGCTATCAGAACAAGGCCATGTTGATCGTCAACACTGCCAGTAAGTGTGGTTTGACGCCTCAGTATGAAGGGCTGGAAGAACTGTATGCGCAGTATAAGGACAAAGGGCTCGTGATACTGGGGTTTCCCTGCAATCAGTTTGGCAAGCAGGAACCTGGAAGCGAAAGTGATATTCAGGAATTTTGCCAGCTTAACTACGGCGTTTCATTTCCAATGTTTGCCAAGGTGGACGTCAATGGCAGCACGGCTGACCCTATCTTCAAATACCTGAAAAAAACCAGTAAAGGGATTCTGGGTTCCGAAAAGATCAAATGGAATTTCACCAAGTTCCTGGTCAATCGCGAGGGAGAAGTTGTCGCGCGTTTCGCGCCCACGGCTAAACCCAAGGATTTGGCCGCCCAGATCGAAGCGCTGTTGTAACAATAGTTGAACCAGGCTTGCCTGTTCTCTTACAGGCTTGATAAATAAGCGAAAAAACCGTACTTTGTGCACAATCTAATTGCTTAAGAATTTTTCAATGAAATCCGATGTCAACAGCACACCGCAACTGGTCTTTGAAAATCAGATTTGTTTTCCTCTCTACAGTGCGGCGAATGCGGTGGTTCGGGCGTACCGGCCCATGCTGGACGAGCTGGATATAACCTACCTGCAGTATATGGTTCTCATGGTGTTGTGGCAGGAAACCAGTTTGAACGTGAAAGAGCTGGGCGAGCGACTGCATCTGGACTCGGGCACGCTGACGCCGCTTTTAAAACGACTGGAAGGCAAGGGCTTTGTCGATCGCAAGCGCAGTGAAATTGATGAGCGCGTGCGAATTATTACGATAACCAAGCAGGGCTTGAGCTTGAAGAAAAAGGCCCGGGATATCCCTCAGAAACTGGCATGCACGGTAGGGCTACTGCCAGAGCAGGGCAGGGAGCTCAAGGCGCTTTGCGAGCAGATGCTGGAAGCCCTGAGTCATTAGCTTTCAGCAACCGCGCAACACGGTGCCGAAAGCCAGCGGGGCATAAATTATCGTCCCAGGATAGACCGGGCTATCAGTTCCCGCATAATCTCGGAAGAACCACCGTAAATACGCTGGATGCGCGCATCAGTATAGAAACGCGAGATGGCGTACTCCGCAGTGTAGCCGTAACCACCAAATAACTGCAGGCATTCGTCGACGACCTTGCATTGCATTTCAGTGGCCGCATATTTCAGGGTTGCCGCGTCATCTGCGCTGAGTTGCCCCAGGGCATAGGCGTCGGCACATTTTTCGTAATAGGCGCGATTCAGTGCGATTTCAGTTTTTACCTGAGCCAGTGTGAAGCGTGTGTTCTGAAAGCTGGCGATAGTCTGTCCGAAAGCCTTGCGTTCCAGTACATAGTCGACAGTAATATCCAGTGCGCCTTCAGCGGCTGCAATGCCCTGTGCGGCAATGCCCAGGCGTTCACGGGGCAATTCCTGCATCATGATGACGAAGCCTTTATTCAGTTCGCCCAGTACCGCTGATTCTGGCAGGCGCACATCCTGGAAAAAGAGCTCTGCAGTGTCGGAGGTATGCTGGCCAATTTTTTCCAGCTTTTTGCCTTTTTCAAATCCGGGCAGGCTGGCATCAACAAGGAACAGGGTGGTGCCCTTGGCGCCCTTGCCGGGGTCGGTAATCGCGGCAACAATGACAATATCTGCATGGTAGCCATTGGTGATGAAGATTTTGGAGCCATTGAGAATCCATTCATCGCCATCTTTTACTGCGTTAGTGCGGATGCCCTGGACGTCTGAACCGGCACCCGGTTCAGTCATGGCAAGTGCGCCCACGGCTTCTCCGTTCACCATTTTGGGCAGCCAATTTTGCTTTTGCTCCTCAGTGCCAAAATGTTCGATGTAGGGGGCGACGATATTGCAGTGAATGCCATAACCTGTGCAGACACCGCCAAAGCCCATGCGGGACAGTTCTTCGATAAGTGCCAGAGTGACGTGAGGTGTGGTACCTGCACCGCCGTATTCTTCAGGCATATCAGGGCACAGCAGGCCAGCCTGGCCCAGCGTGTTCCAAAGTTCCCGGGGGACCATGTGGTCCGCTTCCCATTGCTCGAAATTGGGTGCAACTTCTTGCTCGAAAGCGCGTCGGGCCATGTCCCGAAACAAGGTTAATTCTTCATTATCCATAGGGTCTGATGTCTCCGTGAAAAAGTTAATGCAGGCGATACGTCAATGCGGGCACCAGTGTGGGCGCAATAACTATTATAGACAATGATTCAAAGTGTCATTTATTAACTTTAAGTGACATTTTACTGGTCAATAGGAGCACATTTGCGGTATAAATCTGGATATATCCTCCATAAATTGTCTATTTATGACACTTTCTGAAATTCACCGCCCTGACATCAGTGCGCATTTTGCCCGGGTTATCACGGCGCGGGCTATGGCCCGAGGGGTCGATGAGCGGGCGCTGCTGGAAGCGGTGCGTTTAAGTCCCGCGCTGTTGGCCGATCATCGCACTCGAATTACACCGCGCCAGCTTGGGGCGCTTATCCGCCTTGTCTGGCAGGAACTGGACGACGAGCTGATGGGCTTCGGCCCTGTTGCTCACCGCTTTGGCGTCTTTGCTTTAATGGCGAGACAGATGGTTGAAAGCACGACCCTGGCCGAGGCGCTACGTTATTCCGCACGTTTCTATAACCTCACATCCCAGTCAGTACGCTGGCAGATATCCGAGGGTGAGGAGGCCGGGATTGCTTTGACTCTACTGACGCCGGAGGTTGATTCGGAGCATTTTATTGAAGAGTTACTGCTTCTTATCTGGCATCGATTCTGTAACTGGCTTATCGGTGAACGTGTGCCACTGCTGCGCACAGAGTTTCGTTTTGCGCAGACCGGACATAGCGCGGAGTACCGGATCATGTTTCCTGGTCCTGTCGTCTATGGCAATGCAGACAGTCGACTTGTCTTTGACGGCAGGTGGATGAACTCCCCCGTGGTACGCTCCCGGCGCGAGTTGAGGCAGTATTTACAGCGCCTGCCGGATGAATGGTTTATCAAACAGGATTTTGATATCGGTACCAGCGACCGGGTACTGCGCGCGCTCAGTAATACCGAGGAATTTCCGGATCTGGTAGATTTGGCCTCGCGCTGGCATATGAGTGCCCGCACCTTGCACCGTCACCTTCAGCGTGAGGGCAGCAGCTTTCGTGGCTTGCTGGAGCAGGTCAGACGGGAGCGGGCGATTGGTTTACTGCTTGAAGACAGCTGCCAGATAGGGGAAATAGCCCGGCGACTGGATATGACGGAGCCCGCTTTCAGTCGCGCTTTCAAGCACTGGACCGGCATGACGCCACTGGCTTATCGTAAAGCTCGAAACTAAACAGCTCATACCACCATGTGGGTGCTTTCCACATTCGCTGGGAGTGCTACACTTACGCCACGATTTTTTTTGGCTACTGGAGCAAGACAATGCGCGAATACATGCAATTTTATATCAATGGTGAGTGGGTTGACCCGGCTGTCCCGTCTACATTGGATGTTATCAATCCTGCGACGGAGGACGTTTGTGCGCAGATATCCATGGGGTCGGAGGAAGATGTCAATCGCGCCGTGGCAGCGGCTAAAGCGGCTTTTCCAACGTTCAGTCGGACCTCAATCAAGGAGCGGGTAGAGCTGCTGGAATCTTGTGCAGAGGTTTACCAGAAGTACTATAACGATATCGCGGATGCCATCCGTGAGGAGATGGGCGCACCGCAGGAGTTGGCAGCAGGAGGGCAAGCCTTCACTGGGCTAGGACACTTGCAGGAAGCCGCCAAAATCCTCAAGACCTTTGCCTTTGAGGAAGACCTGGGTCCAAACCGGGTCTTCAAGGAGCCCATAGGGGTTTGTGGTCTGATCACGCCCTGGAACTGGCCGGTTAACCAGATTGGTTGCAAGGTGGCTCCGGCTCTGGCTGTGGGGTGTACCATGGTGTTGAAACCCAGCGAAGTGGCGCCTTTATCTGCTTATCTGTGGGCACAGGTGATGCACGAGGCGGGGGTTCCCGCTGGCGTTTTCAATATGATTAATGGCGATGGTCCGGTCGTGGGCACTGCGCTTTCCCGGCACCCGGATGTCGATATGATGTCTTTCACCGGTTCCACCAGGGCCGGTACACTGGTCGCGCAGAATGCAGCGCCCACGGTGAAGCGTGTTACCCAGGAGCTGGGTGGAAAATCCCCGAATATTATTCTCGATGATGCAGACCTTGAGACCGCGGTGACTGGCGGCCTATTGCACATGTATAACAATACAGGGCAGTCCTGTAATGCACCCTCCCGAATGTTGGTCCCTGCGGCCAAGCTTGCCGAGGCCGAGGCCATTGCTGCAAAAGTGACTGAGTCGGTGGTCGTTGGCGATCCCACGGCGGCGGGCACGACTATGGGGCCGGTGGTATCCGAGGTTCAGTTCAATAAAATCCAGGGGCTAATCCAGGCTGGAATTGATGAGGGTGCAAAGTTGGTTTGCGGCGGCACTGGTCGCCCCGAGGGTATCGATAAAGGCTACTTCATCAAACCGACGGTTTTTTCCGGTGCGAACAATGAGATGACGGTTGCCGCTGAAGAAATTTTTGGCCCTGTGCTTACCATGATTCCCTACGAGACTGAGGAAGAGGCAATTACCATTGCCAACGATACGCCCTACGGTCTTGCAGGTTATGTGCAGAGTAGCGACATTGGTCACGCCAGGGAAGTGGCTTCGCGCATCCGTGCCGGTAATGTCCATATCAATGGCGCTTCCGGTGGATTCGATGTGCCCTTTGGAGGGTTCAAGCAGTCCGGCAACGGTCGAGAGTGGGGACACCACGGCTTTACAGACTACCTTGAGATCAAGGCAGTGGAAGGCTACGGGGAGTAACAATGGGCGGCTTTGTTCTGGCGATAGACCAGGGGACAACAGGTAGTACTGTTGCTCTCATGGATGAGCGGGGCCGTCTGCGAACCAGTGTCAATTATGAATTCCCCCAGCTCTACCCAAAACCCGGGTGGGTGGAGCATCGCCCGGTGGATATCTGGCAGTCTGTCGAGAAGGGCATACGCGCCGTATTTCGTAAAAAGATTTGCAAACCCTCTGACATTGTCGCTATTGGCATTACCAATCAGCGCGAGACATCCTTGTTGTGGGACAAAGAGACTGGGGAACCGCTGAATAATGCGATCGTCTGGCAGTGCCGCCGCACGACCGATTTCTGTGAGTCTTTAAAGTCCGCAGGGCATGAAAAGACAGTAAAAAGAAAGTCTGGTCTTGTTCTGGATCCGTATTTTTCCGCCAGCAAATTTCGTTGGCTGCTGAAAAACACCCCGGGGATTTCACCCCTTTTGAAACGTGGGCGAGTGGCTGCGGGCACCGTAGACAGCTTTCTTATCTGGCAGTTGACGGGCGGTGACACGCACGTCACCGATGTTTCCAATGCCTCCAGGACCTCGCTGATGAACCTGAAGACGGCGGCCTGGGACCAGAGTCTACTGGACCTGTTTGAGGTGCCTGAAGGCATACTGCCGCGTATCACCGCGTCCAGCGGTGTACTGGGGGTCACCCGGGGTGTCAAGGGCTTGCCTGATGGCATACCTATAGCCGGTGTAGCCGGTGACCAACAGGCAGCGTTGTTTGGGCAGGCGTGCTTTAAGGCGGGTGAAGCGAAGTGTACGTTTGGTACCGGTTCTTTCATCCTGATGAATACGGGCAGCGATATCCTGCAATCCCGGTCCGGACTGCTGACCACCGTGGCCTGGCAGTTGGGGGACGCGGGTAAGCCCGTGTATGCGTTGGAGGGGGGCGCTTTTGTCTGTGGAGCCGCAGTGCAATGGTTGCGCGATGGTTTGAAGATGATTAAGCGTGCCTCCGATATTGAAGCCCTGGCAGCAGAGGTGGAAGATCACGGCGGCGTGGAGTTTGTCCCAGCCCTCACGGGCCTGGGAGCCCCCCATTGGGCACCCGATGCCAGGGGGCTACTGTGCGGGTTGACTCGTGGTACAGACCGTGGCCATATTGCACGGGCTACGCTGGATGCTATGGCATTGCAGAATGCCGATATCTTGCAGGCCATGGAGACAGATCTGGGCAAGCGTATGAAGCCTTTGCGGGTTGATGGTGGCGCAGCTGCCAATAATTTGTTGATGCAAATACAGGCCGATGTGTTGGGCAGGAAGTTGATACGGCCGCAATTGACCGAAACCACGGTTGCAGGTGCCTGTTACCTTGCGGGCCTGGGTGTCGGCCTATGGCAGAGTCCTTCTGAACTGAGAGAAATTTGGCATCTCGAACGCGAGTTCGCCGTTCAAATGTCAGCACCGGCAAGGCGCAAGCGCAAGGGCGCATGGCAAAATGCGCTAAACCGGACACTGCTCAAATAGGCGAACAGCGTGTTTATCTCGAGCAATGTGGTCATACCCGAAAGTGAAATTGATATTCAGGCGATTCGCGCTCAGGGTGCGGGTGGCCAGAATGTGAACAAAGTGTCGACAGCCATTCATCTGCGTTTTGATGTCAGGGCATCATCTCTGCCCGATTTTTATAAAGAAAAGCTGCTGGCTATGAATGATCAGCGCCTATCGAAAGACGGCGTTGTGGTGATTAAGGCTCAGCAGTACCGCAGTCAGGAAAAAAACCGGGAGGAAGCATTGAACCGGTTGCGGAATCTCATTCTACAGGCGGGGCTGACGCAGAAGAAGCGAAGGCCCACCCGCCCCACCAAAGGTTCCCAAAAACGCCGTATGGAAAAAAAGACCAAACATGGTCGATTGAAAACCTTACGTGGCAAGGTAGATTACTAAAGTCAAACTTGCTGTCATTGTAGTGTACTGATACCTTCACGGTGTTAGAACTAACTTCTTGTCTGGACAACACATTATGGAAATTACCGCCAATCTTCTCTCCAGCCCTTTGCTGTGGATTGCACTCGTTATTTTGTATACGCTCAAGAAAGGTATTCACTTTGTGCCGCAAAACCGCGGTTATGTCATCTATACAATGGGTAGGTACGATAAGACCTTAGGGGCGGGTTTGAATTTTATTGTTCCTTTTATACAGACAGTCGCTGCTGATCGAAACATGAAGGAGCAATCGCTGGATATTTCGTCGCAGTCAGCGATTACCAAGGACAATATTTCTTTGAACATCGACGGCATTCTTTTCATGAAAGTGACTGATGCCGGGGCCGCAACCAACAATGTCACCGACTACAAAATGGCTGTTATTCAGTTAGCGATGACCACAATGCGTAATGCCATCGGGTCCATGGAACTGGATGAGTGTTTCCAGAGTCGCGATGCCATTAACGCAACGATACTCAGTGCGATGACCGAGGCGACCCAGCCCTGGGGTGTGATGGTGACCCGCTATGAAATCAAGGATATTACGCCGCCACAATCTATCCGTGAGGACATGGAGAAGCAGATGACAGCGGAGCGAGAGAAACGCTCGGTTATTCTCACCGCAGAGGGCGTCAAAACTGCGGCAATTACGGAAGCGGAAGGCATGAAGGCTGCCAGGGTGCTGGATGCGGAAGCCGCAAAAGCTGAGCAGGTTCTTGCGGCAGAGGCTTTCAAGGAAGCCCAGGTGCTCGATGCGACCGGTAAGGCCGAGGCAATTCGTCTGGTGGCTGAGGCTGAATCCAATGCGTTGATGACGGTGGGTGATTCCGCCAAGACAGTCTCGGGACAGTCTGCGGTCCTGCTCACCTTGGCCCAGGGTGCCATAGCGGCGCATAAGGCCATCGCCGATGAAAGTACGATTGTTTTAACGGATGGCAAAACCAGTGACAACATCGCCAACACCGTGGCACAGGCAATCGCCGTGTCCAGTAGCCTGAAGCTCTCGGAACACACAGCGGAGACCTAGACGATGGATCTCGTGGAATATTTTTCTCGGCACCATGACCAGTTTTTTTATCTGCTGGCCGGTATCAGTTTTATCCTGGAGCTTGGGCTGCTTGGTCTTGCTGGGCCACTATTATTTTTTGCCATCGCCAGTTTTGTCACAGGCCTATTGATCTCGGTCGGTGTAGTGAGTGGCTGGGAAATGGAAATCTTCGTATTGGGTCTGTTGACGGCTGTCATTGCGCTACTGCTCTGGAAGCCTCTCAAGCAATTTCAGAACGCCGGGGGTGGAGCGGATACCAGCAGTGACATGATCGGGCGCCAGGTGTCCGCCAGCAGCGAGATTACCCTAGGGGGTGGCACCATTCGCTACTCCGGAATTGATTGGAACAGTCGACTGGCAGAGGATGCCGGTGTCGCGCCGATAATGGAGGGCGTACCGTGCATTATTTCCGCTGTCGATGGCAATGTGATGCTGGTGAAGCCCTTGGGTGGAGAGTAGTCTTGTAGACGGCCCACAGAGTCGCTGGTGCCGTGCACATGTTTAGAAGCCCCCGAATACTTCCGTCACGCTTTGGCGGAAGCGCGCAATAAACAGGTCGATTTCTTCATGGCTAATTGACAGTGGAGGAGACATGACCATATGGTCGCCGACAGCGCGGCACAGCAGGCCATTTTCGTAACAGCGCTGGTGTATCTTGGCCCCCAGTGCCTTGGCAGGAAGCGAACCCGGATCAAAACTCACCGCACCCAACATGCCGTAGTTACGAATGTCGATAACCTGGGACAAATCTTGCAGGCCGTGCAGCGCATCCTCCCAATATTTCCCCTTCTCGCCACTACCACAGCTAAATAGTCCCTCGGCTTCGTAAATGTCCAGTGCGGCCAGGCCTGCCGCGGCCGCAACTGGCGCGCCCGCATAGGTATTACCGTGGAAGAACTCGGGTACGTTCGTTGGGGTATTGTCAAAAATGGTTTGTTGGATGCTGTCTTTTACAAACACACCACCCATGGGCACTGTACCGCCATTAATCGCCTTGGCACTAGTCATGAGGTCGGGTGTCACGCCAAATTCATTGGCGGCGAAAGCCGACCCGGTGCGGCCGAAGCCGGTGATGACCTCGTCAAATATCAGCAGAATATCATTCTCATCACACAGTTCACGCAGGCGCTGTAGATAGCCCACGGGGGGCGGCACCATGCCGCCGGCACCAGATATTGGCTCTACAATAACGGCACAAATGCTATCGGCACCGCGCAAAGCGATAATTTTCTCAAAGGCGGCCACCATACTCTCTGTGCCATTGGCGGGGCAGCCACGGCTGAATGCATTATTCGGTATGTCGAGCATTCCGGGGAGAAAGTCCACCTGTTCCAGTACCGGGAAACCGTGGCGGTTCGTAGGCAGGCCCTGCATAGACGTTCCGCCTACATTGACACCGTGGTAGCCCTGTTCGCGGGATATGAAGCGCTGCTTGCTGCCCTTGCCGCGTGCATGTTGGTAAAGGTGCGCGATTTTGAGGGCGGTATCGACTGCTTCAGAACCGGAGTTGGTGAAGAACACCCGGTTGATTCCGTCCGGCGTGTGCTCCATGAGTCGTTGAGCGAACTCAAAAGCGGGTGTGGTGCCAAACTGGAAGGGTGGAGCGAAATCCAACGCCATCAATTGTGTATGTACTGCATCGGCTACGGACTTGCGTCCGTGGCCGATATTACAACACCACAGGCCGGCGGTGATATCGAGAATATCCTGCCCGGCCTCGTTGTAGAGGAAGCAACCCTCAGCGCGACTGAACATCCGCGGGTTTTCCTGAAACGCACGTACGTTGGTGAAAGGTTGCCACCAGTTTTCCAGATTAAGTTTTGTCACAGCCGTGCTCCCTAGCTATCCAGGCCGCCCATTAACATGTATTTTATTTCCACATAATCCTCGATGCCGTATTTAGACCCCTCGCGACCAGAGCCCGATTCTTTCATGCCGCCAAAGGGTGCCATTTCGTTGGAAATAATACCCTCGTTAATGCCCACTATGCCGTAGTCGAGCGCTTCAGCGACGCGCCAGACCCGACCGATATCACGGGTGTAAAAATAGGAGGCCAGACCAAATTCGGTGTCGTTTGCCATGGCAATAACTTCTTCTTCAGTCGAGAAACGCACAACCGGCGCCACGGGACCAAAAATCTCGTTGCGAAATACCGCCATATCCGAGGTGACTTCTGTGAGCACTGTGGGCTGGTAAAAGCAGCCGCCCAGTTCATGTGCGCTGCCACCCAGAACGACCTTCGCGCCCGCGTCCACTGAGGCATCGACCAGTGCAGCCACGTCCTTGACTGCCTTGCTGTTTATCAGGGGGCCAATGGTGATGCCATCCTGCATGCCATTGCCCACTGCCAGCTGTGTAGTAGCCGCAACCAGTTTCTCGACAAAGGCGTCATAAACACCATCCTGCACAAAGAGGCGGTTTGAGCAGACACAGGTTTGGCCCGCATTGCGATACTTCGAAATCATGGCGCCTTGAATGGCGGCATCTATGTCGGCATCGTCAAAGACAATGAAGGGCGCGTTGCCACCTAACTCCATCGACGTTTTCTTTACGGTCTGCGCACACTGTGCCATCAGCATTTTTCCAACGGGTGTGGAGCCAGTAAACGTCATTTTTCTTACCGTGGGGTTGGAGGTCATTTCGCCCCCGATATCGGCAGAGCCGCCAGCGACAACGTTTATTACGCCGGCCGGGACGCCGGCACGTTCAGCCAGTTCTGTCATGGCGAAAGCCGACAGTGGCGTTTCAGAGGCCGGTTTGATCACAATGGTACAACCTGCCGCTAGCGCCGGTGCAACTTTGCGAGCAATCATGGCATTGGGGAAGTTCCATGGCGTAATGGCCGCAACAACGCCCACAGGTTGCTTGATGCAGACGATACGCTTGTCTGCAGAAGGGCCGGGAATTACATCGCCGTCTATGCGTTTTGCTTCCTCACCAAACCACTCGACGAAGGCCGCGCCGTAGGCTATTTCGCCGCGGGATTCGGCCAGGGGCTTGCCCTGTTCTGCAGTCATGATAATGGCCAGGTCTTCCTGGTTCGCCATCATCAGGTCATACCATTTACGCAGGATTTGGGCCCGGGCCTTTGCCGGGCGTGTGCGCCACTCTTTCATTGCCTCCTCTGCCGCAGCAATGGCCACAGCGGTCTCACTCGCGCCTAGCCGGGCGACTTCGATGATGACTTCTCCGTTGACGGGATTGGTGACCGGGAAGGTCTCACCACTGTCTGCATTGACCCACTGGCCATTAATGTAAGCCTGGCTTTTCAACAGGCTGGGATCGGAAAGGTTTAGACTCATCGGTGTGTCCTTGGATTGAGTTAGATTAGGTTAGTTTGAATTGTTGTAGCATAAGCAATGCTGATTCGTCCGGCTATACCTGAATTCAGGTAGACGACCTATTATTTTGAAAGTAACGCCGCCAGCGGATCAATTTGCGGGGTATGAGGTTGTACCAGCGCGTCGAAGAATAGCGAGAAAAGTTCATTGTGAGAAGATAAACCCAGCTTTTGGTAGATATTTTTACGGTGGACCTGCTCTGTTTGCCCACTGATACCCAGGGCAGTGGCGATTCGTTTGGACGGGTAGCCCCTGAGTACTAATTGTACGACTTCGCGTTCCCGTGGCGTGAGTACACTGGTGCCAAACTGTAGCAACACCATTTCTACCTGCTGATGTAGCGCGCTTTTTTGGGTTTCTCCGGCGCTTTGAGCTGACTTCCAATGTTGACGCACCAGCGCAGCCACCGTCTCTGTGATAGCGCTCAATCCTCTGCGCTCACCGTCCGTAAAGGGCTGCATGTTGCCAGTGCGCTCCATGGATATGGCCAGAGGGCAGTCGTCACCGCTTTCGAGAAGGTAAATGCTGTGGTCAACAACACCGCTGGATTGATAATACAACGCGTAATACTGGCTTTCTTCGAAGTTGTCCGGGGCCAACTCCAGGATTGGGAAGAAGCCGCGTAGGCCCGCTTTGGCTGCCAGGTGCGTAGGGGAAAGTAGCCAGAGTCCATCCCGGTAGGGCCCGCCAAACCCGCTTTGGTCACCCTCATGTAAGTCGTTGTGCAGGACATTCAAGTCCCCGGACTCCGGGTAGGCCATGATGACGCTGCTATCGAAGTCAGCTGTGGCCCGTATGAAGTCCAGCAGGGCAGCTGCAAAGGTATCGCTGCCCAGTGCGTCAATGGCAGCGGCTAGCGTGGTGTTGTTCTCAGTGGTGGCCACGGCGTTTCCCTGCTCAGCTTTCTTTTATGGTCCGCCAGACAGTTTGTATTTTCGTATCAGACCGCGCAACTGATCATAGCGCAGACCCAGTGCGTCGGCAGTGTGGCGTTGATTATGCCCGTTTTTGGCGAGCGCTTCCTCTATCAGTTGCCTCTCCAGTACCGCAATACGTTGGTGGAAGTCCAGTGGCTGTGCCTGCACCTCTATCGGGGTCATCACATTTTCATCGCCTGCCGCTTCTTCGGTCGTTTCGGTACCGTCGCAGTAGGGGGATTTGAATGGGTCGATTACGATTTGGCCCACCGGTATGTCGGGTTTGCCCCAGCGGTATATCGATCGCTCAACCACGTTCTTGAGTTCGCGTATGTTCCCCGGCCAGCCATGGTCTTCCAATTGCTGCTGCGCTGCTGGAGTAAAACCGGGGAATAGCTTCCACCCCAGCTCTCCACACATCTGAATTGCGAAATGTAATGCCAATTCAGGTAGGTCTTCTTTGCGCTGCGTCAGGGATGGCAGGTGTATTACATCGAAGCTCAAACGGTCCAGTAAGTCTTCCCTGAATTCGCCTGCCCTGGCCAGAGAGGGCAGGTTACTGTTGGTCGCGGCCACAATTCTGACATCAACCCTCAAGGTTTCCTGGCCACCGAGGCGCTCAAACTCACCGTACTCCACCAGTCGCAGCAGTTTCTCTTGCAGGCGATTGGACATGGTGGCTAGTTCATCCAGGAACAGTGTGCCGCCATCGGCTCGCTCAAATCGTCCGCGGTGAGTGCGTGTGGCTCCGGTGAACGAGCCGGGTTCGTGTCCGAATAACTCTGACTCCAGCAAAGTCTCGGCAATAGCGGCGCAGTTAACTTTGATTAAGGGTGAGTCCCAGCGCTCGGATAAGAAGTGCAGCCGCTCTGCAGCCAGTTCCTTACCCGTTCCCCGTTCGCCCAGAATGAGCACCGGGCGATTGATTGATGCGATGTTGGATATATGGTCCAGGGCCTCAGCCAATGCTGCCGAATTGCCGATCATGCTTTCTTGAGGTCTCTCCATAGGTTAAATATACCAAATAGACAGGTTAAAAAAACCTGTAACTGGTTAAATAAACCTATATATAGGCCTAAACATTTGATGATTTCTGCCCAAGTTCAAGTATTTAGTATTAAAAACAACAGCTTAAGAAATCTGGCACGATTAGTGTAATACAAGCGATATACAACACCGTCGCGAATAGAGAGGAGAGCAGCAATGGGTATATTTTCCCGTATGACAGATATTATCAATTCCAACCTGAATGCAATGATGGATCAGGCCGAGGATCCAGAAAAGATGATCCGCCTGATTATCCAGGAGATGGAAGACACGCTGGTTGAGGTTCGTAGTTCCTCAGCAAGGGTGCTGGCTGACCGCAAGGCAGCGGCGCGGAAGCTGGAGCAGGTTCGGGCTGAGGCCGAGAGTTGGGAGCAAAAGGCAAAGCTGGCTATCAGTAAAGGCCGTGAGGATCTTGCCAGAGCGGCCCTGCAGGAAAAGCGTGCTATTGAGGAGGAGCTGATATTGGTAGAGGCGGAACTCACTGCCACAGATGAGCATATCGGCCAGCTTACCGAAGAGGTGGCACAGTTGCAGCAGAAATTGAGCGATGCCAAGGCCAAGCAAAAAGCCCTGATGATGCGCACCAAGACGGTAGAATCCCGAATCAAGGTCAAGCGCCAGATTCAACGTGAGGCGCTGGATACAGCCTTCCAGCGATTCGAGCATTTTGAGCGCCGCATGGACGACCTGGAGAGCCAGCTGGAAGTCATGGACATGGGGCGGGAAGTTTCTCCTGATCTGGCTGAGCAGATCGACGCACTACAGCAGGATGACGCTATCAACGATGAGTTACAGCGCCTGAAGACGGAGATGGGTCGGTCGGCCGATTCTTCTGAGGTGTGATTTGGCTATCGACTTTATTAATGGCAGCATGAGGCGTAAGGAATCACAGCCCAGGGAACCGCTTAATGGAATTACTTAAATTCATGTTTGTACCCACCATTCTTTTTATGGTGGTTGTTGCGCCGATGTGGATCACTATGCATTACCGCAGTGTGAACCGTTCATCGCGCAGCTTGAGTGATGAAGACCGTCACAGTATTGAGCAAATGCTGATGACAGTTGACAAGTTGTCAGAACGGATTGGGATATTGGAGTCAATTCTCGATGCGGATCATCCGGACTGGCAGCAAAACGTATCCCGTCGGTCAAGGGCAGAGGAGTAGTGTATGAGTCGCAGACGTAATAGGCGAGGCAAGGACAGAAAGCACCGTTTGCACAGCCGCAAGAACTCCGGTTGGGGCATGAATCTTTACCGCAATACACGTGAGGGCAAGATTGCCGGTGTTGCAGCGGGTCTGGCTGATCATTGGGATATCGCGCACTGGGTTGTGCGCCTGATGTGGGTAGGTGCGTTTCTGTTTACGGGCACCCTGGCTTTTTGGGCCTATATCGGAGCCTGGATATTGATGTCACCGAAGTCTTCACGCCGGGGGGGCGAGCGCAGCAGTCACTTCGGTGAGGAAGACCTTGCTGATGAACATGTCGAAATGGAATACGATGAGCATCAACACGGTTATCGCCGTAAGAATGTGTTTCGCTACAGCGACAGTAGTAGTGAAAGGCTACGACGCGCCCGTGAACGATTGGACGCGGCTCTGCGCAGGGTCGAGGGCATGGAGAGTTATGTGACCTCCAGGCAGTACGATCTCAACAAAGAGTTTTCCAAACTCTAGGCATTGAGGGGGGACTTTCGCCAAATTCATATCATCTGCAAGGTTCGGGTCGTGCTATAGTCTCGGGCATAAAAAAGCTAGATGACAATCTCTATGAGTGATCCCTCCCCAATCGAGCATTCAATGCTCGCCACGTTCATATTACCTGTTGCCCAGGCGTTGCGGCTTGAGGGCATTGACGCGCTTGAAATTATTGAGCAGGTCGGTATTGATGCCGCGGGCGTGATAAACCCTGATCGCCGGATATCCACAGTACAGATGCAGGCGCTTTTGAAGCGCTGTGTGGCGGAGACCGGCGAGGAGGCCTTTGGTTTGGTGGCTGCCGAGCAGCTTCAGCCGCAAGTACTGCACGGGCTGGGTTTGGCCTGGCTGGCCAGCGACACTGTGTACGATGGACTTAAACGGACGGTGCGCTTCGGAAAATTAATGGCTACCTCGGTGGAGATGCAGCTGCAGGAAGAGGGGGACTTCGTTCATTTGACTTTGGGTAGGCCAGTTGACGCCGAAGCCGTTGTTTACGCTGACAGGGACTTTGCCGTGGGTATGATTACTCGCATGTGTCGCCTTACGCTGGGGGAATTTCTTGCGCCGGTGCGTATTGAAATTGACCGACCCCGGCCTGAGAATCCTGAGCGCTGGGAATATATGCTCTCCAGTCGGGTGGTTTTTGACAGCGATATAACCCGAATTACCTGGGCGCGTGCCGATATTGTCGAGCCTTTAGCCACCGGGAATGCCGTTCTGGCGCGAGTAAACGACGAGCAGACAGAGGCTTATCTGGACAGCTTTCTGGTCAAGAGCCTTTCGCGCGAGGTTGTTGGTAAGATAGTAGAGAAACTGCCTGACGGACCGCCCAATCAGCAGCAAATTGCCGACGCAATGCATGTCAGTAATCGCACCTTGCAACGCAAGCTCAAGGAGGAGGGCACCAGCTTTATGGACCTACTTCAAGACACTCGCTTGCAACTCGCGCGTAAATACCTGAAGCACCCCAACCGTTCAGTGGTTGAAACTGCTTATTTGCTAGGTTTTTCCGAGCCCAGTACCTTCTCAAGGGCCTTCAAACGGTGGACGGGAACGGCGCCGGCGGAATATCGCGAGTCTGTTAACGAAGAGGCCTGAGACCAGTATATTGACGCTTGCAGCCATGCAATTGGCGCCTTGAGCCATGCCTTCCGGGCTCTACTACGGGTATCTTGAGCACTCATTCAAAGCGGAGCGAGTGCCATGCAGAACCCCATTGTTACGATCACCGATAAAGTCATGCGTATGCTCAAAGCCATGGTTTACCTGGCGATGCGGGTGGGTTGCCGACGCGGGGCCACCATCCCGGATATTACTTCGTTTCTGGAAAGCTGGGCCCCCTCGGAGCGTAACCTTTACCACACTGGCGTTGTTGAGCGGGTATTATTTGACCTACAGAACGATGGCAAGGTGACTCACGCCGGCGCACGTTGGTACGTGGTTGGAGTGCCTGCTTGAAGCCTGTGCAGGCCAGCTGTCCTGATTGCGGGTCCAGCCATACAGCCGCTAGAAGGGAACTTTTTCATTTGTTGATGGATGGGGTTTCATTAGAGGGCGCTTTTCGATGGTACGATGAAAGAGCGCATCGCGCCTGCCCACCCAAATCATTGTTCGTTGTGCTCTTTCTGATGACATTGGGGGCCATGATCCCCGCGATGGGGTTTTGGGTTCTGGAGCATTACGCAGCTCAATATTGGCTTGTGACCGTGGCCGCCTTGCTTCTGGCCTGTCTTATCGTCGATGCCTTATTAACACTTCGTCGATACAAGGATTGGGTGGACGAGTGGTTGTGTGGCGACTGCCAACACTCCTTTAAGCTAGCCCCGGTACTGGCATTGATCGACTAGCATATTGTCCTCGAAGGCCGTGTAGTGGGGTCTGTTGACCCGGCACGGCGCGATTTCTACCGTTAATTTTCTCTCCCCCCTGCCCAGAACTGTCCCGGGCCTCTATAATTGCCCGATAACTTTTAATTTCTGGAGTATCGCTGTGGGGAAAATCATTGTAATTGCGGATATAAAGGACAGTTGTGTCGCCACCCCAAGAGGGTTGCAACTGGCGCACCAGTTGGGGCACTCAGTGGAAGTTGTCGCCTTTACCCATGTGCCAATGGGACGACTAAAAATTAGCGCCGCAGAGCAGAAAACGATGAAAAAGCGTCTGCTTTCATTACGTGAGTTGGCGGTGCAGGCGCGTATCGATAAATACAAACATCCGGATCAGAAAGTCAGCCTTAAGGTGGTATGGGAAAAGGATATACACCCCTGGGTTGTAAAGCGCTGTCAGAAACCCTGTGAGATGGTCGTAAAAACAGGTCATCGCACGGAATCGCTCATATACACATCGACGGACTGGCTCTTACTGCGTGAATGTCCCGTTCCTATCCTTATCGTGGCGGAGAAAAAATGGAGCCGGGTCAAACCCGTTTTGGCAGCGCTGGACCTGGGCAGTTCGGTTAAGGAAAAGAAGAAATTGAATCATCAGGTCCTGGCGAATGCCAAAATGATCGCCACAACCCTGAAGACAGAGCTACAGATTATTTGCGCGATAGAGATCCCAGCGCTGTTGGCTGACCTGGACCTCGTTGATCCCGCCGCGTATGTAAAGGATGCCAAGGAGTCCATGCAACCAGCCATTCGTGAATTGGCGGCGGCCTACGACATTCCCGAGCGTGCATTTCGAATAAAACGCGGTCCTGTGGAAAAAGTGATTACCAGCGATGCAGCGAAGCTTCGCGCGCAATTGGTTGTGATGGGAACAGTAGGGCGTAAGGGGGTGAAAGCACGCTTGCTGGGTAACACAGCAGAGGCAGTTTTGCGTCATATGAAAACGGATGTACTGGCGATTAAACTCTAGGAATAAAATATTTTCCCCAGGAATTTGCTATTTCCCAGAACCCGTCTATTTTAATGGGAGCATGTCGTTTCTTAACGCATGCTGACACGTCCCCTGGCCTATGTTTCTGCCCCGAAACGGATGGCTACTTAGGCCCGCACCTCCCCTAGGGTGTCGGGCTTTTTTTATTTTCTATACATTGCCTTAGGCCTTATTCTTAATACCAATTCTAGCTTAGGCCCTCAATCTTATCCCTCCCGATCGCAAATTTGGCGCTCACAGTCATGCGACTGTCGCTCAAGGCAATGTCGTGTTGTCCCGCTTTTTTTTATTATTACTCCCGTACTAAGGCAGGCGGCAACAAGCGCCGACAACGTGTTACTTAAGGAGAGCGGTTATGCATGAATTGGTAGAGAGAATTAACAAGCCTGACCTGTGCTATGTGTTCGCCAAAAACGCTAGCCAGCGTGGGCACCCAGACCTTGCTCTACAGGCCTACCGTCGCGCCGTCGACCTGCGCGCAGAACAACATGAATCGGAGTCTGAGGCAGAATTGGCTGCGCTACGGTCTATTTACGCCTACGAGGAAGCGCTGAGCTACAACAAGGGTAAGCGCACCAGGGCGACTGGAACCTGGCAAATGGTGAACAAACATGGGGTGTTTCTGGCCCTGGCAAAACGAATGGGCGCACGGGGCGTGGATGAAGTGAAACCGACGCTAAAAGAGTTAGGCATGGAAGATTACAGTTTTGATTCAGTGCGTGAGGCGTTTCCCCAGGCATTTGAGCAGATGGCGGCCTGAATCCCGCCCACAGATAAGTTTTTAACAGTTCCCTACCTCGCCCGGCCATGTGTCGGGCATTTTTTTATGTACAGGATGTACGGTACGTCGCGGTAGCCATGGATGGCGGTAGCGACGCGCCCTGGTCTGCTCAATCCAAAATATAGTACTCCCGGATGTCAGGACAAGCTTCTAAAGCCGGGTCCACTCGGGACACTGCTTTTCAGTCACTCCACGAAATTCGCTTTGTGAAAAGCAGTGTCCCGAGCGGACCCTCTCCCCAACGCAATTTCCCAATTTTGCCAATCAGCGCACTGAGCTATTCGCTCCACAGGTGGAGGTTAAGGGCAGGAGAGTGCCATTTTACAAAGCGAATTCCGTGGAGTGACTAAAATGGCACTCTCCTGTCCTTAACCGGCAGAGACTCCCCCGGATAGCCTGAGCCATGCACCCTGGTCTGCTAGATACCAATTAAAGCGCCCTATGCCACGACCCGATAAATACCCACCGCAGAAATCACCAGCAGGGTACTGCCAATAACCCTGAAAAATACACGGGTATCCGCCCGTAGAGTGTAGGCGTGAAAACGCAGTCCGATCACGTGTCCCAGGGTTGCGGCGGGCAACAGCCACAACTGCTGCCGAAGTTGTAAATCCACCTCAGCGTAGATGAATGCCCCCAGCTTGATAGCCACCAGAACAAACCACAGTACGAACAGGGTGTCCCGCAGTTGAGCACGGGATACATGCTGGGCAAAAACGGCGATGATAAGGGGCGCGCCAATCAGAGATGTGCCGGAGACATAGCCTCCGAGCATAAGGAATATAACGTCCAGTACCCGGTGATTGGAGGTGAAGGGTTTGTCCAGGATATAGCTGAGTGCGTAAATGGCGGTGATACAAAAGATAACGACTGTCATCAGGTCGCCAGGAAGCGTAATCACTCCGAAGACACCAATTAGTTTGGGTATGATCATTATTCCCAGCGCATATTTCAGGTAGGCCCAGTCAATGGTGCCTGGGGACTCTGCGGCGCTATTCTGCGATGACTCGTATTGCGGAACGGGCCGGGACAGGTTTTGAATGACCGTAATGGAGGAGAAGATCAATAAGTGGATGGAGATGATGGGCAGGAAAACCAAAGGGTCGTCGTGAACCAGCAGCAGTAGAGGCAATGACAACACCGCGCCGCCGAAGCCCAGGCCAGAGCGTACGAAACCCGACCAGACAAAGGCCAGGAATATGAGTAGGATTTGCAATGACGTCAATTCGTCCATGGGTTGTTATCTATTAGTCTCAAATGCCATAGACGTTGATACACTACAGTAACATTTTTCACTGCGCAGGATGTGATATGCCTAACCCGATCAAGACGCGATTGGCTGATCTGGATGATGATCTGTTCATCCCACGGGAGCTGAGTTGGCTATCATTTAACGCCAGGGTATTGCAGGAAGCCGCAGATGATACCGTCCCCATAATCCAGCGCCTACGCTATCTGGGTATTTTCTCCAATAACCTCGATGAATTTTTCAGGGTAAGAGTGGCGGAAGTCCGGCGCCTTATATCGGTTTCTACGGCCTCCAATAAACAACAATCCAAGGATTTGTTGGCGACTATTCAGGCTCAGGTCATTGTACTGCAAAAGGAGTTCGACAAGACTTACCAGGAGGTGCTCAAGGGACTACAGGCCCGCCGAATTTATATGGTTAACGAGCAGCAGTTGGACGCGGGGCAAGCCGAATTTGTCCAGGATTACTTTAGCCGGACCATTCTTCCGGAACTGGAGCCGATCTTGCTGTCCGACCTACAGCCTATCCCCATACTGGCAGATGAGTCTATTTATCTGGCGGTTGATATCCTGTCTGGGGACCACTATCACTACGCCATCGTTGAAGTCCCGACAGACCGTCTGGACCGATTTGTTGAGATTCCACGGCAGCGGGGCAAGGGCGGTAAGGTGTTTATTGCGCTGGATAACATCATTCGATCCTGTCTGCCGCAGATGTTTCGTGGTGTGATCGATATCGATGAAGCCTCGGCCTATTGCTTCAAGTTTTCCAGGGATGCAGAGCTGGAGATCGATACGGGTATTAGCCAGAGTCTAATAGATAAAATGACCAGCAGCCTGAAACAGCGTCGCAAAGCGGATGCGGTAAGATTCGTCTATGACGGGCAAATGCCCGATCGACTCCTGGATTACCTGCGTTCAAGGTTCAATTTTGGCAAATACGACAGTTTGATTGGCGGCGGGCGTTACCACAACTCCAAGGATTTTATGTCCTTTCCCAATGTGGGGCCCCGCTACCTGGAGTTCAAACCCCTGCCACCCATTCGCATCCCTCGACTGGATGGCAGTGAGAGTATTTTTGACTGCATCAAAGCCCGGGATGTCTTCTTGTATTTTCCCTACCACCCCTTTGACTATGTCACCGACTTGTTAAAAACGGCGGCGCTGGACCCCAATGTTACCGATATCAAGATATGCCTCTATCGCGTTGCTGAAGACTCCCGGGTTATTGATGCCCTCCTTAACGCAGTGCAAAACGGGAAGCGGGTGTTGGCCGTGGTCGAGCTGGCTGCCCGTTTCGATGAAGAGGCCAATATCAGTTGGGCCAAGCGGCTCACCGATGGTGGAATCAACGTCATCTTCGGGATTGGGGGCCTGAAGGTACATAGCAAGATCATGTTGATCGAGCGGCGTGAAGGCTCGACAGTACGCTACTACAGCTATATCGGCACCGGGAATTTCAATGAAAAGACCGCGCGGCAGTATACGGATTTTAGCCTGATCACTCAGGACCAGAACGTGGGCAAGGATATTCACAACGTTTTCGACTTTTTGCAGTACAACTATAAACGGCCCAGATACAGACAGCTACTGGTCTCACCCCATACGACCCGAACCGGCATTGTGGCTCTGATTGAGCAGGAGATCGAGAACGCACGGGCGGGCTATCAAGCGTCAATGACGTTGAAGTGCAATAATCTGGTCGACAAGCAGATGGTGATGAAGCTGTATGAGGCCAGCTCGGCCGGCGTGGAGATCAAGCTCATTATTCGTGGCATGTGTTCGCTGCTCCCGGGCGTGAAGGGGATATCCGATAATATCCAGGGTATTAGTATCGTCGATCGCTTTCTGGAACACCCTCGGGTGTTTGTTTTTTATAATCGTGGTAACCCCCGGTATCTCATTGGTTCGGCGGATCTAATGACCCGTAATCTGGATTATCGAGTTGAAGTGCTGTGCCCCATCCTGGATGAAGACGCTCAGAAAGTGTTACAGGATACGCTGGACCAACAGTGGAATGACAATATAAAGGCACGCATCCTGGATCAGCACCAGGCAAATGATTATGTGAAAAGTCGGAAAAAAACGACCCGTATTCGTTCGCAGGAGACAATTCACCGGTATTTGAGTTCCGGTAAGCTGCCGCGCTACCCGAAGTCGCGCGCGACAATTACGGCCAGGGGCCGGAGTAAACAAAAGTAGGGCGGCGGGTGTTTCACGGTCGGCCCGGTACTGTACAATCCTCAATTCACACAGCCGAATAAAGGAGCCTGGGCAATGGCCGGGACGAGCCTACTTGTATTAATCGACGACATAGCAGCGGTGCTTGACGATGTGGCGTTGATGACCAAGGTCGCGGCCAGGAAGACCGCCGGTGTGCTGGGCGATGATCTTGCGCTCAATGCGCAGCAAGTCTCTGGCGTGCGGGCTGACCGGGAATTGCCTGTTGTCTGGGCAGTCGCCAAAGGTTCTTTTCGCAACAAGTTGATACTGGTACCTGCCGCCCTCGCTATTTCAGCCGTGGCGAACTGGTTGATCATGCCCTTGTTGATGTTGGGTGGGCTCTATCTTTGTTTCGAAGGTTTTGAGAAGTTGGCCCACAAGTTTCTTCACAGCGCTGAGGAGGATCAGGCGCATTTGGAAGAGCTGGAGAAGAAGTTGGCTGATCCGGCAGTGAATCTTGTGGACTTTGAAAAGGACAAAATCAAGGGCGCTATCCGTACGGATTTTATCCTCTCCGCAGAAATTATCGTGCTGACTCTGGGTATCGTTTCGTCTTCCAATTTCGCTACCCAGGTGACGGTCTTATCGGGGATCGCTATCTCGATGACTGTGGGTGTGTACGGTCTGGTGGCTGGAATTGTTAAACTCGATGATGCGGGCCTCTTTCTTGCAGCGAAAATCGGTGGGGGCGTATGGCCCCGATTCCAGCGTTGGTTCGGCGTGAGATTGGTGGCATTTGCGCCGTGGTTGATGAAAGCGCTGGCTGTGGTTGGCACGGCTGCGATGTTTATGGTCGGCGGCGGTATCCTGGTGCACGGGCTACACCCGGTAGCCGTGGGCGTCGAACACCTTGGCCAGTACCTGGGAGCGCTGGAGTTGGGGGGGAGCATCCTACAGGCGATTGCACCTACGCTGCTCAATGCGCTATTTGGTATCTTTGCCGGGGCTGTTACGCTGGGTGTTGTAAGTCTGTGGCAGAAAATAAGAGGGCAGTAAGTATTGCTGCCAATGACGTCATAGTTTTTTACAACCAGAAAATATAACCAGACAACTTTCTCAGGCCAAAAAATTATTTGGTTTGCATTTTACCCCCCACTCTCCGTACCAAAGATAGTGAAGTGCATCCTGGTACCGTAAATTGTAGGCTTTTTTGCGATTTATTTTTGGCAGCGGTTGACTGTTCTGCCTTCTGACCTGTCTAATGGAAGACAGACGGAGGTGTCCAATGACGATTTTCAGCCAGTTCAAAGAACGGTTCGAGTCTCTTCAGGTGGAAGAATACAGTCTCAAGGAATACCTTGATCTGTGCCAGAGCGACCCATCAGTCTACGCCACTTCGGCAGAGAGGATGCTGCTGGGTATCGGCGAGCAAAAGCTCATCGACACCTCAAAGGATCCCCGACTCAGCCGCATATTCTCAAATAAAATCATTAAGCAATACGACGCTTTCAGCGATTTCTTTGGCATGGAAGAGTGCATCGAAAATATTGTCAGCTATTTTCGACACGCAGCTCAGGGCCTGGAGGAGCGTAAACAAATCCTCTACTTGCTGGGTCCCGTGGGTGGCGGCAAATCCTCCCTGGCCGAGACGCTAAAGTCGTTGATGGAAAAGCAGCCCATTTATGTTCTCAAGGACTCGCCGGTATTCGAGTCTCCCTTGGGTCTATTCAGTCCCAGTGAGGATGCGGGTATTTTGCAAGAAGAGTATGGTATTCCCCTTCGCTATCTCAAGAGCATTATGTCTCCCTGGGCTGTTAAGCGCCTGGAAGAGTACAAGGGCGATGTAGGCCAATTCCGGGTGCAGAAACTCTACCCCTCGGTTCTCAATCAATTGGGGATTTCGAAAACGGAACCTGGCGATGAAAACAACCAGGATATATCGACGCTGGTGGGTAAGGTGGATATTCGCCAGCTCGAGCATTTTTCCCAGCACGATACGGATGCTTACAGTTATTCTGGGGGGTTGTGTCGCGCGAATCAGGGAATCATGGAATTCGTAGAGATGTTCAAGGCCCCCATCAAGGTGCTCCACCCGTTGTTGTCAGCTACTCAGGAAGGGACTTACAACGGCACGGAGAATATTGGTGCCATTCCATTTCAGGGAACGGTGCTTGCCCACTCCAATGAAGCGGAGTGGCAGACGTTCCGCAATAATCGTAACAACGAGGCCTTCATTGATCGTGTTTATATCGTCAAGGTGCCTTATTGCCTGAGAGTCAGCGAAGAAGTACGGATTTACGAAAAATTGTTGGAAAATAGCTCTCTGTCGGGGACACCCTGCGCTCCGGATACACTCAAAATGTTGGCTCAATTTGCGGTGTTGTCTCGAATCAAGGAGCCTGAAAATTCGAATATCTACTCCAAGATGCGAATTTACGATGGTGAGAACCTGAAAGATCGGGACCCCAAGGCCAAATCACTACAGGAGTACAGGGACAACGCCGGCGTTGATGAGGGAATGAACGGGTTGTCGACACGTTTTGCGTTCAAAGTATTATCCAAGGTATTCAATTTTGATTCAGTGGAAGTGGCTGCTAACCCGGTCCATCTGCTGTATGTCCTGGAGAATCAGATTGAGCAAGAACAATTTCCCGGCGATTTACATGACACCTATCTGAACTTTATCAAGGAATTCATCGCACCCAATTACGTGGAGTTTATTGGGAAGGAGATTCAGACAGCCTATCTTGAATCCTATTCCGAGTATGGTCAGAACCTGTTTGACCGCTACGTCACCTACGCAGACTTTTGGGTGCAGGATCAGGAGTACCGTGATCCAGAGACAGGAGAAATACTGGATCGCTCGGCGCTAAACGATGAACTGGAAAAAATCGAAAAACCCGCAGGTATCAGTAATCCCAAAGACTTCCGAAGCGAGATAGTGAACTTTGTTCTTCGCGCCCGAGCCAATAACGAGGGCAATAACCCGGCCTGGACCAGTTACGAAAAATTGCGCTCGGTAATCGAGAAAAAAATGTTTGCCAGCACCGAGGATTTACTGCCGGTGATTTCGTTCAACGCCAAGGCCTCTAACGAGGACCAACAGAAACACCAGGACTTCCTGCAGCGTATGATTACTCACGGCTATACTGAGAAGCAGGTGAGATTACTATCGGAATGGTATTTGCGGGTCAGGAAGTCGCAATGACCTTTTTCATTGACCGGCGCGAAAATCCAAAAAATAAAAGCGCGGTCAATCGGCAGCGATTCCTTCGTCGTTATCGGAAACAGATTCAGAAAGCTGTAAAAAAAAAGCTGGGTGAGCGCAGTATTACTGACACCTCACAGGGTGAGCGCGTCGGTATCCCCGCCGGTGACACTGACGAACCCTTTTTTCATAATGGCAGGGGTGGCAGGCATACGCACGTGCTGCCGGGCAACCGGGAATTTGTTCCGGGGGATAAATTGCAGCGCCCCAAAGGCGGAGCGGGCGGCGGCGGTGGGGAGGCCAGCGATCAGGGTGAAGGTGTGGATGAGTTCATCTTCGAGCTCACCCGCGATGAGTTTCTGGACTTTCTTTTTCAGGATATGGCCTTACCCAATCTGAGTAAACGCCAACTCACCGGCAGCGATGAAGTGAAACGGGTGAGGGCAGGGTATAGCGCAGATGGCCCGCCCGGTAACATCAGTATCACGCGATCCATGCGCTCAGCGATAGCGCGGCGAGTGGCCCTGGGCGCGGGTAAACGCCGGGAGCTGCGTGAGTTGGAAGCGCAACTGACCTCTTTAGTTGACCCGGAAGCCCCCGGGGCAAAGGAATTGCTGGAAAAGGTTGACCTGTTACGCGCACAGCTGGGCAGGATTCCTTTCCTGGATGACATTGATATCCGCTATCACAGACAACAGGACGAGCCTGTCCCGACCTCCAAGGCAGTGATGTTCTGTGTGATGGACGTGTCCGGCTCGATGGACCAGGCCACTAAAGACCTGGCCAAGCGTTTCTTTATCTTGCTGTACCTTTTTCTGGAGAGACACTATGAAAAAACCGAGGTTGTCTTTATTCGACACCATACCCGGGCTGAAGAGGTAGACGAAGAGGCGTTTTTCTACTCACGAGAAACCGGTGGCACCGTTGTTTCCAGTGCTCTGGAGCTCATGGCTGATATTATCAGTCAGCGATACCCGGTATCGGAGTGGAACATCTACGGCTCCCAGGCCTCCGATGGAGACAACTGGCCCAATGATGCTGAGCGCTGCTCCAGACAGCTCAGTGCAATCCTTCCCTGGGTACAGTACTACGCCTATATTGAGATCTGTGAGCAGAGTCCCAAGCCTCTTTGGCAAACCTATCAGCCAATTCGGGATCAGCACCCCGGTGTCTTTGCGATGCAAACCATCAAGGGCCCGGAGGATATTTATCCGGTATTTCAGGAGTTGTTTAGCAAGGAGTCTGCATGAGCAGTGGCGGAGTCGCCACTCGTGAGCCTATTTCTACGAGCTCGGAGTGGAACTTTGATTTGCTGGAGGTCTATCACGCGGAGATATCCCGTATTGCGGGGGATTTTGGCCTGGACACTTACCCGAATCAGATTGAAATCATCAACTCAGAGCAGATGCTGGATGCTTATGCCTCGGTGGGAATGCCGATCAATTATCATCACTGGTCTTACGGCAAGCACTTCCTGAGCAGTGAGCAGCAGTATCGGCGAGGCCACATGGGGTTGGCATACGAGATCGTGATCAATTCCAATCCCTGTATATCCTATCTCATGGAAGAGAACAGTATGACGATGCAGGCCCTGGTCATAGCCCATGCCTGCTATGGTCACAATTCATTCTTTAAAGGGAATTATCTTTTCCAGACCTGGACTGATGCGGATTCAATTATCGAATATCTGGTTTTTGCACGTAAATATATTTCAAATTGTGAGGAACGCTATGGCTTTGAGGCCGTAGAGTTAGTGCTGGATTCCTGCCATGCCCTGATGAACCAGGGCGTGGATCGTTACAAGCGGCCGTCGCCCATCTCCATGGCCGAGGAGCAGAAACGGCAGCGCCTCAGGGAGGCGCACCTGCAGCAGCAGGTGAATGATTTGTGGCGTACCATTCCAGTTAGCAAAGATGCCCGGACTGAAGAGTTGGCACCGCGTTTCCCCCTGGAGCCGGAGGAAAACCTGCTGTATTTTTTCGAGAAGCACTCGCCATTGTTGGAGCCCTGGCAGCGAGAGGTCATCCGTATCGTCAGGAAGGTCGCGCGCTATCTGTATCCTCAGCGGCAGACCAAGGTAATGAACGAGGGCTGGGCCTGCTTTTGGCATTTCCATATCACTCAGCAGCTCTATCTTGAAGAGCTCGTAGATGATGGCTTTATGCTTGAGTTTCTGCAACATCACACCAATGTCCTCTACCAGCCGGAATTCGACTCGCCTTATTACAGTGGTGTGAACCCCTATACACTGGGATTTGCCATGATGCAGGATATTCGCCGTATCTGTGAGGCTCCCACGGCAGAGGATAAGCAGTGGTTTCCCGACATTGCAGGTAGCCCATGGCGTGAAACCCTGGATTTTGCCATGCGCAATTTCAAGGACGAGAGCTTTATCCTGCAATTCTTGTCGCCCAAAGTTATACGGGATCTCAAGCTGTTTTGCGTGGTCGACGATGACAGGGAAGATCACCTGGATGTCACGGCGATACATAATGAGGCGGGGTACCGCCAGGTACGAGAGGCGTTATCAGCCCTTCATGACATTGGCACCCAGGAGCCCGATATCCAGGTATACGCTGTGGACACCCTGGGTGACCGCACCTTGAAGTTACGTCACAACATGTTTCAGGGGCGCCCGCTGGACGACGATTCCAGTATCGAGGTGCTAAAACACGTGCGCCGACTCTGGGGTTTCAACGTAGAGCTTGGTTGCTACAAGGGTGACTCCCTGGACAAGACCTTTCGTTGCAGTGAAGAAGAAATAGCCATAGATACAGGCGCGCCTTCGGGTTAGGGGCAATAGAGGTTCCATTCAGGCTGTGTGCTGAGATTTCACTGTGGTTTCAATTTCTTGACACATGTGTCAGATTATGTAGTATAGGCAGTTCAACTGATACCGGTGCACCATCGCCCGGTCCCTGAGATAAGATTGATAATAAATTTGACACTCCCGAGGTGTAGTAATGACTTGGAATGTATATCTATCCGGTGAGATACACACAGATTGGCGGCAACAATTGATCGATGGCTGTCAGCGCCACGACCTGCCGGTAGTTTTCACCTCTGCCGTCACAGATCACGAAGCCAGCGACAGCGCGGGTGACGTACTGGGTTTAGAGGAAAGCAGTTTCTGGCGTGATCACAAATCTTCCAAAGTCAACGCGATCCGGGTCAAAAACCTGATAGGGAAATGTGATGTTGCGGTGGTGCGTTTTGGCGATCAGTACAAACAGTGGAATGCTGCATTTGACGCTGGTTATTGTGCGGCACTGGGAAAACCTTATATCACCCTACATGGCGAAGACATTATCCACCCGCTAAAAGAGGTCGATGGGTCCGCGATGGCCTGGGCCACCAGTCCGGAGCAGGTCGTGGAAATACTTAAATATGTAATGTCCGCAAAGTAAAGCCTGCAGCGGAGGCACCTGGTCAACAGGCCTACCGTTGAAAGGTGATTGGATTGTGATGTACCCAATAAAAAAAGGATAAATCCATGAGTACCGACAGTAACCACTACCCCCTGGTGGCACGCAGTGACTTGAGTGCGTTTTGGGCACTGTTTACCGATAACCTGACAAACCTGATCGTCCTGAGCGGCGTCTGTAAGTTTGTATTTGGTATGCCGACCGAAATTGTGTTTGGACGTATTGTTCCCGGAGCGGCAACAGCGATTCTGGCCGGGGTGATCGTGTATACCCTCCTGGCGAGGCGATTGGCCAGACAAACGGGGCGAAACGATGTTACGGCCTTACCCTACGGAATCAGTACGCCCGTTATGTTTGTCTATCTTTTTGGCGTTATCGGCCCGATCTATTGGGCGACCAATGATGCAGTACTGGCCTGGCAGGTCGGTATTGGCGCGGGTTTTCTTGGCGGTATCGTAGCCGCTTGCGGGGCGGTAGTCGGCCCGTTTATCAAACGAGTGACGCCCAGAGCCGGCATGTTAGGCACCTTGTGTGGAATCGCATTGGTGTTCATCGGCACGGTTTCCATGGCGATTATTTTTGAAAACCCCATTGTTGGATTCGTCTCTTTATTGGTAATCGCATGGGGATTAATCGGGGGGTTCAGGATTTACTTCAATCTTCCCGCTGGCCTTGTGGCGTTGACCCTCGGTACATTGGTGGCTCTGGCAATGGGGACAGCCAGTATCAGTTTTGAAGGTGTCGGGTTTTATCCTCCCATGCCCTATTTTGGCGATCTTGTAGCCGGCGTAAGCTACCTCATCAATAACCCGGAACTATTCTTGATTCTGGTGCCAGTACAGATATATAACTTCATTGAGACGATGAATAATGTGGAATCTGCCGAGGCCTGTGGTGACAAGTATCCGGTTGGCTTTTGCCAGGTGACCGATGGTATGGGCACCATGGTGGGGGCGCTGTTTGGCTCGCCTTTCCCAACCACAGTCTATATAGGTCACCCTGCGTACAAGCGTATTGGTGCTCGCAGTGGTTATGTACTCCTGGTGGGCATTGTGTTCTTTCTGGCGGCCACCCTTGGTCTCATGGCGTTCCTTAACAACCTGGTACCGCTGGCTGCAGCCGCGCCCATCTTGGTCTACGTTTCAATTTCCTTAATCTCCGACAGCGCCAGAAACTGTAAGCGAACCCATATGATGGCCATCGCAATCGCCATGATGCCCCATGTATCCAACTTTGCCATTGTGAAGTGGGGTTCCATGCTCAATGCACTGCGTGGTCTGGGCGTTGAGAATCTTCCGGGGCTAACTGATCCAGCACTGGTCGACGCAATGCTTCGGGAGGGCGCCCACGTGATGGGGCATCAATCACTTTCCCAGGGCTCCATTATTACCGGGCTGATGTGGGGAAGTATTGTCGCGCTGGTGATTGACGGCAAATTTCGCAATGCGGGTATGTTCTCTGTTGTCGCGGGGGGGCTCGCAAGCGTGGGCATTTTGCACTCCGCCAGCCTGCAAATGCCACAGCTTACAGACATCACCATAGGTTACCTGTTGATAGGTGCTGCACTTATTTTCCTACCGCAATTTTCCAGGACCGAGCGCCTGGTCAAAAAACAAAAAAAGAAGAAGGCTCGGAAAGCAGCGAAAGATACTGATCCTGACGAGGCAACACTCGCCTGAGTGTTCACATCAGGACGCCATCTCGGGGTTGCGGCATAGGCGGCAGCTCGGTTTCTCCCAGCTTGGAACGCAAGTCCCGCTCAATGGTGATGCACAGCCCTGCGCCGTTACGAACGATCATGCGGGCTCTTTGTCGGATGACAACATCATGTTGACTAGCATCTCAGCGTGGGCTTCAACCCGACTCGCTTCGCAGGGGTCGACATCAAACAGATCCTGACATTCAGCCGCGAAAGAAAAAATGGTCGAGGTCGCACTGATCATTATGTAGTACCAATGAATGAAGGCATCCCTGTCCAGGCCGCGTGTTTCTTTTACCAATTTCTCCATCTTGACTACAGAGGGGCGAACGTAATTATCAATCAGGTACTGGTTGCGCCAACTGTGTCGGGTTGCCTCCTGACTCATTAGTCGGCTGACCTCAGGGTGTTTAGCATGGAAATAGACATAGAACCTGACGATGAATGCGAGGCTCTCTCGGCCGGACACCTCGTTCAAAATGTCCAGGCGTTGATTAAATTCCAGCCCCATTAGCCCAAATGCTGTATCGGCCACGGCCTTCCATAGTGTGTCTTTGTCTTCAAAGTGATAGGCGAGCAAATTGCGCTTAACGCCGGCGGCATTTTCGAGGTCGCGTACTGAAACCGCATCAAACCCGCGTTCAGAGAATAGCTGCGTCCCGGCAGCAATGAGTTTCTCACGGGTTATTTCAGCCCTCTCCTGGGTGCGGCGGGTGCGCTTCTCTGCTGTGGCCTGTTTGACCGTCGTACTTAACGTCATTTGTCTCTCAAGCCCTGACTCTTAGAATTATGATGATTATAGAGGATAAGGTTTCTTGGGGGCAGGGTCTATTAAAATTGTTGACATGCAAAAATAAAATCAATATATTTGAATCTGTGTAAGTTTAGTGGGTTTGGCGCATCGATTCCCCGGATCGGTGTTTAGCGGACCCCCAACAATAATTAGACCCCGGAGTTATACCGATGAAGCAGCCTGTGCAGCGCTTTACCCGAACTGTTCTTTTTAGCAGTATTGCCGGCCTGATCGCCAGTCCAGCCATCTCTCAGGTGATGCTGGAGGAAATTGTCGTCACCGCCAACCGGGTGGAGTCCAACTTGATGGATACCGCGGCCGCCATTAGCGCATTTGATTCATCAGCGATGAGTGAAAAAGGTATTGAGAATCAACGTGACCTGTCAGCCTTCACGCCATCGTTAACAGTAGCCCCAAGTCGGGTCAGTATTCGAGGGATTGGTAGAACCAATCTCGCACTGGGCTCTGACCCGGGCGTCGGCCTGTACTGGGACGGCATCTATAACACCGAAACTGACATATTTGGCTATTCCAACTTTCTCGACATTGATCGGGTAGAAGTGCTGCGTGGCCCACAGGGAACGCTGTACGGGCGTAACTCTATTGGCGGGGCGGTCAATCTTATCAGTACCAAGCCCAATACCGAGGAGTGGGGCGGCAAGTTGATTGGTCAGGTGGGTAATTATGATTACCAGGTGCTGCAGGGCCTGGCGAGTGGGCCGGTTACCGAAAAGTTGTCGGCTTTGGTGGCGCTTTCACAGATAAAACGGGACGGCCTCCAGACTAATGTCATCAATGGCGACAAATATGATGAGCGTGACAATTTCTACGGCACTTTTGCCCTGGATCATCAATCGACAGAGCGCTGGAGTAACAGTTTTAAATACAGTAACGCCGATTCTGACAGGAAGGTATCAGCTGGCTATGTGCTCGATGACTACCTTACAGACCCGGTGCAGGAAGTTTTTAATACCAGTTCACCCTTCCAGCAGCTGAATTTTGTCGGCGCCTTCCCCGCCCAGTTTTTTGCTAATCCGCAGCAGGGTATGACCCGGGAAAATCCCGCTATAGACAGCGACGGTGACAAGGTGGCGGTTGATACCACACCCAGTCAAACTTCCGAGCGCGAATTCGCAACCTTCATCAGCGAATACGAATTCGATCAATTTACGTTGAAATATTCGGGTGGGTACAGCGAATTTCGTTTCAACCGACTCAGAGACCTGGACGTCAGTCACGCCAGCGACTCTGGGCTGGACTACAGTCTGCTACCTGTGGCTGGACTAGGTGGCTTGACGGTCGATGTCTTCACAGGTTTTGCTCGCACGCCAGTCGATATGACACAAACCTATAGGCAGTCGGCAGATACCTGGTCACATGAGTTACAGCTTATCTCGGACCTCAGTGGACGCCTGAACTTCATGGGCGGGTTGTATTACTACAACAGTGAGGAGGAGCAGTATCAGGACGCTGTCGAGCATAATGAAGAACTGATCGCTAACTACACTTTTCTAGGCTCTGTAATCGGTGGCGGCCTCCCGACTAACCAGGACGGGTTTTTGTATCGCGGTGAAGGCTTTTTAGAGACAACCTCCTATGCGGCCTACGGCCAGATGTATTGGGACTGGAGCGACAGCACCAAGTTCACCCTGGGATTACGCTACTCCAGCGATGAGAAAGAGGCTGAAGACAATACTTTCGTACAGTGGCTGATACCGGATGACCCTGCCAGCGAAACTGACCCAACCGTCTACCGCAAGGATAAAGACGACTGGAGCAAAGTGACCTGGCGGATTGGGGTAGACCATATGCTGTCAGATGATCATTTCTTGTATGGCTTTATTGCCTCCGGTTATCGCTCCGGTGGTTTCAATCTGCTGTCGCCGCTTGCCACGGATGAACTGACTACGGTCGATCCCGAGGAGCTTATCTCGTTTGAGTTAGGCTATAAGGGTACGATGCTGGACCAGCGCCTCACTCTTACCACTGCAGCGTACTACTATGACTATAGCGACCTGCAAATAAACAAGGCTGATGTGGTTAATGGCGCCACGGTGAGCACCTTTGAAAATGCAGCCGATGCCAACGCCTACGGGGTAGAAGCCGAGGTCATGGCCTTACTAACAGACGGCCTTATCTTGAGTGCCACCTACTCTTATAACAAGACAGAGTATGAGGAGTACGATTCAGCCGATACCAACGCCTGTGCGATTGGGCCACTGCGGGTAGGTGACGCAGCGGACCCGCTGTGTACCAGTACTCAGGACTTAAAGGGCAACGAGTTTCCATTATCGCCCGAGCACAAGGCTTCAGCGAGCTTGACCTACGCCTGGGAATTGGTGAATCTTGATTGGAGTACAACGCTGAGTTACATATATAACGGCGAGCAGCAGCTGTCGGCTTTCAATAATCCGCAATATGATGAACTCGATGACTACGATCGTTGGGATGCCCGCTTTAACCTGGCATCGCTTGACCAAACCTGGGAGGCGACGGCATTTGTACAGAATATTTCTGATGAACGTCAGGAAGTCTTTCGTGGGCGTCCCAATTCGGTGTCCGGTCTTTCGAGCTCGAATTTGAGCGACCCCAGAACCTATGGGATAAAGCTGAGCTACAATTTCTGATAGGTATTTGCGACTCGGGGGCACGTTGCCCCCTGTTTAACGCCAACCCACCTTCCGTCCGGAAACGCCCATGATGCATTTTCTCTTCGTTTTGCCCCGCTACTATACAGTGGGGCTTTTTTTTGTCGCTCTACTTTCGCTAAGCACGGCTGTTACTGCCTCTGAGGTGAAAGGTGTCGATCACGAGACAATTACGATCTGGAGCGAGGGCGTTCGCC